>NZ_JBFIKK010000022.1:0-31957 GCF_041600255.1 Nocardioides sp. | reverse complement strand
CGCCGCCCGCTCGACGTCGACGTGGATCCACTGGTGGTCGTCGGTGGCGTCGGCGAACGTGTCGACGCGCTCCTGGTCGATCGTCAGCCAGTCACTCGATCCGAGGTCCTCGCCGATCGCGGCGGTGATCTCGTCGACGGTGCTGAACACGCGCATGGGCTGGGCTCCTCGGCTCGGGTGGGGGATGGGTCAGTGGTTGGATGTCCGGATGACGGCCAACGACCCGGAACCTACCGCCCCCACCCGTGACCAGGTGCTGCGGGCACCCAAGGTTCTGCTGCACGACCACCTCGACGGCGGACTGCGCCCCCAGACGATCATCGACCTCGCCGCCGACGCCGGCCACCAGCTGCCCGCCACCGAGGCCACCGCGCTCGGCCAGTGGTTCGCCGACGCCGCGGACTCCGGCTCCCTCGAGCGCTACCTCGAGACCTTCGACCACACCGTCGCCGTGATGCAGAACGGCCCGGCTCTGACCCGGGTCGCGCGCGAGTGCGTGGAGGACCTCCTCGCCGACGGCGTCGTGTACGCCGAGATCCGCTACGCGCCCGAGCAGCACGTCGAGGGCGGACTGACCCTCGACGAGGTGGTCGCGGCCGTCCAGGAGGGCTTCGACGCCGCCAGCGAGGCCGCGGGTGGCCGGATCGTGGTCCGGCAGCTGCTGACCGCCATGCGGCACCAGGCGCGTTCCCGGGAGATCGCCGAGCTGGCCGTCGCCTGGCGGGGTCGCGGCGTGGCGGGCTTCGACATCGCCGGCGCCGAGGCCGGCTACCCGCCGACCCGCCACCTCGACGCCTTCGAGTACCTGCAGCGCGAGAACTTCCACTTCACCATCCACGCCGGCGAGGCGTTCGGGCTGCCGTCGATCTGGCAGGCGATCCAGTGGTGCAGCGCCGACCGGCTCGGGCACGGCGTACGGATCATCGACGACATCACGGTCGGCGAGGACGGCTCGGTGGAGCTGGGCCGACTGGCCGCCTACGTCCGCGACAAGCGGATCCCGCTGGAGATGTGCCCGGCCTCGAACGTGCAGACCGGCGCGGCCACCTCGGTCGCCGAGCACCCGATCGGTCTGCTCACCGCGCTGCGCTTCCGGGTCACGGTCAACACCGACAACCGGCTGATGAGCCAGACCTCGATGACCGACGAGATGTGGTCGTTGGTGGAGGCCTTCGGCTACGGCCTCCGGGACCTGCAGTGGTTCACGCTGAACGCGATGAAGTCGGCGTTCCTGCCGTTCGACGAGCGGCTCGACCTGATCGACCGGGTGATCAAGCCGGGGTACGCCGCCTTTGATCAGGGGGCGGGATCGGTGGGGCCGGATCAGTGGGGCAGGACGGCCAGCCAGGGCCGGTCCCAGCCGGAGAGGCCCAGCCTGCGCTCGATGAACGCCGTCCGGTCCAGCGGCACGACCCGGCCGGTCGCCGGGTCGTAGCAGCGCAGGCGGCCGGAGGCCGAGCCGAGCGCGAGCACCACGTGGCGGGGGAGCAGGCGGTTGCCGACGAAGAGCGGCACCGGCCGGCCGGACTCGGTGGCCTCGAGGATCCGGTCGAAGACGTCGCGTGCCCGGCGGCCGATCGGTGTCACGGAGTACCGGGTCGGCGGCAGGTGGGAGCCGGCGGTCGCGGAGAGCTGGCGGGCCACTGCCCACGGGGGAGTGCCGAGTGCCCGCGGCCACGGCAGCTGCAGGCGGCCGGAGGCGTCCATCGGGCCGGTGACCCGCCGGTGCATCCCGAGCACCTCGGCGGCGAATCGCTGCGAGAGGTCGCCCGCCGACCGCTGGCCGGTGCTGGGGTGCACGCCTGCGACGACCAGGTCGGCGTACGCGTCGTCCAGCAGCATCCGGGCGAGCACCAGGACGGCTGCGCCGCAGGAGCGCTGGTCGGGCTGGCGCAGGGAGCCGTCGAAAGCGTCAATCTCCCGGTGCTCGGAGTCCCCGGTCATCGCGCCACCTCCTCGCCGACCAGCGAGCGGACGGCGTGCAGGGCCTGGTCGGGAGTGACCGGTGTGCACCCGCGGGAGACCGCGTGGGCGACCACCCGGCGCTGGTCGCGCAGCAGCGCGAACCCTCGGCGGACGAGCACCAGCGGGGGCTTGCGCCGTTCGCGCAGGTCCCGGGTGAGCCGGCGCCAGAACGTCACCGCCGGGTGCTGGCGCACGCAGTAGGCGGCCGCGAGCATGCCGCTCGCACGGCAGGCGGGGACGATCTCCTGGGCGAAGATGCCCTCGGCCACGAAGAGGGTGTGTCCGCCGAGGTCGAAGACCTGGCTGCCGCAGCGACCGTCGTGCGCGATGTCGTAGACGGGCACCTCGGCCCGGCCGTCGCGACAGATCTGCTCGAGGGCCGCCAGCGCGTCGTCGAGTGACCAGGAGGCGGGGTCGTCCCAGTCGACGATTCCGGCGTTGGCGCCCTCGGTGATCCGCGGCAGGTCCGGGTCGTCACCGTTGCGGTAGAAGTCGTCGAGGCGCAGGACCGGCAGGTCGATCCGATCCGCCAGACGCGACTTGCCGGCCCCGGAGGGGCCGGCAAGCACGATCACCCTGGCGCGCAATCAGACGCCGATCGGGTGCCAGACCGTCTTCGTCTCCAGGAACGACGTCATCGCGTCGATGCCCGGGTCCGCGGTCCAGTCGGGTTCGGTGGCCGGTGCCCGGCGGACCCGCTTGAGGTTCTCGGCCGCCGCCTGCTCGAGCTGGACGGCGAGGTCGGCGTCCCCGCTGATCCCGGTCAGGTCGATCGCGTTGACGTCCATGTGGGCGGCCAGCCACGGTGCCACGGTGGCCGCGGAACCGGTCAGGAGGTTCACGACGCCGCCGGGCACGTCGGAGGTCGCGAGGACCTCCGCGAAGGTCACGGCCGGCAGCGGCCGCTCGAACGAGCTGACCACGACCGCGGTGTTGCCGGTGACGATGACCGGCGCCACGACACTGATCAGGCCCAGCAGCGAGGACTCCTGCGGAGCCAGCACGGCGACGACGCCGGTGGGCTCGGGGGTGGAGAGGTTGAAGAACGGGCCGGCGACCGGGTTCGCGTTGCCGACCACCTGGGTGATCTTGTCCGCCCAGCCGGCGTACCAGACCAGCCGGTCGATGGACTCGTCCACGACCTTCTCGGCCTTGGCGGTGGACAGCCCCTCGGACTGGCGGACCGCCTCCACGAACTGCGGGCGACGATCCTCCATCACCTCGGCGACGCGGTAGAGGATCTGGGCCCGGTTGTAGGCCGTGCGGGACGACCAGCCGCCGAACGCCTTGCGGGCGGCGACGACGGCGTCCCGGCCGTCCTTGCGCGAGGCCAGGGCCGCGTTGGCCACGAAGGTGCCCTTCGAGTCGGTGACGACGTAGGAGTGGCCCGACTCCGAACGGGGGAAGGCCCCGCCGATGTAGAGCTTGTAGGTCTTGCGGACGTCGATGCGCCCCGAGGTTCCAGTGGTGGGTGTCATCGCAGGTAGGCCTCCAGACCGTGGCGGCCGCCTTCGCGGCCGTATCCCGACTCCTTGTAGCCACCGAAGGGGCTGGTCGGGTCGAACTTGTTGAACGTGTTGGCCCACACGACGCCGGCGCGCAGCTGGTTGGCCATGTGCAGGATCAGCGAACCCTTGTCGGTCCACACCCCCGCGGAGAGGCCGTACGGCGTGTTGTTGGCCTTCTCGACGGCCTCGGACGGCGTACGGAAGGTCAGCACGGACAGGACCGGGCCGAAGATCTCCTCGCGGGCGATCCGGTGGGCCTGGGTGACGCCGGTGAAGATGGTCGGCGGGAACCAGAAGCCCTGGGCGGGCAGGTCGCACGGCGGCGACCAGCGACCCGCCCCTTCGGCCTCACCGATGTCGGAGAGCTCCTTGATCCGGGCCAGCTGCTCGGCGGAGTTGATCGCGCCGATGTCGGTGTTCTTGTCCAGCGGGTCGCCGACCCGCAGGGTGCCCATCCGGCGCTTGAGGCGCTCGAGCACCTCGTCGGCGACGGACTCCTGCACCAGCAGCCGGGAGCCGGCGCAGCAGACATGGCCCTGGTTGAAGAAGATGCCGTTGACGATGCCCTCGACGGCCTGGTCGATCGGCGCGTCGTCGAAGACGATGTTCGCGGCCTTGCCGCCGAGCTCGAGGGTGACCTTCTTGTTCGTGCCCGCGACAGACTTGGCGATCGCGCGCCCGACGTCGGTGGAGCCGGTGAAGGCGACCTTGTCGATGTCCGGGTGCGAGACGAGCGCTCGCCCGGTCTCACCGGCGCCGGTGATGATGTTGACGACACCGGCGGGCAGGTCGGCCTGCTGGCAGATCTCCGCGAAGAGCAGCGCGGTCAGCGGCGTGGTCTCGGCCGGCTTGAGCACGACCGTGTTGCCGCAGGCCAGGGCCGGGGCGATCTTCCACGCCAGCATCAGCAGCGGGAAGTTCCACGGGATGATCTGGCCGGCGACGCCGAGGGGGGTGGAGCCGTAGCCGGAGTACTCCAGCTTGTCGGCCCACCCGGCGTAGTAGAAGAAGTGCGCGGCGACGGTGGGGACGTCCACGTCGCGGGTCTCGCGGATCGGCTTGCCGTTGTCGATCGACTCCAGCACGGCCAGCTCGCGGCCGCGCTCCTGGATGATCCGGGCGATCCGGTAGAGGTACTTGGCGCGCTCGCGGCCCGACATCTTGCCCCACACGCGGGAGTGCGCCCGCCGGGCGGCCTTCACGGCCGCGTCGACGTCGGCCTCGCTGGCCTCGGCGACCTCGGCGAGCACCTCCTCGGTGGAGGGGCTGATCGTCTTGAACGACGAGCCCGAGCCGTCGACGAACTCGCCGTTGATGAACAGGCCGTAGGACGGCTTGATGTCGACGATGCTGCGCGACTCGGGGGCGGGGGCGTAGTCGAACACGCTGCCGCCGCTCGTCGGGGTGGTGTCGGTGGAGGCCACTGTTTCCTTTGCCATCGCGATCAGTCCAACGTGAAGTAGTCGGGGCCGGAGTAGCGGCCGGTGGTCATCTTGGTGCGCTGCATCAACAGGTCGTTGAGCAGCGTGGAGGCGCCGAAGCGGAACCAGTGCGGGTCGAGCCAGTCCTGGCCGGCGATCTCGTTGACCATCACCAGGTACTTGATGGCGTCCTTGGTGGTGCGGATCCCGCCGGCGGGTTTGACGCCGACCATCTGGCCGGTGGCGGCGCGGAAGTCTCGCACCGCCTCCAGCATCACGAGCGTGACCGGGAGGGTGGCCGCGGGCTGCACCTTGCCGGTCGAGGTCTTGATGAAGTGGCCTCCGGCCAGCATCGCCAGCCAGCTGGCGCGCCGTACGTTGTCGTAGGTCTGCAGCTCTCCGGTCTCGAAGATCACCTTCAGGTGGGCCGTCGAGCCGTCGGGGCGCACGCACGCCTCACGGACCGCGACGATCTCCTCGAAGACCTGTAGGTAGCGCCCGGAGAGGAAGGCGCCCCGATCGATGACCATGTCGATCTCGTCGGCGCCGGCCTCGACCGCGTCGCGGGTGTCCGCGAGCTTGATGTCGAGCGCTGCCCGGCCGCTCGGGAAGGCGGTGGCGACGGCGGCGATGTTGACCCCGCTGTCACCGAGCACGTCCTTCACGTCGGCGACCATGTCGGGGTAGACACAGACGGCGGCGGCGCTCGGGCAAGTCGGGTCCGAGGGGTCGGGGCGCATCGCCTTGGCGGCGAGTGCACGCACCTTGCCCGGGGTGTCCTGGCCCTCGAGGGTGGTGAGGTCGACCATCCGGATCGCCAGGTCGATGGCGAACTCCTTGGCGGTCGTCTTGATCGAGCGGGTGCCCAGCGCAGCCGCCCGCGCCTCGGCGCCGACCTGGTCGACACCGGGCAGCCCGTGCAGGAAGTTGCGGAGGGAGGCCTCGGACGTGGTGACGTCGTCGAACCGTTCCTTGAGTGGGGTCATCGGGCAATCATCCCATCGTCGTGACGGCTCCGCACATCGTCGGACCGTACCCTTGCCCCGACCCGACGTCACCGACCCTGCTGGAGGAACCGCATGACCACCAGGCCCGAACGCTTCCGCTCCACCGGGAGCCTCGTGATGGGCTGGCTCGGCCTGGTGCTCGTCGGTGGTGTCGTGGCGATCGGTGTGCTCGACCGCTCCAGCGGACTGCCGCTGTGGGCCGTCTTCGCCGCCCTGCTGTTCGGGGTGCTGCTGTGGGCCTCGATGGTGCGTCCGGTCGTCGAAGCGGTCGGCGACGACCTCGTGCTGCGCAACATGTTCGACACCGTCTCGGTGCCGCTCGCGGCGGTCGAGCAGGTCGCGATCGGCCAGCTCCTGGCCGTCGGGACCGCCGATGCCCGCTACGTCTCACCCGCGGTCGGTCGCTCCTGGCGCACGACCGCGCGGCGCTCCCGGGCGGAGAAGGCGGGCAAGGCGGACGACGGAACGGCGTACGCCGACCACGTGGAGCAGCGGCTCTCCCAGCTCGCCGAGGACGCCCGCGCCCGGCAGGGCGTCCGGTTGATGTCCGAGGAGCAGGCGGTCCTGGCCGGACAGGTACGCCGCGAGGTCGCCCGCGTCGAGCTGGCCGCGCTGGCCCTGGCCGTGCTCGGGCTGGTCGTCACCGCACTGCTCTGAACCGGACGTGTTTGAACCGGCCGACTCTGAACCGGCCGACCTCGTCGTCCGGAGGGTTGCTCAGATCCCGGCGGCGCTCTTGATGTCGGCGCGCAGCGCGTCGAGCCGACCGACCGCGGCGATCCGGGCGGCCTCGACGCCGTCCTCGGGGTTCACCCCGATGACCACCTCGAGGTAGCACTTGAGCTTGGGCTCGGTGCCGCTGGGACGCACGATCACCCGGGCGCCCTCGGCCAGCCGGTAGCGCAGGCCCTCGGTCGGCAGCAGGTCCGCCGAGCCCAGGGCCAGGTCGTCGACCTGCTCCACCGCGAGTCCGCCGAGCGTGGTGGGCGGGGTGCTGCGCAGCCGTGCCATCGCGTTCGCGATCTCGCCCAGGTCGCTGACCCGGACCGAGAGCTGGTCGGTGGCGTGCAGGCCGTGCTCTCCTGCGATGTCGTCGAGCAGGTCGTGCAGGCTGCGGCCGGCCGCCTTGGCCTCGGCGGCGATCTCGCAGAGCAGCAGCAGGGCGGAGACGCCGTCCTTGTCCCGGACGTGCTCGGGGTCGACGCAGTAGCCCAGCGCCTCCTCGTAGCCGAACGCCAGGTCGGGCACCCGTCCGATCCACTTGAAGCCGGTGAGCGTCTCGGCGTACGGCTGGCCGGCGGCGGCCGCCATGGTCCCGAGCAGCGACGAGGAGACGATCGAGGTCGCGTAGGTGCCCTGCTTGCCGCGGGCCAGCAGGTGCTGGGCGAGGAGTGCGCCGACCTCGTCGCCGCGCAGCATCTGCCAGCCGTGCGGGCCGGGGACGGCGGCCGCGCACCGGTCGGCGTCCGGGTCGTTGGCGACGACGATGTCCGCGCCCACCTCGGCGGCCAGCGCCATCGCGAGGTCCATGGCGCCGGGCTCCTCGGGGTTCGGGAAGGCGACGGTCGGGAAGTCGGGGTCGGGCTGCTCCTGCTGGCTGACCACGCGTGGCGCCTCGAATCCGGCGGTCTCGAGCACCTGCACCACCGAGCTGCCGCCGACGCCGTGCAGCGGCGTGTAGACGATGTCGAGGTCGCGTGGCCCGTCCACCGCGAGGTCGGCGACCGTGTCGAGGTAGCGGTCGATCAGGTGCTCGTCGAGGAGTTCGCCGCTCGTGCCGCGCGGGATGTCGGCGAGCTGGCCGATCGCTGCGATCTGCTCGGCGATCTCGGCGTCCGCGGGCGAGACGATCTGGCTGCCGTCGCCGAGGTAGACCTTGTAGCCGTTGTCCTCGGGCGGGTTGTGGCTGGCGGTGACCATGATCCCGGCGACGCAGCCGAGCTCGCGGATCGCGAACGCCAGCAGGGGAGTGGGCAGCGGCCTGGGCAGCACGTGGGCGCGCAGGCCGGCACCGGTCATCACCTCGGCGGTGTCGCGGGCGAAGACGTCGGAGTTGTGCCGGGCGTCGTAGCCGATCACCACGGAGTTGTCGCGGGTCGCGCCGTTCAGCTTGAGGTACGTCGCCAGCCCGGCGGCGGCGCGCAGCACGACGGCCCGGTTCATCCGGTTCGGCCCGGCGCCGAGGGCGCCGCGCAGGCCGGCGGTGCCGAACTCCAGGGTGCCGTCGAAGCGATCGGCGAGGTCGCTGGGGTCGGCGCCGTCGGCGACGTCGGCGATGATCTGCTCGAGCTCGGTGCGGGTGTGGGCGTCCGGGTCCTGGGCAGCCCACGAGCGCGCACGTTCGAGGAGCAGGTCCACGTCCAGAGTCGTCATGGCGGCACGGTAGTCGCTGCGTGGGGTCGAGGGGGAACCAGCGATGATGGTCGGGTGTCCGTGACCTACCGCTTCGAGGACGTCTGGACCGTCCCGCACCCGGTGGACGACGTGGCCGCCGTCCTGCTCGACCTCGAGCACTATCCCGACTGGTGGCCCCAGGTCCTGGCGGTGGCCAGTCTGGGCCCCGACGACGCCCGGGTGCTGTGCCGCTCCGCCCTGCCTTACACCCTCGACCTGGTGCTGCACGCCGAGCACCGTGCGCCACCCCTGCTGGAGACCAGCGTCAGCGGGGACCTCGTCGGCATGGTGCGGTGGCGGCTCTCCGAGACCGGTGAGGGCTCCACGCGCATGGAGTTCGAGCAGGAGGTCGAGGTCGGCGGCGCGCTCGCGCTCGCGTCGTACGTCGCCCGGCCGCTGCTGCGCTGGAACCACCAGCGGATGATGGCCGGCTGCCTCGGCGGCCTGCGCGAGCGACTGGCCGGCACCGGGAGTTGTGTCGAGACGATCGCTAGGCGCAGCGCTCCCGGAACTCGATCGGGCGGGTCCAGCTGCTGACCCCCGTGCTCAGGTCGTCGGACCAGAGCAGGTCGAGGGAGTCGGCGCGACCGGTGTGGTGGACGCGCAGGGTGGTGAACACGTACCACTCGCCGGATCCGAGCAGGGTGCCCTCGAGTGGTCGTCGCTGCTCCCAGTTGACCGCCTCCAGGGAGCTCGCCGTCGGGGTCCGACCGCGGACGAGGCCGGTGCGGGCGACCCCCTCCTCGGGTCGGGGAGCCACCCAGGACCGGCCCAGCCGGACGCCGACGGCCTCGGGGAGATCGACGCCGTCGACCGTGACCGGCCGGCTGACGTCGATCAGCGCGTAGCTGAGGAACGGGCCGGCCACCTCGGCGCACGCCTCGTCGGAGACCGGATCGCCCTCGGGGTCCGCGGCGACGTCGAAGGTGATCGGGCTGGAGGCGCCTGCCCCCGACGGGCTCTCGGCGGGCAGGTCGGGCTGCCCGTCCCGCACGCTGGGGGTGCCCGCCGGCGGTGACTCCTCGGACTCCGCCAGGCAGCCACCGGCCAGGGCGACCGTGCCCAGGGCGAGTCCCAGCAGGAGGACGGACGCCGTGGCGCGGCCGTGCGCCGTACGCCGGCCGGACGGTCTGCGCCGCGGTGCTCGGCGGCGTCCGGTCACTGAGCCGACTCGTTCTTGAGGAAGTCGGGCTTGTTCTCGCCGGTGTTGTCGACCTCGGCGTTCTCCGGTCGGTTCTCCGGGGCGAGGCGTCGCTCCCGCTCCTCCTCGATCTCCCGGATGGTCTCCTCCGGGGGCCGTTCGAGGAAGGTCTCGCTCATCGCGCTCGCGGGCCCGCCGCTGGACTCCGTGTCCTGCTCGGGGTCGTGGTCGGGCTGCTCGTTCTCGTGCTCGAGTGCGTGCTCGTCGTGGTCGTGGTCAGCCACGGGGATACCTCCTGGTTCCGAGTTTCGTGGAACCGTGCCCCGCTGCGGCGAGTTCACACGCTGGCGCGGTCCAGGGCTGGTCGGTAGAAGGCCTCGCCCGCGAAGGGCCCCCCGACGAAGGCCGCCTCGGCCTCGTCCTGCGGGCGGTCCGGGACGCGGGTGGCGAACTCCTCGGCGTTGTCCCGTGGCTCGTAGCCGAGGGCGCGACCGGCGGCGAGGTCCCACCAGGCTCGGGTGTTGGCGGAGATGCCGTAGAGCACCGCGTAACCGGGCGCGGTCGTGGTCAGGCTCGCCTCCACCATGCGCACGCAGTCGTCGTGGGACAGCCAGGTGGACAGGTGGCGGACGGTCTCCGGCTCAGGCAGGAACGATCCGATCCGGCAGGAAACGGCGTCGAGGCCGTGGCGGTCGACGTAGAGGCTGAGCAGCGCCTCGGCCGCGACCTTGCCGACACCGTAGAACGTGTCGGGGCGCGGTCGCGTCAGGACGCCGAGGTCCTCGCCGAGGCTCTCGACGCGGGGGGTGCGCCCGACGGCGTGGTTGGAACTCGCGTAGACGATCCGGGGGATCTGCTGCTCGACCATGGCGTCGAGCAGGGCCGCGGTCGTCACCACGTGCGAGGTCAGCGATTCCGGCAGGCTCGCCTCCCCGGGGTGGCCGGCGAGATGGACGACCGCGTCGAGCGGTTGCTCGTCGAGGGCGGCCGCGACCGCGTCGGGGTCGGCACAGTCGACCGTGTGCCAGACGCCGTCGAAGCCGTCCGGCACGGGCACCCGGTCGAGGGCGACGACCTGGTGGCCGCGATCGGTCAGGCCGGGGATGAGCACTCGGCCGATGCTGCCGGCTGCGCCGGTGAGGAGGATCTTCACCGCACGCACGCTACCCGCGTGCCGTGGCGTCAGATCGCCGGGACGATCCGGCCGAGCAGTTCGCCCATCCGGCTGGCGGCGGCCTTGCCGGCCTCGAGGACCTCGGCGTGGTTGAGCGGCTCGCCACTGATGCCGGCCGCCAGGTTGGTGACCAGGCTGATGCCCAGCACCTCCATGCCGGCCTCGCGGGCGGCGATCGCCTCCAGCGTGGTGCTCATCCCGACGAGGTCGCCGCCGATGGCGCGGACCATGCCGATCTCCGCCGGGGTCTCGTAGTGCGGCCCGGGGAACTGGACGTAGACGCCCTCGTCGAGGCTGGGGTCGATCTCGCGGCACAGCGTGCGCAGCCGGCTGGAGTAGAGGTCGGTCAGGTCCACGAAGTTCGCGCCCTCGATCGGGCTGGTCGCGGTGAGGTTGATGTGGTCCTTGATCAGCACCGGGGTGCCGGGCTGCCAGGCCTCGTTGAGGCCGCCGCAGCCGTTGGTCAGCACGATCGCCCGGCAGCCGGCCGCGGCGGCCGTGCGTACGCCGTGGCACACCGCGGCGACGCCGCGACCCTCGTAGAAGTGGGTGCGGCTCAGGAACACGAGCAGGTTCTGGTCGCCGGCGCGGACCGAACGGATCTTGCCGGAGTGGCCGGCGACGGCAGCGGCGGAGAACCCCGGGAGGTCGGTGGTGTCGATCTCCGCCGTCGCCTCGCCGAGGGCGTCCACGGCAGGGAGCCAGCCCGAGCCGAGGACGAGGGCGATGTCGTGGCGCTCGACGCCGGTGAGTTCGGCGAGCTTCTCGGCGGCGCGGGCGGCCTGCTGGGCGGTGGTCTGCTGGTTCTCCGTCACGTGGGCGAACTCTAGTCCCGGGTGCCGGGGCGAGCCGAACTGTCGCCGGGGCTCCGGCGACGGGGGCCGGGTCGGTTACCGGTTGGCGCAGGAATTCGTCAACGGCGACACCTGCACCGAATTCTCCTGAGGTTCGTCATTGTGCTTCTTGCTGGGCATTTCCCGAGGAAATAGCGTTCTCGGCATCTCGGGTGTCCCTTTCGCCATCGATCGGGGAGCAGTTCTTCGCGTCGACATTCAATTCCCTGAATTATTGAATGTGCGCGCATTTCTGCGACCCGAGAGCCAGCGACCCGCATGGGGTGGGCCGCTCGACGAAAGGTGCACCATGAAGATTCGCACGATGTTGATCGGCGCCGTGGCGCCGCTGATGGCCCTGACCGGCCTGGTGGCGACCGGTGGTGCGGCCCAGGCCGCCTGTGGCAGCGGCAACCTGTGTGCCTGGGAGGCGGCGAACAAGACCGGCGCGATGGCGTCGTTCGGCGGCGACAACGCCAACTGGAAGGACTTCCCCAAGTCCACCGGTGGCACCTGGAACGACGTGGCCAGCTCCGTGCAGAACAACGGCACGAGCGGGATGGGTGTCTACCTCTACCAGCACTCGAGCTACACCGGTGACTGGCTGTGCCTGCCCAAGGGCTACAGCTACCTCAACCTGGCGAACCAGAACTTCAACGACCGGATCAGCTCGAACAAGTGGTCGTGGAACTGCTGACAGCTCGTCGACGCCTGGGCCACGTCCTCGTGGCGGGCACGTTCCTGGTGGCCGGGTGCACTGCGCACCCGGCCACCGGGCCGGTCGGGGCGACCGCGCTGCCACCGGACGTCGACACGATGCTCTTCCCGGACGCCGGGTGGGTCGCCGACTCGGTGCGGATCCGGGTGGCCGAGGAGGTCCTGGTCGGAGACTGCCTGGCCGACCGTGGCCACGACTACCCGGCGCCGCCGTACTCGCTGCTGCGGCCCGGGGCAGCCGCCACGACCCCGACGGTGCTGGCCGACGACGACAGCTACGGGCTGCTGGCCGACGCGAAGGCCCAGCGCGAGGTGCCGCCGCCGTCCCCGCGCCGGGCCGACGCCTGGCAGCGCGACCTGTACGGCCCGGCCGGGCGGCAGGGTTCGCTGACGCTGCCCACGGGCATCGAAGCGCAGTTCCCGACCCGGGGCTGCCTGGCCGCGGCCAAGCGCGAGCTCTACGGGTCGTCGCTGCGTGCGGCGCGGGTGGACACCGAGATCGGCGCGTTCCGCAGTGATGTGGCCGAGGAGGCGGGGGCGCAGGCCCCGGTGCGCCAGGCGCTGGGGGCGTGGGTGGACTGCATGCGTGAGCGCGGCGTCGCCGCCAGCTCACCCCACCACGCGATCGACACGCTGCGCACCGAGTACGCAGAGCACGGGCCGACGCCGGAGATGGCCGATCGCGAGGCGGTCGTCGCGCAGGCTGATGCCGACTGCGACCGGGCGAGCGGGTACCGAGACACCTACCGCACGCACGCGGCTGCGTTGGTGGCAGCGCTGACGGGCGGGATCGGTGAGCACCTCGTGGAGCTGGCCGCGGCCCGGCGCGGGGCCGAGCGGCGGGCGGCCGCCGTACTGGCGAGGGGGTGAGGTGGGGGTGTCGGATTCCCCGGATATCCGGGGATGTTGGCGCTTCCATGGCATTGCAATGGCCTGGAAGCGCAGGATTCCCCGGATATCCGGGGATCCATGCGCATCATCGACCACGGCGTGGCCATCGGGTACGACGCGCAGAGCCCGGACTTCTGGATCGGTGCCCAACCGGACGAAGGTCCGGCGTCGGGACCCAACCGGGAGATCCACGTCGGGTTCGTCGCCCAGGGCCGTGCCGCGGTGCGGGCCTTCTTCGATGCTGCCACCGCGACCGGGGCCGAGGTGCTGCACGAGCCACGGCTCTTCCCGGAATACCACGCCAACTACGACGGCGCCTTCGTCCGGGACCCCGACGGCAACAACGTCGAGTCGTGCTGCCATCTGGAGGAGCAGGAGGCCGCGACAGCTCGAGCAAGCTGCGGGGTACGTCGAGCGGCCGCCCCGAATGTGGGGCGGCGAGGGGTGTGGGGATCCCCGGATATCCGGGGAAGTTGGCGCTTATCGGGTGTTGCAACGGCCTGGAAGCGCAGGGATCCCCGGATATCCGGGGATCCCGACACCCACCTACAACCCGATCGAGCGGCAGGGCCGCCGCCGCAACGCGGCCACGTAGTCCACCGGAGCGTCGGCCGCCTCGGCCGCGTTGGCCAGGATGCCCAGGTACATCGCCGAGGGCAGCCCGCCCTCGAAGGCGTCGAGCACGTACGTCCACACCACCTGTTCACCGGTGAGGGTCGCCACCCGCACCTTGGTCTTGCGGTAGAGGCCGGAGTCGGCCTGCTCGAGGGAGTCGAGGAGCACCTCGTCCTCCCGCGTCACGTCGTACACCGCCACGAAGACCTGCTCGATCGGGTCCTCGACGATGGTGCAGAGTGCGCCGTCCCAACCATGCTCCTCGCCGCCGAACGTCAGGCGCCACCCCTGCAGCCATCCGGTCGTACGCAGCGGCGAGTGGGGGCAGCGGTCGCCCATGCGCGCCGGATCAAGGTTCGTCCCGTAGGCGGCGTAGAGCGTCACGCGTTGCAGGTTAGTCCCTGTCGGCGTCGACCGGCGTGCTCCCCTGTCTTGGTCAGCGGCGCGTCCAACTCATAGGCTGACCGCCGTGACCCACTACAACGTTCTCGTTCTTGGTGCTGGCCCCGGTGGTTATGTGGCGGCGATTCGAGCCGCTCAGCTGGGCCAGACAGCAGCCGTCATCGAGGAGAAGTACTGGGGCGGTGTCTGCCTCAACGTGGGCTGCATCCCGTCCAAGGCGCTGCTCCGCAACGCCGAGCTGGCGCACCTGCTGACGCACGAGAAGGACAAGTTCGGCATCGAGGGTGACGCCACGATGTCCTACGGCCCGACCCACAAGCGCAGCCGTCAGGTGTCCGCCGGGATCGTCAAGGGCGTCCACTTCCTGATGAAGAAGAACAAGATCGCCGAGATCGACGGGTGGGGCACCCTCCTCGGCGCCCAGGACGGCAAGCAGGCCGTCGAGGTGAAGGACAAGGACGGCAACACCACCACCTACACCTGCGACAACCTGATCATCGCCGCCGGCGCCAAGACCCGGCTGATCCCGGGCACGAAGCTGAGCGAGCGTGTGGTCACCTACGAGGAGCAGATCCTCGACGAGACGCTGCCCGGCTCGATCGTCATCGCCGGCTCCGGCGCGATCGGTGTCGAGTTCGCCTACGTGATGAAGAACTTCGGCGTCGACGTGACGATCGTGGAGTTCCTCGACCGGATGGTGCCCACCGAGGACGCCGACGTGTCCAAGGAGCTGCTCAAGCACTACAAGAAGCTCGGCGTGAAGGTCATGCTCTCGACCAAGGTCGAGGGCATCGACGACAGTGGCGACAAGGTCAAGGTCACCGTCAGCAAGGACGGCAAGGAAGAGGTCCTCGAGACCGACAAGGTCCTCCAGGCCATCGGCTTCGCCCCCCGCGTCGAGGGCTACGGCCTCGAGGCAGCGGGCGTCGAGCTGACCGAGCGGGGCGCGATCGCGGTCGACGAGCGCGGCCGCACGAACGTCGAGGGCATCTGGGCCATCGGCGACGTCACCGCCAAGATGATGCTGGCCCACGCCGCCGAGGCGATGGGGATCGTGGCCGCCGAGACGATCGCCGGGGCGGAGACCCAGGAGATCGACTTCGACATGATCCCCCGGGCCACCTTCTGCCAGCCGCAGATCGGCTCCTTCGGCTACTCCGAGGCCCAGGCCAAGGAGAAGGGGTACGACGTCAAGACCGCGACGTTCCCGTTCTCGGCCAACGGCAAGGCGCAGGGCCTCGGCGACGCGGTCGGCTTCGTGAAGGTGGTGGCCGACGCCGAGCACAACGAGATCATCGGCGCCCACATGATCGGGCCCGAGGTCACCGAGATGCTGCCGGCGCTGACCCTGGCCCAGCAGTGGGACCTGACCGCGGACGAGATGTCGCGCAACATCTTCGCGCACCCGACCCTCTCCGAGGCCGTGAAGGAAGCCGTCCACGGCATCACCGGTCACATGATCAACTTCTGATGGCCGCTCCCAGCGCGAACGGCGAACGCGTCGTCATCATCGGTGGCGGCCCTGGTGGCTACGAGTCGGCCCTGGTGGCCGCTCAGCTCGGTGCGCAGGTCACGGTCGTCGACTCCGACGGGATCGGCGGTTCCGCCGTCCTCACCGACTGCGTGCCCAGCAAGACGCTGATCGCCACGGCCGAGCTGATGATCGAGGTCGCCGGCGCGGCCGAGCTCGGCGTGAACTTCCGCGACCAGGCCGGTGACGCGGCCACGTCGCTGTCGGTCGACCTGGCCCGCGTCAACGCCCGGGTCAAGCAGCTCGCGGCCGACCAGTCGGGCGACATCGAACGGCGGCTCGCGCGCGAAGGCGTCACGGTGGTGGCCGGTCGCGGTCGTCTCGACGGCCCGCACCGGGTGATCGCCACGCTGCCCCACGGCACCGAGCAGACGCTGCCGGCCGACGCCGTCCTGATCGCGACGGGTGCCGCCCCGCGCACCCTGCCGACCGCCCAGCCCGACGGTGAGCGGATCCTGACCTGGGAGCAGGTCTACGACCTCGATGAGACCCCCGAGAAGCTGATCGTGGTCGGCTCGGGGGTCACCGGCGCCGAGTTCGCCAGTGCCTACCTGGCCCTGGGCGTCGATGTCACCCTGGTCTCCTCACGCGACCGGGTGCTCCCGAGCGAGGACGCGGAGGCGGCCGCCGTACTCGAGGAGGTCTCCACCCGACGCGGCATGAAGCTGCTCTCGAAGTCCCGGATGGAGTCGGTGACGCGGGACGGCGACACCGTCACCGTCACCTTGACCGACGGTCGGTCGGTGCAGGGCTCGCACTGCATCCTGGCGCTCGGCTCGGTGCCGAAGACCGCCGACCTCGGGCTCGAGGACGCCGGCGTGATGGTGAACGACGGCGGTTTCATCTACGTCGACCGCGTCTCGCGTACGTCGGCGCGGGGCGTGTACGCCGCGGGCGACTGCACCGGTGTCCTGATGCTGGCCAGCGTGGCGGCCATGCAGGGCCGGATCGCGATGTGGCACTTCCTCGGGGACACGGTGCGACCGCTGGACCTGAAGAAGGTCTCCTCGAACGTCTTCACCGCCCCCGAGATCGCCACCGTCGGCTGGTCGCAGCAGTCGATCGACGACGGCGAGATGCAGGCCGAGACCGTGATGCTGCGGATGTCGGGCAACGCCCGGGCGAAGATGCAGGGTGTGCACGACGGCTTCGTCAAGCTCTTCTGCCGTCCCGGCACCGGCATCGTCGTCGGGGGAGTGGTGGTCGGACCGCGGGCCAGCGAGCTGATCCACCCGGTCTCGATCGCGGTCGCCGAGTCGCTGACCGCCGACCAGCTGGCCCAGGCGTTCACGGTGTACCCGTCGATGAGCGGCTCGATCGCCGAAGCCGCGCGGCGCCTGCACCGCGTCTGAGGTTCTGCTGTGGATCGCGTCGTGGGGTTGCCCCGGCGCGTGGCTCGTGTTCGGATCGGGGTTCGTCCACCTCGGGAGCCTTCGATGTCCGCTGTTCCACCTGCCCCTCGGCGTGCCCTGATCTGCTCGATCGTGCTCGCGCTGGGGGCCCTGGTCCTGCCCGCCGTTCCAGCCTCCGCGGCCAACGCCTGGGACGTTCCCCGGGACGCCACGGTCACCGTGCGCGGGCACGGCTACGGCCACGGCCACGGGCTCTCCCAGTACGGCGCCCAGCGGGCTGCCGGGCTCGGGAAGACCTACCGCCAGATCGTTCGCTTCTACTACCCCGGGACGAGGTGGGGCAGGGCCGGCGGCACGGTGAAGGTGCTGCTGACCGCGGACACCACCCGTGACGTCGTGGTGCGGGCCCGCTCGGGGTTGACGCTCCGCAGTCTCGGCGCTCGACGTGCCTGGCCGCTCACCCGGGTCGCTCCCCGGGCGAACCGGTGGCGGATCACGCCGGCCGCCCGTGGCCGCAGCATCATCGCCTACCGGACCAAGCGGTGGCACACCTGGCGCACGGTGCCCGGAGACGCGGAGTTCGCGGCCGGCGGGAAGCCGATCACGCTGCAGACCCCGGCCGGCGCCCGGCGCTACCGCGGCATCCTGCGCTCGGCCTCGGTCGCGGGTCGGGGCCGCGATCGGGACACGGTGAACATCCTGAGCCTGGAGAGCTACCTGCGCGGCGTCGTCCCGCTGGAGGTGCCGGCCCTGTGGCACCGGCACGCCGTCCGCGCCCAGGCGATCGCTGCGCGCACGTACGCGGCCTTCGAGCGCGCCGCCGCGCCCTCGCGGCACTACCAGATCTGCGACACCGCACACTGCCAGGTGTACGGCGGCCACTCCGCCGAGCACTCGGCCTCGAACGCCGCCGTCCGGGCAACGCGGAAGCAGGTGCTGACCAAGGGCGGCCGACCGATCTTCGCGCAGTTCTCGGCCAGCAGCGGTGGGTGGACCTCGGCGGGTGCGTTCAGCTACCTGAAGGCCAAGGAGGACCCCTACGACCGGTGGAAGGGCAATCCGCACCACGCGTGGCGGGTCGCGCTGAGCGACGAGGAGATCGAGGCGCAGTGGCCGGGCATCGGCAACCTGACCCGGATCCGGGTGAACCGTCGCGACGGCAACGGCGACTGGAACGGTCGCGTCGAGGAGATGACGCTCACAGGTGAGGACGGTTCGGTCACCGTCTCCGGCGACACCTTCCGGCTGCGCTTCGGCCTGCGTTCCTCGTGGTTCACCTTCCGGGTCAGCTAGGACCCGGGCACGCAAATTACAGATTTGTAGTTCAACCACTTTCCTTGCAGCTCCCTTCCGAGCGTGATGCGATGCGGTGTCACATCCGTCCCAAGCACCACTTCCGCATCCCCCCGGAGCCCCCCGCATGCCGCAGCCCCCGTACGCCGCCCCGCGCCTTCGCGCCCTCGGGACGACCGCGCTGACGGCACTCCTCGCCGCCTCCTCGGTCCTCGGTGCCGCTCCGGCCAACGCCGGGAAGGCGGACCGGTGGAGCGTGCCCGACCGGGCCTGGGTCACCATCACCGGTCACGGCTTCGGCCACGGCCACGGCATGTCGCAGTACGGCGCCCAGGGTGCCGCCCGCTCGGGCCTCACCCATCGCGACATCATCGACTTCTACTACCCGGGCACGACCTGGGGGCAGGCCGAGGGCCGGGTCAGCGTGATGATCTCCGCCGACACCACCGACGACGTGGTCGTCCTGGCCCGACCCGACCTGAGCCTGCGGGACACGGCCGTACGGGGGCGCACGCTCCTGCCGGACAACGGGGCGGAGCAGTGGCGGATCACGGTCGCCCGCAACGGTGAGAACCGGGTGGCCTACCGCACCGACCGCTGGCGTCGGTACGCCACGCTCGAGGGGGAGGGCGAGTTCTTCGCCAAGGGACGCCCGATCACCCTCGTCACGCCGTACGGCGAGCGGACCTACCGTGGGCGGCTGCGCGCAGCGGCGCCCAGCGAAGGCTCGCGCGCCCGGGACACGGTCAACGTGCTCTCGCTCGAGCACTACCTCAAGGGCGTCGTCCCGCTCGAGATGCCGGCGCTCTGGCACCCCGAGGCGGTCCGTGCCCAGGCGGTGGCCGCCCGCACCTACGCCAGCTTCGAACGCGACCACCCGCGCGCGAAGCACTACCAGCTCTGCGACACCTCCTCCTGCCAGGTGTACGGCGGGTACGACGCGGAGCACCCGGCCTCGAACGAGGCCGTGAAGGCCACCAAGCGGCTGGCCCTGACGGCCGACGGCAAGCCGGCGTTCACCCAGTTCAGTGCGAGCAGCGGCGGCTGGACCTCGGCCGGGTCGTTCAGCTACCTGCCCGCCCGCGAGGACCCGTACGACGACCACCCCGGCAACCCCGTCCACACCTGGTCGGTGAAGCTGATGGACACCCGGTTGGAGAGCGCCTGGTCGACGATCGGCGACCTGGAGCAGATCGTGGTGGTGCGTCGCGACGGCAACGGCGAGTGGGGCGGCCGGCTGCGTGAGGTCACGATCATCGGGAGCCGCGGGCGGGTCACCGTCAGCGGGGACACGTTCCGATCGGTCCTCGGGCTGCGCTCGACCTGGGTGACGTTCAAGGTCACCGAGCGACGCTGACCGGGGCTCAGGTCCCGCAGAAGGTGCGGTAGGCGCCGAAGTCGGCGGGCGCCGGTGCGGCGTACCGCTCCCAGCCGGGGCGGGGCCGGTACGGCGACCGCACCACCTCGACGAGTCGTTCGACGGGGCCCAGGTCGCCCTCGGTGGCGGCGGTCAGCGCCTCCTCCACCAGGTGGTTGCGCGGGATGTGGACGGGATTGACCCGGTCCATCGCGTCGGCGTCCGGCTCGAGGGCCGCCCAACGCTCCCGCCACGCGTCGAAGCCGGCCAGGTCGAGGAAGAGCCCCCGCGCCGGCTCCGCGTCACCGCGGGCGGCTGCGGCCAGCGCCCGGAAGAACGTCGTGAAGTCCACGTGGCTCTCCTGCAGCAGGGCCAGCAGGTCGGAGACCAGCGAACCGACGACCGCCGCCTCGAGTCCCTGCGGGAGGCCGAGCTTCGCGCGCATCCCGTCGCTCCAGGCAGCGGCGTGGATCCGCCCGAAGCCGCCCAGCGCCTGTACGGCCAGCTCGATCGCCCGCTCCTGGTCGTCGTTGATCAGCGGCAGCAGTGCCTCCGCGAGGCGGGCCAGGTTCCACTGCGCCACGACCGGCTGGTTGCCGTAGGCGTAGCGACCGCCCTCGTCGATGGAGCTGAAGACCGTGGCCGGGTCGAAGGCCTCCATGAAGGCACAGGGACCGTAGTCGATCGTCTCGCCCGAGATCGTCATGTTGTCGGTGTTCATCACGCCGTGCACGAAGCCGACGAGCATCCATCGGGCCACCAGCGAGGCCTGGTCGGCGACGACCGCCTCGAAGAGAGCCAGGGCCGGCACCTCGGCGGTCGCGGCCTCCGGGTGGTGGCGGGCGATCGCGTGGTCGGTGAGTCGGCGCAGCAGGTCGAGATCGCCGGTGGCGGCGACGTACTGGAAGCTGCCCACCCGCAGGTGACTGCCGGCCACCCGGGCCAGCACCGCTCCCGGCAGCACCGTTTCGCGCCGTACCGGTCGACCGGTGGCCACCACGGCCAGCGAGCGCGTGGTCGGGATGCCGAGGGCATGCATCGCCTCGCTGATCACGTACTCGCGCAGCATCGGGCCGACGGCCGCGAGCCCGTCGCCGCCGCGGGCGAACGGCGTACGTCCCGACCCCTTGAGGTGCAGGTCGACGAGTCGCCCCCGAGTGTCGGTCAGCTCGCCCAGCAGCAGCGCCCGGCCGTCACCCAGTCGGGGGGAGAAGCCGCCGAACTGGTGCCCGGCGTACGCCTGCGCGACCGGGGTCGCGCCCTCGGGCACGCCCGTGCCCAGCAGCAGCCCCAGGCCGTCGGGCCCGCGCAGCCACTGCGGATCGAGGCCCAGCTCGGCCGCCAGCTCCTCGTTCAGCGCGAGCAGTCGGGGCTCGGGAGCCTCCGCCGCCTGCCAGGGCACGGCCAATTCCCCGAGCTCCCGCGCGAAGCGGTTGTCCAGGCGGATCACGGGCGGGGGTACGACGCTCACCCCACGAGCCTACGACCCTGGCTGTGACGCGGTGTTGTTGACGCTGAGGACACCCCCGGGGGCGTGTTCAGCGACGATAACCCCGCGTTACAGCGGAAGGGGCGGGTGCTCAGCCGAGTACCAGCACCAGGTCGCCGCCCTCGACGGCCTGGGTCCCGGTGAGCGCGAGCCGCTGGACGGTGCCGGCGACGGGTGCGGTGATCGAGGCCTCCATCTTCATCGCCTCGATCGTCGCGACGGTGTCCCCGGCCGCCACCTGCGCGCCCTCCTCGACCGCGATCGTGACGACCCCCTGGAACGGCGCGGCCACCTGCCCGGGCTGGGCGGGGTCCGCCTTCTCGGCTGCCGCCACCTCGGCCGCGACGTTCCGGTCGCGCACGCTGATCGGGCGGAGCTGGCCGTTGATGGTGGCCATCACGGTCCGATAGCCGCGCTCGTCAGCGTCGCTGATCGCCTGCACGCCCAGGATCAGGGTCTTGCCCTCGGCGATCTCGACCTCGTGCTCCTCGCCCTGCTGGAGGCCGTAGAGGTAGTCGAGGGTGGAGAGCACCGAGATGTCGCCGTACCGCTCGCGCGCTTCGTTGAACTCCCGGGTCGGCCCGGGGAAGAGCAGCTCGTTGAGAGTGCGCCGGGGGTGGGTGCGCAACGACTCGCGCTGCTCGTCGGTGAGCTCGGCGTGCGCCGGCTGCCAGGAGCGGCCCTCGAGCGCCTTGGTGCGGAACGGCTCCGGCCAGCCGCCGGGCGGGTCACCGAGCTCGCCGTTGAGGAAGCCGATCACCGAGTCCGGGATGTCGAAGGAGGCCGGGTCCTCGGCGAACTGCGCCGCGTCGGCACCGGCCGCCACCAGGTGCAGGGCGAGGTCGCCGACCACCTTGGAGGAGGGGGTGACCTTCACGAGATGGCCGAGGATGTCGTTCGCGGCGGCGTACATGTCCTCGATCTGCTCGAACTTCTCGCCCAGGCCCAGCGCGATCGCCTGCTGGCGCAGGTTGGAGAGCTGGCCGCCGGGGATCTCGTGGGTGTAGACCCGCCCGGTCGGCGACGGCAGCCCCGACTCGAACGGCGCGTACACCCGCCGGGTCGCCTCCCAGTAGGGCTCGAGGGCGCAGACCGCCGCCAGCGACAGCCCGGTCTCGCGGGCGGAGTGGTCGGTGGCGCTGACCAGGGCCGACAGCGGCGGCTGCGAGGTCGTGCCGGCCATCGGCGCGGTCGCGGCGTCCACGGCGTCCACGCCGGCGTCGATCGCGGCCAGCAGGGTGGCGAGCTGGCCGCCGGGGGTGTCGTGGGTGTGCAGGTGCACCGGCAGGTCGAACCGCTCCCGCAGCGCCGTGACGAGCGTCCGGGCGGCCGGGGCGCGCAGCAGGCCGGCCATGTCCTTGATCGCCAGGACGTGGGCGCCGGCGTCGACGATCCGGTCGGCCAGCTCGAGGTAGTAGTCCAGCGTGTAGAGCGTCTCGGCGGGGTCGGAGAGGTCGCCGGTGTAGCAGAGCGCCACCTCGGCGACCGTGGTCCCGGTCGCCCGGACCGCCTCGATGGCCGGGCGCATCTGCTCGACGTCGTTGAGCGCGTCGAAGATCCGGAAGACATCGATGCCGGTGGCGGCCGCCTCGGCCACGAAGGCGTTGGTCACCTCGGTCGGGTACGGCGTGTAGCCGACCGTGTTGCGCCCGCGCAGCAGCATCTGCAGGCAGATGTTCGGCACCGCCTGACGCAGCGTGGCCAGCCGCTCCCAGGGGTCCTCGGAGAGGAAGCGCAGCGCCACGTCGTAGGTCGCGCCGCCCCAGGCCTCCAGGGACCACAGCTGCGGCGTGGTCCGGGCGACGTGCCCGGCGACGGTGAGCAGGTCCTTGGTCCGAACCCGGGTGGCGAGCAGCGACTGGTGGGCGTCGCGGAAGGTCGTGTCGGTCACCGCGACCCGGTCCTGCCGGCGCAGTCGGCGCGCGAACTCCTCGGGGCCGACGTCGAGCAACAACTGTCGGCTGCCGTCGGGGGCCGGCACGGCCAGGCTCAGCGGCGGCAGCTTGCTCGCGGGGTCGATGCTGACCGGTGCGGAGCCGTGCGGCTGGTTGACGGTCACGTCGGCCAGGTAGGTCAGCAGCTTGCTGCCCCGGTCGCCCGCACCGCGCGCGGCCATCAGGTGCGGGTGCGTCTCGATGAACGCGGTGGTGATCTGCCCGCTCGCGAAGTCCGGGTCGTCGAGGACCGCCTGGAGGAAGGCGATGTTGGTGGAGACGCCCCGGATCCGGAACTCGGCCACCGCCCGACGCGCCTTCTCCACGGCCTTGTCGAAGGTGCGGCCACGGCAGGTGAGCTTGGCCAGCAGGGAGTCGAAGTGCGCCGAGACCTCGGCGCCCGTGTACGTCGTCCCGCCGTCGATGCGGACGCCGGCGCCGCCGGGGGAGCGGTACGTCGTGATCTTGCCGGTGTCGGGACGGAAGCCGTTGGCGGGGTCCTCGGTGGTGATCCGGCACTGCAGCGCGGCGCCGCGGATCACGATCGACTCCTGGCTCAGACCGAGGTCCGCGAGGGTCTCGCCGGCCGCGATCCGGAGCTGGGACTGGACGAGGTCGACGTCGGTGATCTCCTCGGTGACCGTGTGCTCGACCTGGATGCGGGGGTTCATCTCGATGAAGACGTAGTTCCCGTCCGGGTCGAGCAGGAACTCCACCGTGCCCGCGTTGCGGTAGCCGATCTCGCTCGCGAAGCGCACCGCGTCGGCGCACATCCGCTCCCGGATCTCCGGGTCGAGGTTGGGTGCGGGCGCGATCTCGACGACCTTCTGGTGGCGGCGCTGCACCGAGCAGTCGCGCTCGAAGAGGTGAATCACGTTGCCGGCGCCGTCGGCCAGGATCTGCACCTCGATGTGGCGCGGGTCGACCACGGCCTGCTCCACGAAGACCGTGGGGTCGCCGAAGGCGCCCTCGCCCTCGCGCATGCAGGTCTCGATCGCCTCGCGCAGGTCGCCGGGCTCGTCGACGCGTCGCATCCCGCGTCCGCCACCGCCGGCCACGGCCTTGACGAAGAGCGGGTAGGGCAGGGCGGCACAGGCCTCGACGAGGGCGTCCACGTCGGTGCCCGGCTCCACCGAGGCCAGGGTCGGCACCCCGGCGGCCTTGGCGGCCGCGATCGCCCGCGCCTTGTTGCCGGTGAGCCTGAGCACGTCGGAGGTGGGGCCGACGAAGGTGATCCCGGCGTTGGCGCAGGCCTCGGCGAGGTCGGGGTTCTCGGAGAGGAAGCCGTAGCCCGGGTAGACCGCGTCGGCGCCGGCCCGCACCGCCGCCGTCACGATCGCCTCGGGGTCGAGGTAGGCGCGCACGGGGTGGCCGCGCTCACCGATCTCGTAGGACTCGTCGGCCCGGAGTCGGTGCTCGGACCAGCGGTCCTCGTGCGGGAAGACGGCGACCGTGCGCGCACCGACCTCGTACGCCGCCCGGAACGCCCGGATCGCGATCTCGCCACGGTTGGCGACCAGCACCTTGGAGAACATGGCCCTCAACCTACAAGCGTCGGCTCCTCGAGGAACTGACTGACCAAACCCGGGACGGCGGCGTCCGCGAGCCGTACGCCGGCCCCCTCGGGCACGTCCAGGACGGTGACCGACTGGCGTCCGCCCGCGGTGGTGGCGACCAGCGAGGTCAAACCCGCACGCCGCTGGAAGAAGGTGGCGCGGTAGTTCCAGCCGATCACGTCCTCGGCCGCCAGCATCTCGCGGCGCCGCTCCAGACTCCCCGAGCGGGCGACGACGTACCCGTCGACCAGGGCGTGCCCCAGCGAACGGGCCCGGTCTTCGGCCAGGACGGCGCCGAGCAGCGGCGCCAGCACCACCAGCACGAGCAGGGAGGCGGGGGCTTCGGCCCGGACGACCAGGAGCAGGGCGGCGGCGGCCACGACGCAGGCGCCGGCCAGGGCGCGGGTGTAGCGCCGCAGGCGGGCCCGCGGGCCGTGCCCGGTCAGCCCCGTGTCCACGGGTCCGGGGGCACCCAGGACGTCCCGGGCGGCCCCGGCCACCACGCCCACGGGTGCCGAGGGGACGAGCGTCGAACTGCCCTGCTGCTGGCGGTCCAGGCCGGTGACGATGGCGCTCAGGTGAGCGCCGCCCACCGCACGGAGCCCGATCGGTTCGCTCAGCGCGACCCCGCTGAGCCGGTCCGCGTCGAGGCTGGTCTCCCGCGTCGTGAGCAGGCCGCGCCGCAGGTGCCAGCTGTTGTCGGTCCGGGTGTGGATCAGGGTGAATCCCCAGTTGCCGACCAGGTAGCCCACCACCGCGAGTGCCGCGACGGTCGCCAGTCCGGCGAGCGAGAGGGCGAGCAGCCCGATCCACCAGCCGAGGGAGACGCCGTCGTCGAGCAGGGAACCGGTCTGCAGCTCGTCGGTGCCGCCGCCCAGCGTGACCAGGAGCTGGAAGGCCGCGCCCAGCACGCCGAGGCCGAGCAGCAGGCCGGCCGCGGTGAACGGCGCGAACCTCGCCCACATCGGGTCGAACCGCAGCAGGACCCGGGCGTTCTCCGGCGCGGCCGCCTCCTCGCGGGCCTCCGGCGTCGCGTGCAGCAGTTCCTCACGCAGCGCCCGGGCGCGGTCGGTGGGCAGGCCGTCCAGGTCGAGTCGGTCGTCGTCGTCGGTGGAGGCCGTCCCCGTGCCGATCCGCACGGTGGTCAGCCCGAGCACCCGCTGGACCAGCGAGGCGGTCAGGTCGACGGTGCGCACCCGGTCGAGCGGGGTGGACAGCACGTGCCGGTTCAGCAGGCCGCGGCGCAGCTCGATCCGGCCGGCGGCGATGCGGAAGCTGGTGGTCAGGTAGCGCAGCAGTCCCAGGGCGACCGGGACGAGGACCCCCAGCAGCTCCCACGGCGTCCCGTCGCCACCGGCGGCGTTGCCGGCGATGAAGATGCCGACCAGCACGGGCAGGAAGCGGCCCACCTCCCGGATCGGGTGGACCAGCAGCATCCGCGGGTCGAGCCGCTGCCAGCTCTCGTCGTGGTCCAGCGCGCTCATGTCGCGTCGCCGGCGACCGCGTCCGCCTTCACGGTGAGCTCGTCGACCAGGCGGCGGGCCAGCAGCTTGTCGAGCCCGGCGATCTCCAGCGCCCCGGCCGAGGAGGCCGTGGTGACGGTGACCGAGGCCAGACCGAAGAGGCGGGAGAGCGCCCCCTCGACGTAGTCGACGGTCTGGATCCGCGACATCGGGGCGATCCGACGCTCGCGGGCCCACCACCCGGTCTGGGTGTAGACGGCCGTCTCGGTGACCTCCCAGCGGTGCACGAGGTAGCGCCACTGCGGCACCACCACGTCGTACGCCGCGAGCACGCCGCCGACGAGCGCGAAGACCCACCAGGGCAGGTCGAGCACGTGCCACACCGGGCCGAGCACGACCAGCACCGCCAGGACGACGGCGCTGTGCACCAGGGCCTCGAGCAGCCAGACCAGTCGAGCCCGCGGGCTGACGCGCTGGCTCGGTTCGCGCAACCCGGGGCCGGACATCAGTCCTTGAGCTCGCAGATGACCGCGCCGTTGGTGACGGTGGCGCCGACCTCGGCCTGCAGGCCGGTCACGGTGCCGGACTTGTGCGCCTTGAGCGGCTGCTCCATCTTCATCGCCTCGAGCACGACCACGACGTCGCCCTCGGCGACCGCCTGGCCCTCCTCGACCGCGATCTTCACGATCGTGCCCTGCATCGGGCTGGTGACGGAGTCGCCGCTGGCGGCGGACCCGGCCTTCTTGCCCGCGGCGCGCTTGGGCTTCTTGGCGCCGGCTGCCGGCCCGGCCGCCAGCGTGTTGAGCCCGGCGGGGAGGACGACCTCGAGCCGCTTGCCGCCGACCTCGACGACCACCCGCTGGCGCTCGCCCTCCTCCTCGGCCTCGGCCGAGTCGCCGGCGTACGGCGCGATCTGGTTGTCGAACTCGGTCTCGATCCAGCTGGTGTAGACGCTGAACGACTCGCCGTCACCGACGTACGCCGGGTCGCTGACCACGGCCTGGTGGAACGGGATGACCGTGGGCATGCCGTCGACGACGAACTCCGCCAGGGCGCGACGCGAGCGCTCCAGCGCCTGGGTGCGGTCGCGGCCGGTGACGATCAGCTTGGCGATCAGCGAGTCGAACGCGCCGGGGATCGTCTCGCCGTTCTCGTAGCCGCCGTCCAGCCGGACGCCGGGGCCCTGCGGCGGGCTCCAGGCGGTGAGCGTGCCGGGGGCGGGCATGAAGTTGCGTCCGCCGTCCTCGGCGTTGATCCGGTACTCGATCGAGTGGCCGCGGATCTCGGGGTCGTCGTAGCCGAGCTCCTCGCCGGCGGCGATCCGGAACATCTCCCGGACCAGGTCGATGCCGGTGACCTCCTCGGAGACGCAGTGCTCCACCTGGAGGCGGGTGTTCACCTCGAGGAACGAGATGGTGCCGTCCTGGCCGATCAGGAACTCGCAGGTGCCGGCGCCCACGTAGTCGGCCTCGCGCAGGATCGCCTTGGAGGACTCGTAGAGGCGGGTGATCTGGTCCTCGGTGAGGAACGGCGCCGGCGCCTCCTCGACGAGCTTCTGGTGGCGGCGCTGCAGCGAGCAGTCGCGGGTGGAGACCACGACGACGTTGCCGTGCTGGTCGGCCAGGCACTGGGTCTCCACGTGGCGGGGCTTGTCCAGGAACTTCTCGACCAGGCACTCGCCGCGGCCGAAGGCGGAGACCGCCTCGCGGACGGCCGACTCGTACTGGTCCGGGATCTCCTCCAGGGTGCGCGCGACCTTCAGGCCACGACCGCCGCCACCGAAGACCGCCTTGATCGCCACCGGGAGACCGTGCTCCTCGGCGAACTTCACGACCTCGTCGGCGTCCTTGACCGCGTCCTTGGTGCCGGGCGCCAACGGGGCGTTGGCGCGCGCGGCGATGTGCTTGGCCTTGGCCTTGTCGCCGAGGGCGTCGATCGCGGCCGGGGGCGGCCCGATCCAGATCAGCCCGGCGTCGAGGACGGCCTGGGCGAACGTGGCGTTCTCGGCGAGGAAGCCGTAGCCGGGGTGCACCGAGTCGGCGCCGGTCTTCTGCGCGACCGCGATGATCTTCTCGATGTCGAGGTAGGAGTCGGCCGGGGTGGAGCCGTTGAGCGAGTGCGCCTCGTCGGCCAGCCGCACGAAGACCGCGTCGCGGTCCGGCTCGGCGTACACCGCGACACTCGCGATACCGGCGTCCTTGCAGGCGCGGATCACGCGCACAGCGATCTCGCCACGGTTGGCGATCAGGACCTTCTGCAAGGGCTTGTTCTCGGGCACGTGCGCTCCTGGTCTTCTACGACGGTTCTCCGCGACGCAGGGTATCGCCCGTCGTCCGGGACAGACGCCCAGGTCTCACGTTCAGGCTCCTCGGCCCACCCCCACGGTCGGTTAACAAGCGCTAACCTCCGGGCTACGATGGGCTCCATGACCTACGAGCTGTCCCGAGAGCACGAAGAGTTCCGTCGTAGCGTCCGCGAGTTCGCGGAGGCCGAGATCGCGCCGCACGCGGCACAGTGGGACCGCGACCACCACTTCCCGGTCGACGTGGTGCAGAAGATGGGCAAGCTCGGGCTCTTCGGCCTCACCTCGCCCGAGGAGTACGGCGGTGCGGGGGAGGACGGCGACTTCACCAGCCTCTGTGTCGCGATCGAGGAGATCGGCCGTGTCGACCAGTCGATGGGGATCACCCTCGAGGCGGCGGTCGGCCTGGGCATCAACCCGATCCTGACCTTCGGCTCGAAGGAGCAGCAGGACACCTGGCTGCCCGACCTCGTCTCGGGCGAGAAGCTCGCCGGCTTCGGGCTCACCGAGCCGGGCGCCGGGTCGGACGCCGGCGCCACCCGGACCAAGGCCGAGTTGGTCGGCGACGAGTGGGTGGTCAACGGGTCCAAGCAGTTCATCACCAACTCCGGCTCCGAGATCACCAGCGTCGTCACGGTCACCGCCCGCACCGGCACCCGCGAGGGCGGCAAGCCCGAGATCAGCACGATCATGGTGCCGGCCGGCACGCCCGGCTTCACCGCCGAGAAGGCCTACGACAAGCTCGGCTGGCACGCCTCCGACACCCACCCGCTGAGCTTCGAGGACGCGCGCGTCCCGGCCGACCACCTGCTGGGGGAGCGTGGCCGCGGCTACGCCCAGTTCCTGGCCACCCTGGACGACGGCCGGGTGGCGATCGCCGCGCTCGCCGTTGGCTGCATCCAGGCCTGTCTGGACATGTCGGTGCAGTACGCCGGGGAGCGCCAGACCTTCGGCGGGCCGATCGGCCGCAAGCAGGGACTGGCCTTCCAGATCTCCGACATCGAGGTCATGCTGCACGCCAGCCGGCTGCTCACCTACCGGGCCGCCGCGATGAAGGACTCGATGGTCGACGGCCGGGGTGCGTCGATGAAGGAGTTCAAGCAGGCAGCGGCTGTTGCCAAGCTCTACGCCACCGAGAGCGCGGTCACCGCGACGAGGATCGCGACCCAGGTCTTCGGCGGCTACGGCTTCATGGAGGAGTACCCGGTGACCCGGTTCTACCGGGACGCCAAGGTGCTCGAGATCGGTGAGGGCACCTCCGAGGTGCAGCGGATGCTGATCGCGCGGGGTCTCGGCCTGCCCGTCGAGTGACGGCGTCGGAGCCCGCGTCCGCACTCGCCGGCCCCCGGACGGCTAGCCTTGCCGCCATGGGAGTCCGCTGGCAGCGCCTGCTCACCGAGGCGAGCCGCTTTGCCGCCGTCGGCGGACTGGCGACCGTGGTGGCCTTCGTGCTGTTCAACACCCTGGTCCACGGCTTCAGCATGGGCCAGATGGCGCTGCTCCACGACCACGTCATCGTGGCCTACGTGGTCGCGAACACCGTGGGCATGGCGATCAGCTACCGGGGCACCCGCAGCTGGGCGTTCCGGGACCGGCCGCCGCGACAGGCCGACGGCGGCCGGCTGGCCTTCGTCGCGATCAACCTGGTCACGATGCTGCTGCCGATCGGGTGCCTGTGGTTCAGCCGGAACGTGCTCGGCCTCGACGACCCGCTGTCGGACAACATCGCCGCCAACGTGATCGGCCTGCTGATGGGTCTGGTCTCGCGGTTCTACCTGTACCGGACGTTCGTCTTCCGGCGGCCGCTGCACGTGCCGCACCGGTCGCTCTCGCACCCCTCGGCGCAGGCGGACGGACCCCTCAGCGACGCCACAGGGCGGGCCAGGCCCGACCGAGTTCCCCCGTCAGTTCTCTGAGCAGCGGCAGGCTGACCCCGACCACGTTGTGGTGGTCGCCCTCGATGGCCCTCACGAAGGCGCCACCGAGTCCGTCGACGGTGAAGGCCCCCGCGACGTGCAGCGGTTCGCCGGTGGCGACGTACGCCGCGATCTCGTCGTCGTCGACCTCGGCGAAGTGGACGGTCGTCGATGCGGTGGCGGCGACCACCCGGCCGCCCTCGCCGGCCTCGCGCAGGCTGTGACCGGTGTGCAGGACGCCTGAGCGTCCGCGCATCAGCTGCCACCGCCGGACGGCCTCCTCGGCGTCGTGCGGCTTGCCCCAGGCCCGGCCGTCCAGCTCGAGCACCGAGTCGCAGCCCAGCACCAGCGCACCCTCGGGTACGTCGTCGCGGGCGGCCACCGTGGCGCACTTGAGCTCGGCCAGCTGCAGGGCCAGCTCGGCCGGCGGCAGGTCGCCCAGCTGGCTCTCGTCGACGCCGGAGACGATCACCACCGGGTCGATGCCGGCGCTGCGCAGCGTGGCCAGTCGCGCCGGCGAGGCCGAGGCGAGGACGAGCACGCTCGCGGGGCCTGCATCGTTCTGGCCCGGGATCTGCTGGGTCGAGCTCTGCTGGCCCGAGCTCATCGAGGCAGCGAGCTCGCCCGCCAGGCGCCTGCGCCCGGCTGCAGGTGCGGGCGCACCTTGGCGTGGTTCGCGCTCCAGGCGGGCGTCGGGGTCGGCGCCGGTGCCTCGGCGCCGCCGAGGGAGGAGAAGACCGCCACCAGGGCGGCCACCTCCTCCGGCGTCGCGTCGGAGTCGACGACCCGCAGCAGCGGGGCGGCCGGCTGCTCGGAGCTCACAGCGGGATGTTCCCGTGCTTCTTCGCGGGCAGGATCTCCCGCTTGGAACGGAGCAGGCGCAGCGAGCGGACGATCTCCTGACGGGTCTCGTGGGGAGCGATGACCGCGTCCATGTAGCCCCGCTCGGCCGCGATGTAGGGGTTGGCCAGCGTGGTGTCGTACTCGTCGACGAGCTCGGCGCGACGCGCCTCCACGTCCCCGCCGTCCTTCTCGACCTGCAGCAGCTCCTTGCGGTGCACGATGTTGGCCGCGCCCTGGGCGCCCATCACCGCGATCTGGGCGGTCGGCCACGCGACGCACATGTCGGCGCCGAGGTGCTTGGACCCCATCACCACGTAGGCGCCGCCGTAGGCCTTGCGGGTGATGACGGTGACCAGCGGGACGGTCGCCTCGCCGTAGGCGTAGATCAGCTTCGCGCCACGGCGGATGATGCCGTTGAACTCCTGGTCGGTGCCCGGCAGGATGCCGGGCACGTCGACGAACGTGATGACCGGGATGTTGAAGGCATCGCAGGTCCGCACGAACCGGGCTGCCTTCTCGGAGGCGTTGATGTCGAGGGTGCCGGCGAACTGCATCGGCTGGTTGGCGACGACGCCGACGGGGCGGCCCTCGACCCGGCCGTAGCCGATGATGATGTTCGGTGCGTACAACTCCATGACCTCGAGGAACTCCTCGTCGTCGAGGACCGCGGTGATCACGTCGTGCATGTCGTAGGGCTGGTTCGGCGAGTCCGGGATCAGCGTGTCGAGGCTGCGGTCGAGGTCGCTGATCTCGAGGTCGGCGGGCTCGTCGTAGGCGACCGGCTCGTCGAGGTTGTTCTGCGGCAGGTAGCTCAGCAGGGCCTTGACGTACTCGATCGCGTCCTCCTCGTCGG
>NZ_JBFIKK010000021.1:0-32589 GCF_041600255.1 Nocardioides sp. | reverse complement strand
GGTCTCCTCGATCGTGGCGAGGGCCTTGAGGTCGGACTTGACGCCGGCGTCGACGCCCTTCTTGCGCTGCGAGAGGAAGAGCGGGATCGCGATACCGGCGAGGATGCCGATGATCACGATGACAACGAGGAGTTCGACGAGGGTGAACCCCTTGTCCTTCTCGTTCATGGACTTCTGCAAGCGAGCGATCATGGTGCGTTCTCCTGTGTCGGGGGGATTCCCGGCGCGTCCCTGATCCGATGCCAGGTGCAAGCGCCTTTCACCACTAGGTCTCGGCGCAGCGTCGGGGGACTTGACCCTTTTCCCGAATGTTTTTTTCGTCCTCAAGTCATGGGTGCCACAGGCCGAGGCTTCCACGGGAGTGTGACGCGACCTCCCCCGATCACGACGGACGGAGGACGGACCGGTGACCACTGACCTCGCCCCGCGCTCCTCTCGTCGGGCGAGCGGTTTCACCCTGATCGAGGTGATGGTCACCGTGGCGTTGATGACCTCGCTGATGACCGTGGCGGCCACGGGATGGGTGAACTGGTCCCGGGCCAGCGCCCACCGGGGCGTGGCCACCGACATCCAGTCGGTACTCCGCCAGACCCAGCAGCGTGCGGTCACCGAGGCCTCGTCGCTCTGCGTGCTGTTCGACACCACCGCCGACACCTGGCGGCTCTACCGGGGCCGCTGCGACTCCACCACCAAGACGGCGCTGCCCGGGTCGTGGTCGACCGGCTCGAAGGACCTGCACGTCTCCTACGCCCAGTTCGTGCCGGTCGCAGGAGGTACGTCGCCCGGGGTGACGTTCACCTCCCGGGGCACCGCCACCCCCGGGGAGGTCCGGGTCACCCGTCAGGGCAGCAGCACGGTGCACCGGGTGGTCGTGGAAGGGCTGACCGGCCGTGTCTCGACGCACTGAGTGCCGCGCCGGCGGGCGCGCCGGGCCAGCGTGCGACGACGGCTTCTCGATGGTCGAGGTCGTGGTGGCGATCGGCATCTTCGCGCTGCTGGTGGTCGCCGTGCTCCCCCAACTGATCGTCGGCATCAAGTCCAACGACACCGCCCGCCGGAGCACGCAGGCCAAGTCACTGGCGTTGGCCGAGCTCGAGCGGATGCGCAACCTGCCCTTCCACGTGGCTCCGACCGCGGGCAACTACATCGACGTCTTCGACCGCTACTACCCGCACCGGGTGGCGCCCACCAGCACTCCGGTCTGCACCTCGAACGGTGCCTTCGTGGCGTTGGCCGTGGCCAGCTCGGGCTATGTCTCCAGCACCGGCACCCGCTGCTCCTGGGAGCCCGCCTCCGGTGCGTTCTTCCGCCAGGTCCGCTCCGGCGCCAGCGACCCGGACCTGAAGGGCTTCGTCGTGGTGGTGGACACCCAGTTCCTCACCGACACCCAGCCACCGACACCGGTGTCGCCGCCCACCGGCTACGACACCCAGGTGGTCGGCAGGGACGCGCCGGCCTCCGCGCAGATCGGGGTCACGGTGACCGTGCTGCCATGGGGGCGCAAGGTGAAGTTCCCCCTGTCGACGTACACCCGGATCAGCCGGCACTACCAGACCGTGCAGCGGATCAGCAGCAACGTCGACGTCACGGCCCTCGAACTGGGCGGCCAGAGCACCGACTCCGTCCCGGTCACCCTGAGCAGTGGTCTGGTCAAGCTGAACGGCTCGCTGACCTACGGCACCAACGTCGACGCCGTCGTGGCGGGCGCAACGGCCGCGACCGGGACCGGCCAGCTGGCCGGTGGCGCCTCCTCCACGATGAACGCGCCCCCCAACAGCACCGGCGCGGCCCTGGACGCCGGGGACGGACAACTGGACGCCAGCGGCTGCGACCTGGCCTGCTGGGGCGGCACCCGGCTCTCGTCGCGGGTGGTGACGGCCGCCGACGGTCTGCCGAACGCGGGCTCTCCTGCTGCTCCGCTCGAGGCGACGGTCAAGGAGCCCAGCGCAGGTGGCCGGGCGCTGGCGTTCGGCGCGGGCGCCGGAGCCAGCTACCGGGACTCGCTGAAGCTGACCTCGCCGCTGGTGCGCCTGAAGGAGGGAGCCATCGGCTCCGCCACGACGTCGTCGTGCACGGTCGGCACCACGGGCAGCAACGTCCGGGTCGGGGCGTCGGGATGGTTGCGGAGCACGGCGCCCAGCGACACCGCGAACCCGATGGTGGTGGACGCCTGCGGCACCGCCCGCACCTCTCCGACCGCCGTCCTGCCCACCTCGTTCGCACCGGACGGCCTGCTGCGGATCAGGCTGACCCGAGCCTCGGTGCGCTGCCTGGTCAGTGGCGACGGGCACACCGCGAGCACGGCCTACGACTTCTCCGCGACCGTGGAGCGATGGACGCCGACGGGCTACGTCACGGTGGCCACCGTGGTGCCCGGCGCGACCACGGACCCGTTGGCCGCGATCAACCTGGCCACCACGAGCGTCGGCACCGGTGAGGAACATGGCGTCCTGGCCGACTGGATCGACTCCTGGTCCGCCGTGACCGTGGGCCAGGTACGTCGCGTGGCGAGCGCCGGCACGGCCTCGCTGGCCATCCCCGGCGTCGTCAACGTGGTCACCCGTCCGCTGCGCAACACCCTCGACGACACCGGCCAGATCGTCCGCGACGGCAACAACCAGCCGGTGCCCGAGCCGCTCTCCTCGCTCTCGCTGAGCTTCGGCGTGCTCAGCTGCAGCGCCAAGGACCAGCGATGACCCCCCACGACCGGACCCACGACCCCCTGGCCGAGCCGGAGCACCGGGACCGCGGGCTGAGCCTCGCCGAGGTGCTGGTGACGATGGGCCTCTTCGGCCTGCTCTCCACCCTGCTGCTGGGCTTCGCGGTCTCGACCTCCCGGGTCACCACGACGGTGCGGGACTCCGCGGACGTGACCGAGGAGTCGCGGCTGGCCGTCGAGCGGATGTCGCGCGAGCTGCGCCAGGCCAACGCGGTGGACCGCGTCGACCTGCGCAACCTCGGCGGTGCCACCACCACGGCGCTGACCCTGTGGAGCGACTTCAACGGCAACGGTGTCCGGGACAACAACGCCGCCGACCCCGAGGTGCTGACCTACCGCTGGGACCCGGGCACCGGGCGGCTCACGCTGACCGCGAACGACGCGGCCGGCACGGCGGTCACCCGCCCGATCCTGGCCGAGGTGGTCAGCGCCTTCACCCTGCGCCTGCGCAGCAGCCTGTGGGAGTACGACGCGAACGGGGACGGCGTCACCACCTGGCAGGAGCTCGACAGCGCCGGAGCTCCGGTCGGCAACAGCAACGGCCTGCCCGACGGCCCCGAGCTCGAGCGGATCGACCTGGTGGCGGTCAGCCTGGGCGTCACCGAGGGCAAGGCGACCCGGGAGTTCTACATGCAGGTCGACCTGCGGAACCGGGCACAGAACTGATGGGGCGGGCCGATGGACCAGCACGAGGAGCCTCGACATGATCACTGACCGCAGGCGCCCCGACCCCCACGACCGAGGCGCGGCGCTGGTCGTCACGATGATGATCGTGGCGCTGGTCGTCGTCCTCGCCACCACCGTGATGAGCGTGACCGTCAACAACCTGGGCTCGGCCCGTCGTTCCGCCGACGCCGCGCTGGCCCTGGACGCCGCCGACGCGGGGGTCGCCCAGGCGCTGGCCTACCTGCGGCGTTCGGGGGTCCGTCGGCTGTCCTGCTCGCCGACCTGTCCGAGCAACTCCTGGGGGAACAGCTCCGCCCCCACCCAGGAGACGATCAACGCCGCCACTCGCCAGGCCTACGCCGCGTGGATCGAGCAGTTGGCCCCGGTCACGGCGACCCAGTCGGGACGGTTCCGGGTGCACTCGCTGGGCACCGGCGGGAAGGGCGTCCGATCCCTCGAGGTCGACGTCGAGGTCGCCACGCTGACCTCGCTGCCGCTGGGCGTCTTCGCGCGCAGCGTCAGCGGTGGCGGCAGCGCGAGTGTGACCCGGGAGTCGATCTTCACCACCGGGTGCGTGTGGAACCGATCGAAGATCGACATGACCGCGGGCACCATCGACGCGGCGTACGGCATCCCGGTGGCCGTGCACTCCTCGCGCTACATCTCCGACAGCAACGGCCACAACCAGAACTGCGCGGTCTCCAGCGGCGCGATCCACAAGGCCTCGGCCTGCCACCCGGACTACCCCTACGACCAGGACAACCTGGGCGGCTCGCTGACGAGCACGTCGTGCTCATCGGTCCAGACCAACCACCCGACGTACTACGCGCCCCGGGACCTGGACGGTGATGGCACGACCGACGTGAACGGCTCCTGGATCAAGGACGACGCGAGCCTGCGGAAGCTGTTCGGGATCTCCACGCAGGCCTTCACCTCCGCCCAGCTCGACGACCTGCGGGCGACGGCGCGCAGCCAGGGCACGTACTTCACCAGCGCAACCGGCTTCACCAGCCCCGACCCGGCCACCACCCCGCACGCGGTGATGTTCTTCGACCTGGCGGCGAGCAACCCCGGCGCGCAGGTCGACCTCAACAACGTGAACGGCTGGGGTCGGACTCCGGGCCTGACGGCCGGCAGTGCGCAGTGCCTCGATCGCTCGCTGCTGATCGTGATCGACGGTGGCAACGCCAAGCTGAACTCGAACCAGACCATGACGGCGAACCTGGTACTGACCTCGCCTGCGCCCTACGGCTCGGTGGACAAGGCGAACGGCACGGCCAACTTCATCGGGACGATCTTCGCGGACACGGTGAACCTGGTCGGCAACCTCGACATCTCGCTGGACGAGTGCTTCCTGGCCAACCTGAGCCCGAGCCTGTTGTCGGCCAGCACCGGCGACTACCGCGAGATCGACCGCTAGACGGTCAGGGCCCGATGCGCCCGGTGGCGCACGAAGTCTGCAGCAGCAGCGCGCCGACCGCCTCGTGGCAGTTGCCCCAGCCCGGCGAGGTCCACAGGGAGCCCAGCAGCGTCATCGCCAGCGCAGCCGTCAGCATCACCCCGACAACCGCGACGACGAACAGGTGGGCACCACGCATGTCCGCCTCAACGACCCGTCGCAGGCGATGTCACGATCTCGTCGGCACCGGTTTGGACCGCTGGGCACCAGGCAGCGAAATGTGGCAGGAAATGTCCGATCGGACATTCCGGCATCGTCGAACGGGTGGTAGTCCTGTGATGCGCTCTCCGGCTTTCCCGCCGGCTCATTCGATGAGGTCGAAGACCGAGAAGATCGGCAGGTAGAGGGCCACGATCATGCCGCCGACCACCATGCCGAGGCCGGCGATCATCAGTGGCTCGATCAACGACGTCAGTGCCTCGGTGGTGGTCTCGATCTCCTCGTCGTAGGAGATCGCGATCCGGTGCAGCATCTGGTCGATCGCGCCGGTCTCCTCGCCCGAGGCGATCATCTGCACCACCATCGGTGGGAAGACCGGGTGCCGGGCCAGCGGGCCGGCGATCGACTCCCCTGCCGCCACCGACCTCGCCACGTCCTGCAACGCCCGGCCGATCACCATCGAGCCGGTGGTGTCGCCCACGATCTCCAACGACTGCAGGATCGGCACCCCCGAGCCCAGCAGGGTGCCGAGGTTGCGGGAGAAGCGCGCCAGCGCGATCTTCGCGAACAGCGGACCGAAGACGGGCACCTTGAGCTTGAGCGGGTCCACCACCGCCCGGACCTGCGGGTCCTGACCGTGCTTGCGCCACCAGTGCAGCCCGATCACGCCGACGAGGGCCATCACCGGGACGGCGTACTTCATGCTGCGGGAGAGGAACACCAGGACTCGGGTGGGCAGCGGGAGCTCGCTGCCCAGGCCCCGGAACATCTCCTCGAAGATGGGGACGATGAACAGCAGCATCCCCAGGCACATCACGATCGCCAGGCAGAAGACCACCACCGGATAGGTCATCGCCGACTTCACCTTGCCGCGGAGCTTGACGTCCGCCTCGAAGGTCTCCGCGATCTGCCGCATGGCCGTGTCCAGGAAGCCTCCCGCCTCGCCGGCCTTGGTCATGTTGACCATCAGCGCCGGGAAGAGGTCTCCGTGCGCCGCGAAGGCAGCGGAGAGGCTGTGGCCGGACTCCACCGCCAGCTTCACCTCGGACAGCACCCGGCGCAGCTCGGCGTTCTCCATCTGCTCGGCCAGGATGCCCAGGGCCCGCAGCAGGGTCAGCCCCGAGTCGATCATCGTGGCGAGTTGCCGGGCGAAGAGGGCCAGGTCCTTCTGCTTGACCCGTGGCTTGAAGAGGTGGATCTCGCGCTGCATCCCCACGCCGGCCTGGCTGACCTCGAGGGGCACGTACCCCATCGACCGGAGCTTGTCGGCCACCGCGGTCTCGGAGGCCGCCTTGACCCTGCCCTCCCGGAACCGACCGGAGGCGTCACGGACCTTGTAGTCGTACTGCTGGCTCGTCACGGGACACCGGCCCCGGGCTCCACCGACGTCGTCGACCAGGCCGCCTCCGCGTGCACCCCCTGGCCACCGCGCATGGTGGAGTCCACCAGCGCCAGGAAGTCGGTGGCGTTGGCGCAGTGCTCCAGCGCCGTCGCCCGGGTGATCCGTCCGTCGCGGACCAGCTGGGCCAGATGGGCGTCCATGGTCTGCATGCCGTGCGCGGCACCGGACTGGAGGGCGCCGGGGATCTGCTGCAGCTTGCCGTCGCGGATCATCGCCCGGATCCCGGAGGTGCACACCATCACCTCCACCGCGGCCACCCGGCTGCGACCGTTGGCGGTGGAGATCAGGTTCTGACAGACCACGCCCTGCAGGGTCGCCGCCATCTGGGTGCGCACCTGCTGCTGCTGCTCGGCCGGGAAGACGTCGACGACGCGGCTGACGGTGTCCTGGGCGGACTGGGTGTGCAGGGTCGCCAGCACCAGGTGCCCGGTCTCGGCGGCGGTCAGGGCGACCGAGATGGTCTCCAGGTCGCGCAGCTCGCCGACCAGGATCACGTCCGGGTCCTGACGCAGCACGTGCTTGAGGGCGGTCCGGAAGCCGTGCGTGTCCGGACCGATCTCGCGCTGGTTGACCACGCAGCCGCGGTGCTCGTGCAGGAACTCGATCGGGTCCTCGATGGTCATGATGTGACCGCGGCGGGTGCGGTTCACCTGGTCGATGACCGCCGCCAGCGTCGTCGACTTGCCCGAGCCCGTGGGGCCGGTGACCAGGACGAGCCCGCGCTTGAGGTGGGCGAAACGTTCCACCGCGGCCGGCAGGTCGAGCTCGGCCAGCGTCTTGATCTCCCACGGGATCAGCCGCATCACCGCGCCGATCGACTCGCGCTGCCAGAAGACGTTCACCCGGAAGCGCGCCTGCCCGGGTACGGCGTAGGCGAAGTCGAGCTCCTTCTCCTCCTCCAGCACCTTGCGCTGCCGGCCGGTCATCACGGCGTACAGCGCCTCCTGGAGGGGCCGGTGCTCGAGCACGGCGTACCCCGGAACGGCCTCCATCTCGCCGCGGACGCGCACCATCGGCGGCGCCCCCTTGGTCAGGTGCAGGTCCGAGCCACCGGTCTCGACCACGTGCAGCAGCAGCTCGTCGAGAGCAACGACGACCTCGTCGCGCGCCGGCGTGGTCGGGAACTCCTCACCCCACGACACGGAGCACCTCCTCCACCGACGTACGCCCTGCCAGGACCTTGAGCCAACCGTCGTCGCGCAGGGACGTCATCCCCTCCTGCCGAGCCATCCGGGCCACCTCTTCGGTCGCTGCCCGCTGGACCGCCAGCCGCTCGATCTCGTGCGAGATCGGCATCACCTCGTGCAACGCCATCCGGCCCCGGTAGCCGGTCCTCGCACAGGCCGAGCAGCCGACCGCGCGGTACAGCTGGCGCGGCCCGCCCTCGGGGATCGCCAGGCGCAGGGCGGCCAGCTCGTCGGGGTCCGGCGTGTAGGCCTCCTTGCAGCGCGGGCACAGGCAGCGACACAGCCGCTGCGCCACGATGCAGTCGAGCGCCGAGCCGACCAGGAACGGCTCGATGCCCATCTCGATCAACCGGGTGACGGCCGAGGGCGCGTCGTTCGTGTGCAGCGTCGAGAGCACCAGGTGACCGGTCAACGCCGCCTCGACCGCGATGTTGGCCGTCTCGTGGTCCCGGATCTCGCCGATCAGCACGATGTCGGGGTCGGAGCGCAGGATCGAGCGCAGCGCCGAGGCGAACGTGAGGCCCGCCTTGGGGTTCGTCTGCACCTGGTTGATGCCGGGGAGGCGGTACTCGACCGGGTCCTCCACCGTGATCACGTTGACCTGCGGCTGGTTGAGGATGTTGAGGGTGGCGTAGAGCGTCGTCGACTTGCCCGAACCGGTGGGACCGGTCACCAGGATCATCCCGTAGGGCTTGCCGTAGGCCTCGGAGAACCGAGCCCGGTTGTGCGGGCTGAACCCGAGGTCGTCGAGCCCCAGCCGGGTGTTGGTGTTGTCGAGCACCCGGGCCACGATCTTCTCGCCCCAGACCGTCGGGAGGGTCGCCACCCGCAGGTCCATGGTGCTGTTCTGGTGGCTCACCGTGAGTCGACCGTCCTGCGGGATCCGGCGCTCGGCGATGTTCATCCCGGCCATGATCTTGAGCCGCGACACCACGCCGTTCACGATGCTGCGGGGGCCCCGGTGGGCGTCCTGGAGGACACCGTCGATCCGGTAGCGCACCCGCAGGTCGTGCTCGGTGGGCTCGAGGTGGATGTCAGAGGCGCGGTCCGAGATCGCCTGGGAGATCAGCAGGTTGACGAAGCGCACCACCGGAGCGTCGTCGGCCACCTCGACGAAGGCCTCGAGCTCCTCGTCGTCGTCACCGACCAGGTCCGAGGTGAGACCGGCGAGCTCGTCCTCGGCCCGGTAGGACTGGTTGATCCGCTGCTCGATCTCGGCACGCCCGGCCAGGGCGAAGCGCACCCGGTGCGAGGTCAGCCGGGTGATGTCGTCCTTGAGGTCGAGGTCGGTGATCCGGCGCAGCGGTACCGCGACCTGGAGCTCATCGCCCACCCAGGCGAACGGGATCGCGCCCGAGCGCTTGGCGAAGTCCGGCGGCAGCATCGCGGCGGCCCGCGGGTCGACCCCACGCTCGGCGAGGTCGACGTACTCGATGTGGGCGAGGTCGGCCGCCACCTTCAGCAGTGTCTGCTTGTCGACGGCCCCGCTCTGGATCAGGGCGTCGAGAACCGACGTCCCCCGTTCCTCGGCCGCGCTCCTGGCCCGTCCCACGTCGGCGGCGCTGACGGCACCGGTGCGCAGCAGGGCGTCGACGGTCATCGGCTCGGCCGGAGCAGTGTCGTCGGCTTGCGACGGGGCGGCGGCGAGCGTGCGTGGTGGGGTGGCCATCAGCCCACTCCCCCGAGCCGGGCCTCGTCCGGACGCCACCCGGCACGCTTGAGCATCACCCGGAAGTCGTGCGGGTTGCTGGCGGCGAGCTGGGCGGTGGCCGGGCTGACCGTGCCGTCGACGGTCAGCCGCAGCAGATCCTGGTCGAAGGTCTGCATGCCGGAGTAGGTCCCGTCGGCGATGATGTCGGGGATCGACTCCGACTTGTCGGCGTCGCCCACGGCCTCGGCCAGCCGGACGTCGCGCACGGCGATCTCCATCACGCAGACCCGGCCGGTGCCGTCGGCGCGCGGCACCAGCCGCTGGCAGACGATCCCCTCCAACGAGGCCGCCAGCGAGGCCCGGACCCGCCGTTGTTCGTGCGGCGGGAAGAAGTCGACGATGCGGTGGATCGTCTCCAGCGCGTCGGTGGTGTGCAGCGTGGAGAGCACCATGTGGCCGGTCTCCGCAGCGGACAGCGCGGCGCGGACCGTGTCGGCGTCACGCATCTCGCCGATCAGGATCACGTCCGGGTCCTGCCGCATCGCGGCGCGCAGCGCCGAGCTCCAGGCCAGCGAGTCGCTGCCCAGCTCGCGCTGGGTGACCGTCGCCCGCTTGCTGGGGTGGATGACCTCGATCGGGTCCTCGAGGGTGAGGACGTGCACGGCGCGCTCGCGGTTCACGACGTCGACCATCGCGGCCAGCGTCGTGGTCTTCCCGGATCCGGTCGGCCCGGTCACCAGAACCAGTCCTCGCGGCCGGAGGGCGAGCGTGCGCACCGCCTCGGGCATGCCCAGCGCCTCCAAGGGCACGGGCTCGTCGCCGATCAGGCGCAGCACGCAGCCGTCGGTCCCACGGGTCCGGAACGCGTTCGCGCGAAAACGACCCAGCCCGGGCACGGCGAGGGCATAGTCGGCCTCCAGGCAGGCGTCGTACGTCGCCAGCACGTCGTCGGTCATCGAGGCGCGGATCATCTCCGTGACCTCCGCGGCCGGCACCGGCTCCGAGGTCACCTCGACCAGCGCACCGCCGATGCGCACCTTGGCAGGGGCGTCCGCCCGGAGGTGGAGATCCGAGCCGCCACGACTCACGACCGCCTCCAGGAAGGGCAGCATGCGACCCGGTTCCGATGCCACGTCTCTCCTCGTTGTCTCTGGACCTGTCGTGAGATGTCTCGGCACCACCGCCGTTGCGCTGTAGGGCCAGATCTCAGGGGTCAAGTCATGGGTTCAACTCCCCGATGCACCCCCTGAGAGGCCCCCGCCCTCACGCCGACCACGGAAGGACCGAAGGCATGCCGCGCACCGTCGTCGGACTCGACATCGGCAGCGCCGAGATCCGCGCCGTCGAGGCGAAGTGCTCGGGACGGTCGGTGAGCGTGCACCGATCCGGCAGCGTCGCCCTTCCGCCCGGGGCGGTCGAGGGCGGGCTGGTCCGGGACCGGGCGGCCGTCACCGAGGCCCTGCGCCAGCTGTGGTCGGAGACGAAGATCGCCAACCGCTCGGTCCGCCTCGGGGTGAGCAGCGGATCCGTGCTGGTCCGCCAGCTCGAGCTGGACTGGATGCCGGACGCGGACCTGCGCCGCTCGCTGCGCTACCAGGTCGGCGACCTGCTCCCGGTGGCCGTCGAGGATGCCAACCTCGATCACGTCCTGCTCGGCGACGGCGAGGTCCCCGGGGAGAACGGGCAACCGCGGCGCGTCGTCCGGATCCTGCTGGTCGCCACCGCACGGACCGCCGTCGACGACCTGGTCCGCTGCGTGCAGGCGGCGAAGCTCCAGACCGTGGCGGCCGACCTCGCGGCGTTCGCCCTGGTCCGGGTCGCCCAGCGCGCCGCCCGCGGCGGGGCTGCGGAGTCCGAGCCCGAGGCCGTCATCGACATCGGGGTGGACAAGGTCTCCGTGGCCGTGCACACCCGCGGGCGCCCGCACTTCGTCCGGGTGGTGCCGGGCATCGGTGGCGGCTTGCTGACCCGCGCGCTGGTCGAACAGACCGGATGCAGCTGGGCGGAGGCCGAGGAGTTCAAGCGCACCCCCGGTGTCCTGGAGACGCCCGATGGGCGGCCGATCGACCGCGACGGGGCCGTCCTGGTGGACGGCGTCCGGCGGATGCTCGACGAGCTGCGCACCACGTTGGACTTCCACGCGCAGAGCGATCCCGAGACCGCGCCGACGCGGGCCACCCTGACCGGGCAAGGCGCGCTGATGCCCGGCCTCGTGGACCGGTGTGCGGCGACGTTGGGGATCCCGGTTCGACTGCTCGACGCCGGCGCTGCGCTCACCCCGCGTGGCCCCGGTCAGGCCGACCCGGCCGGGCCGACCCTGGGCCAGGGCATGAGCGTCCCCCTCGGTCTCTGCCTGGGCCTGGCGTCATGACGCTCGTGGTGAGCCGACCCGAGCGTCGGCGTACCCGGGAGACCGAGGCGATCGCGGGCGAGGCGTCGGTCAACCTGCTCTCCGACTGGGTGCTGGAGCACCTGCGGGTACGCCGCCTCCGTCGACGACTCGTCGTCGCGGTGGTGGCCCTGGTCACCCTCGTCGGTCTCGGCACGATCACCCAGCACCTGCGGCTCTACGAGGCACACCAGGACCTTCGCGGCGAACAGGCCGTCGCCGCCGGACTCGCCCAGCAGATCGAAGGACTCGCCCCGGTCAGGACGTACGTCGAGGCCGTCGCGGCGCAGGACCGGACGGTGCGCGAGACGATGTTCGGCGAGATCTCCTTCTCGCGGGTCGTCGCCGGACTGCGCGAGGCCACCCCCGCGGGCGCAGCCATCGACACGATGTCGGTGACCCTGCCGCCCCGGACGCCCGGCAGCGTCCCGGCTTCGGCGGCGGGAGCGGCGGCGGGAGCGGCCGGCGGAGCGGCGGGGAGCGAGAAGAACCCGAGCCGCGGACTGCAGGCCACGTGCCCCGGGCCCGACCCCTTCGCCACCAAACCGATCGTCGGCTGCCTGAACCTGAGCGGCACGGCCGTCGACCGCGAAACGGTCGGACGGCTCGTCGTGGCCCTGGGCAGGGCCGGCCTGTTCGTCGAGCCCTTCATCACGACCACCACCACCAGCGACGACCAACCCGTCGCCTTCTCCGGCTCGGTGGGGATCTCGCCGAAGGCGTTCAGCGGTCGCTACGACCTACCGGCGGACGGGACGCAGACACCATGAACCTCCGGACCCCCACCGCCACCATCACGCTCGGTGTGCTCGCCCTGTTGGTCACCGCCGGCCTCGGCTGGCTGCTCCTGCTCGGACCCGTGACGGGCTCCCTCGGGCGGGCGCACGCCCAGTCCGCCCAGGCGGTGCAGCAGAACGAGAGCATGGCCGCGGAACTGCGAGCCCTCGAGGACCAGCGTGACGGGCTCGCTGAACTGACGGTCGAGGCGGACCGTTTGGCCGTGCTCTTCCCCCCGACGGCCGACCAGCCGGGCTTCTTCACCAGCGTCACGACGGCTGCCCGCAAGGCGGGGATCAACCCCAAGGCGATCACCACCCTCAGTCCCAGCGCACCGGTGCCGGTGACCGGGGCGACCGGATCCCCGGAGCAACCGGCGCCCGCACCGGCCGACGCCCGACTCGCCGAGCAGACCGTCACCCTGACCGTCACCGCGCGGGACGGCCAGATCCAGGCTCTGCTGCGCCACCTCGAGAAGCTGGACCGCTCGTTCCTGATCACCACCGTGGACATCAGCGGGGCCGGCCCCACCGACCCGTTGACGGTGTCGATCTCAGGCAAGACCTTCGTGGCCCCGCCCGTCACGGCCCCGGACCTGGGCCCCGCCACGGCTGCCGGGCCCGGCTGAGATGGCCGCCCTGCACAGCGTGGACCAGCTGCTCATCGACACCGGCCTGCTGGGGCCGAGCATCGCCGGTCTTGCTGCACTCGTGGCGGTGGACACGATCCGACGGACCCGGCACCGCAACACCCACCCGGACGAGGATCGCGCGCACGACCCGGTCACCGGCCTGCTCTCACGCCAGCACCTGGCCGCCGATGCCACCGCACTGCTCCAGCGCAGTACCCGGCGCCGGACGACGGTCGTCTGCCTGCTCATCGACCTCGACAACTTCAAGGGCATCAACGACTCCCTGGGCCACCACGCCGGGGACCAGGTCCTGGCCGCGACCGCCCGACGACTCCAGGCCTGCAGTGCGCCCGAGGACGTCGTCGTACGACTCGGGGGGGACGAGTTCGTGATCCTCGCCGCACGTGCCGACGCCGCCGCGGCACGTCGGTTCGTGGAGGAGGTGCACGCGGCGCTCGAGGACCCCATCCGGGTCGACGACCTCGATCTGGCCGTGCGCGCCTCCATCGGCACCGCACTGCGGGAGTCGATCTCCCAGACCCATGAGGACCTGGTCCGGATCGCCGACGACGCGATGTACCGGGCCAAGACCCAGGCCTCGGGGCACTGGCAGCCCGCCGACACCCGGCGGGGCGACCGGCCCCAGCACGACGCCGAGGCGGTGCAGTGGCTCACCGCCGGGCTGGACGACGACCAGTTCCTGCTGCACTACCAACCCCAGATCGACTGCCGCACCGGCGCGGTCACCGGGTTCGAGGCGATGCTCCGCTGGCGACACCCGACGCGCGGGCTGCTGCCGCCGTCCGAGTTCCTGCCGCTGGCCGAGCGCTGCGGCCTCACCGCACGGATCAACTCCTTCGTCCTCGGTCGGCTGCTGCGCGACCACGCTGACCTGACCGCGATCGCCCCGGGCGCCCGCTGTGCGGTCAACATGACGGCGCGGAGCCTGCTGGGGGTCGACTTCGTCCGGGACCTGGAGCGCCGGCTCGGCGACGCCGGCGTGCCCGGCTCCGACCTGGTCCTGGAGATCACCGAGTCCGCCACCCACCACGGCCGGCAGGCGGCCGAGCTCTTCGCGGGCCTGCACCGACTGGGCTGCACCGTCAGCGTCCAGGAGTTCGGCGCCGCCGCCGCCTCCCTGACCTCCCTGTGGCAGAACCCGGCGATGGGCGAGATCAAGATCCACCCGACGATCGTGCGTGCGGTGACCGAGGACATCCAGGCCGAGCGACTCGTCCGGGCACTGGTGAACGCCGCCCACGGACTCAGCATGCGCGTGGTGGCCGAGGGCGTCGAGCACACCCCGGAGGCCCGGATGCTGCGCTCGCTCGGCTGCGACGTGCTGCAGGGCTTCTGGATCGGGCCGGCCGTCGACCTCGACGGTCTGCGCGAGTGGGCCCACCACTGGGAGCGCGTCGGCGCTCGCACGGCGCGGGAGATGTCCGCGCCGACCTCCAGCGGCTCGCTGCCCGACCCCGCCCGAGGGGTTCAGCCACCACCGGTCGGTGCCGACACCCCCGACGAACAGCACGATCCAGCAGGGGGCCCCAGGTGACCGATGCAGCATCGAGACCGGCCGTCGCCGTCGTCGCACAGGTGGAGGGCGTTCAGGTCGTCCTCCTGGTCGCGGTCGTGGCTGCGCTGCTGGCGGCAGGGGCACTCGTCCTGCTCCGGACCCGGCGGACGGCCGAGGTGATCGACCTGGGCGACCTCACGCTCCCGGAGGAGCCGGTGGTGGTGCCGAACGCCGGGCAGGGGGCCGATGACGAGCGCGCCCCTCGGGTGGCGCTCGTGAGCGTCCCGGCCCCGACCCACCAGCCGCTCGAGACGGCGAGGTGGAGCACTGCAGAGGGTGACGAGCGCCCGTCGGGCGGGGACGCGAGCGACGACGTCGAGCCGGCCACCGCCCACGTCCCGACCCATCGTGGTACGCCCCCACCGGGGGTCGAGTACGCCGAGCTCTCGCGCTCGTACGCCGCCCTGGGTCGCGCGGAGGACGCGGCCCTGGCCCAGTGGGCCGCCGACCTGCGCCTGGTCCGGCCGCTGATCGGCGACCACGGCCGCGACCTGCCCGAGCGCGTCCTGGCGATCAGCGGACGCTCCCCGGTCCACGCCGTTCGGCGCGCGCGTACCGAGCTGCTGGGCCTCGTCTCGGACTCCGAGCCCGGCTGGCCCGCCCCGCCGATGTTCGCCTCCCTCCGCCACGTCTCCGAGCTTCCGTGCTCCGACACCTGCACCGCGATCACCACCACGACGACCCCGAACCAGCTGCGCGACCGGGCCGCCGACCTGATGGCCCGGGCCGCCGAGGTGGCCGCGGGCGACCCTCGGGCCGCGCGAAGTGACGCCCGGCGCTCCGACCTCGCCGCGCTGGACGCCGTACTCCTGGAGTCCGCCCAGCTGTACGGCGACCGCTCGCTCGCCTCGGTGGAGCTGCGTCGGCAGCTGGCCTCGGTCGCCCTGCACGACCAGGACCAGACGGCGGGCGACCAGCCGCTCCCCCACGAGATCGCCCGCACCCGAGCCGTGCTCCGCAGCGTGGTGGAGCCGCATGAGCTCGACCGGCTGGAAAGCTCCTTCGCCCCGGAGCCCACCGGATGAGCGACCTCCTGCCCGGACCCATCGTGGTGGCGACCGTCGCGGCGCTGGGGCTGGCCGTCGGGTCGTTCCTCAACGTCGTCGTGCACCGGGTGCCGGCCGGGCTCTCCGTGGTCCGCCCCGGCTCGGCCTGCCCGGTCTGCGCCCATCCGGTCCGGGAGCGAGACAACATCCCGGTCGTCTCCTGGCTGGTGCTGCGCGGTCGGTGCCGGGACTGCGCGGCCCCGATCTCCGCGCGCTACCCGGCCGTCGAGGCCGGCACCGCCCTGCTCTTTGCGCTGATCGCGCTGCGGCTGCCGCTGACACCGACCCTGGCGGCCTGCCTGGCGATGGCGGGTGCCGGCGTGGCGCTGGCCCTGATCGACCTCGCCCATCAACGCCTCCCGTTCGCGGTCACCGGGGTCGCCGCCGTCCTCGCGGCGACCGCCCTCGGCGCGTACTGGGTGTGGCTGGGGCTGGCGGCCGAGGGCAGCGCCCTGGGTGCGGCCTGGGCCGCCGCGTGGCCGGCGCTGGCCGGGGCCGCGGGGTGGCTCGCGGTCTACGCCGGCATCTGGCTGCTGACCTCGGGTCGGGGGATGGGGCTGGGCGACGTGGCACTCGCCCCCGTGCTCGGACTGGTCCTCGGTGCCGTCGGGCTCGACGCCTCGGCGGTCGGCCTGGCAGCCGGCTTCGCGCTCGGGGCGCTCACCGGGGTCGTCCTGCTGGCCACCGGGCGCGCGGGTCGGCGGACGGCGATCCCGTTCGGGCCGTTCATGCTGGTCGGCGCAGCCGTCGGCCTGTTCGCGGGAGCACCCCTGGCTGCCGGCTACCTGGGACTGGTCGGGCTCGGCTGAGCTCAGCTGGTCAGGGCGGAGAGCGACCCGGTGGGGTCGTCGCGGTAGCGGGCGATCAGCTCCCCGGTCGCCTCGTCGATCCGCTCGTGCAGGGCTCGGCGGTACTGGGTCAGCTGCTCCTCGGCGGCACTGAGCCGCGAGAGCACGCCCTCGACGTCGGCCTCGGTGTCCGGAACGCTCCACACCTCGTCGAGCTGCGGCAGGGCCGGGAGCGCCTCGGAGGCCCGCACGCCGACCAACCGTGAGCGCGCCTCTCCCGAGCCGGTGTCGCCGAGCACCCGGACCAGGTCGTTCAGGCTCAGCGGCCCCTCGTTCAACGTGCCGGCTCGCACCAGGTCGATCCGGGCGTGCACCAGTCGGCGCCAGTAGGAGATCTTCTCCTCCTCGTCCCGCAGCCGCTGGCGATAGGTGCGCAGGTCGGCCAGGGGGAGCTCGGCGAGATGCGGGGAGGCCTCGGCGTCGGTCACCGTTCGGCGTCGCCCACTGGCCGGAAGTCGTCGGTCTCCGTCGGTGGTCACGGGAAGATCATGGCCTATGCGCGCGGTGCTTCCCGGCAGGCGTCGACCCCACTGGTCTGGACCGGCGAGGCCACGCCCGTCACTCCGGACACATCCGTCGTACAGTCGTGGGGCGTAGGTGGGGGCCTCCTAGAAGAACGGAAGTCTCATGTCGGGCGTCGCGTCAGCCGGTTCCGAGCCGGGCTCCGCGGGTCACGAGCGCGGGGAGACCTCGATCTCCTGCGCAGACACCGCATTCCTCATTGCGAGCCACGCCACCGGACTCTCGGTCGCCCTGGTCGCCACCTCCCTCGACAACGCCAGCGAGATCGCCGAACTGGCCGATCCGCACGCGCTCGAACTCGTCGGTCAGCAGCAGCAGCTCCAGGTGCACTGCATGGGAACCCAGGCCCACCTGGTCAGCACGACGTCGGCCGGCGGGCTGATGCTGGCCGTCACCGCCCGTGACGAGATCGCGCTGATGGACCTCGTCGCCGAGCTGGCCGACCGCCTGCGCACGCCGGTCGAGATCGGTGACGAGCGGGTGTGGCCCCTGGTGACCCTCGGCGCCCGCGCCTGCTTCCCGGGCGAGAGCCTCGAGTCGGTGACGCGTCAGGCGCGAGCCGCGCTCACCCAGGCACGTGCGGCGGGTCCCGGCACGACGCACTGGTGCCAGCCGGGGTCCGAGGACGACGCACCCGTCCGGATGACCCTGATCAACGACCTCGCCGTCGCGATCGCCGACACCCACCAACTCCGGCTCCACTACCAGCCGCTGCGCGACCTGCAGACCGGCGAGATCGTCGGCGCGGAGGCGCTGCTGCGCTGGAAGCACCCCGGGCGTGGCCCCCAGACGGCCTCGAGCACGGTCGGCACCGCCGAACGCAGCGGCCTGATCGGTCGGCTCGGGCAGAAGGTGCTGGAGATGTCCGTGCGACAGCTCGGCGCCTGGAAGCCGATCGTCCCGGCGGGGTTCCGGCTGCACGTGAACGTCTCCCCGATGGAGCTGAGCGTCCCCGGGTACGTCGACCAGGTCGAGGCACTGTTGCGGGAGCACGACGTGCCCCCGCAGCTGCTGCTCCTGGAGATCACCGAGACCACCGCCATGACCGGCCGCGCGGACACCCTGAAGTCGCTGCACCGACTGACCGACCTCGGGGTCGGTCTCGGCATCGACGACTTCGGCACCGGCTACTCCTCGATCGCCTACCTGCGCGACCTTCCGGTCGACACGGTCAAGGTCGACCGTTCACTGATCTCGGGTGTCGCCACCTCGGTGCGCGACTACGCGATGGCCTCGGCCGTGGCCCGTCTGCTCTCGGTGATGCCGGTGCGGGTGCTCGCCGAAGGGGTCGAGAACGCCGAGCAGCAGAAGCTGCTGCGCGCCGTCGGCTACCACTACGGTCAGGGGTACCACCTCGGGCGACCGGTCGCCGGCGACCGGTTCACCAGCACCCTGATCCGCAACACCTCGGCTCGCCAGGAGCTCTCCCGACCCTGGCAGCACGCCCAGCACTGGAGCGCCTGAGCGACCGTCCCCCGTCAGTTGGCGGCGGGCTTCCCCTCGGCGTCCTCGGCCTCGAGCCAGCCCCGGAAGGCCTCGAGGTTGGCCGTCGGCTCCCCGCGCAGCTTGCGCCACTGCCACTCCTTGCGGATCGAGGAGGCGAAGCCCAGCTCGAGGATCGCGTTGAAGGACTCGTCGGCCGTGGTGAGCACGGAGCCGAGCAGCCGGTCCAGCTCCTCCGAGGTGAGCACGGCGTGCGGCAGGCGGGCGTCGAGGTAGATGTCACCGAGCCGGTCGACGGCGAAGGAGACCGCATAGGTCTTCAGGTTGCGCTCGAGCAGCCAGCGGTAGACGCGTTCGTGGTTCTCGTCGGGCTTGCGACAGACGAAGGCATGCACCCCGACGGCGTGCGGGCCGACGTCCAGGCGGACGGCGGTCTGCAGCTTCTTCTCGCCGGGCAGCGAGAAGGAGAAGACACCGTCGGTGCTCTCGTCGAAGTCGATGTCGTTGGCGGTGAGGTGGTCGCGCACCACCTGGGCCTGCGCGTCGGTCATGGGACCGACTCTCGCATGCCGGCGCGGGCCTGCTCGTAGACCTCGAGGGTGCGACTCGCCGTACGCTCCCAGGCGAACTCACGGGCGTGGGCGAGGGCACCGGCCTCCAGCCGGACCCGCAGGTCGGCGTCGCTGATCACACGCTCCAACGCCGCGGACCAGTCGACCGGGTCATGGCCCTCCACCAGCAGCCCGCTGTGACCGTCCCGAACGACCGTGGTCAGGCCACCGACGGCGGCTGCGAGCACCGGGGTGCCGGCCGCCTGCGCCTCGACGGCGACCAGTCCGAACGACTCGTTGTACGACGGGACGGCGACCAGCGTGGCCGCCGAGTACCACGTGGCCAGCTCGGACTGGGCCACCGGTGGCACGAACCGGACCACGTCCAGGATCCCCAGCTCACGGGCGAGGACGTCGAGCGCCTCGGGGTGCTCGAGGCCGGACCCGGAGGGCCCGCCCACGATCGGGACGACCACCTTGGTGCGCAGCTCCGGCGTACGGCGCAACAGGTCGGCGACCGCGCGGAGCAGGACGTCGGGAGCCTTGAGGGGCTGGATCCGGCCCGCGAACATCAGCACGTGCGCGTCGACCGGCAGTCCGAGCTCACGGCGCGCTTGGGTCCGGTCGAGGGGCCGGAAGACCGACAGGTCCACCCCGGGGTGCACGACCTCCACCCGGGAGGAGTCGGCGTCGTAGAGGTTGATGAGCTGCTTGGCCTCGATGTCGGTGTTGGCGATCAGCATGTCGGCCGCCTCGACCACCTGCTGCTCCCCGATGATCCGGGCGGCCGGCTCGGGGGCGTCGCCCTCGGCGAGGGCCTCGTTCTTGACCATCGCCATCGTGTGCATGGTGTGCACCAGCGGCACGCCCCACCGGTCCCGGGCCAGCGCCCCCACCTGACCGGAGAGCCAGTAGTGCGAGTGCACGGCGTCGTAGTGGCCGACCGGCTCGCCGGCCTCGGCACGCAGCACCTCGCGGGCGAAGACGCACAGTTGCCCGGGCAGCTCGGACTTGGTCAGCCCCTCGAACGGCCCGGCGTGGATGTGGCGCACCTGGACCCCGTCGGCCACCTGCACGACCGGCGGCAGCGCGGAACTCGTGGCGCGGGTGAAGATGTCGACCTCGATGCCCTGCAGGGCCAGACGCCGGGAGAGCTCGAGGACGTAGACGTTCATGCCGCCGGCATCGCCGACCCCGGGCTGGTCGAGCGGGGACGTGTGCAGGCTGATCATCGCCAGACGCCTCACCGGCTGCCTCGCGGGGCGTCCGTTGACCTCCACGTGGTCCCTTCCGTCGACATGTTCCGCCAGAGCAAGAACCCCGGACACCTGCCCATGATTCCCGGGCATCGAAACCTGCGGCGTACGCCGGCTCAGCGGGCGTGCGCTCCGGCGTGCCGCACCCGGCGCGACCGTGCGGGCGCCGACCTCGTCCGCCGGGCGCCACGCAGCGCCAGCGTGATGGCGACCACGCCGGTGATGCCGTGCACCAGCACGGCGTCCGTCGCCGGGGCGATCACCTCCAGCACCGACCAGACCAGCAGCGGGAACGCGACCGCCACGATCACGCGCAGCCACGCGGCACTGCTGCTCACCAGCAGGGCGCCTGCCGCCGCCAGGGCCAGCCCGAGCAGGACGAACCCGGCCGGGCGCAGCACGCCCTCCCCCGCCTGGGTGCCGGCGAGGTCCAGGACGAGTCGCAGCAGCCAGAGCAGGCCGCCGACGAGACCGGTCAGGCGGGCGAACAGGGGCAGGGACATGACACTCCAGACACAGGACGCGGGGGATCGTCGACCTCCGAGTGTGCCACCAGAGCGGACCCGCCACCCTCGACCCGGCAGAATCGTGACCATGACCACTCGCCGTACCGCCGTCGTGACCGGAGCCAGCAGCGGGATCGGCGCGGCCACCGCGCGGGCTCTCGCCGCAGCCGGCTTCCGGGTCGTCTGCGCCGCCCGCCGACGGGACCGGATCCAGGCGCTGGCCGCCGAGATCGACGGGGTGGCCGTCACCTGCGACGTCACCTCGTCCGACTCCGTGCTCGCGCTGGCCCACGAGGTCGGCGAGGATCTGCACGTGCTGGTCAACAACGCCGGCGGCGCCTTCGGCTCCTCGCCCGTGGAGTCCGCCGACCCGGATCAGTGGCGGGCGATGTACGAGGTGAACGTGCTCGGCGTCCTGCACGTCACCCAGGCCCTGCTGCCGGCCCTGCGTGCCAGTGGGGACGGCCTGATCGTGAACGTCGGCTCGACGGCCGGCCGGATCGCCTACGAAGGCGCCGGCGGCTACACCGCGGCCAAGCACGGCACCCAGGTGGTCACCGAGACCCTGCGCCTCGAGCTCTGCGGCGAACCGATCCGGGTCTCGGAGGTCGCGCCGGGGATGGTGCGCACCGACGAGTTCTCCCTGGTGCGCTTCGACGGGGACCGGGAGAAGGCGGACGCGGTGTACGCCGGTGTGCCCGACCCGCTGGTGGCCGAGGACGTCGCGGACGCGATCGCCTGGATCGCCACCCGTCCCAGCCACGTGAACATCGACGAGCTGGTGATCCGCCCGCGCGCCCAGGCGGCCCAGCACAAGGTGCACCGCACCGGCTGACCCCGCGGGCACCGTCCCGCCGGGCCCGGACTGGTGGCAGACTGCGGGCCATGCAGACCATCGGACTCATCGGCGGGATGAGCTGGGAGAGCAGCGCCGTCTACTACCAGGGCCTCAACACCGGGGTCGAGGAACGCCTCGGCGGGCTGGCCTCGGCCAAGAGCGTGATGGCGTCGGTGAACTTCGCCGAGGTCACCGCCCTGCAGGAGCAGGAGCGATGGGACGACGTCGCCGAGATCCTGGCGGGCGCCGCCCGCGGGGTCGAGAGCGCCGGCGCGGACTTCCTGATGCTGTGCACCACGACCTTCCACCGGGTCGCGGAGCAGGTCGAGGCAGCCGTCGACATCCCGCTGCTGCACCTGGCCGACGTCGTGGCGCAGGCGTGCACCGAGCAGCGGCTGAGCTCGGTCGCCTTCCTGGGCACGACGTTCGCGATGTCCCGCTCCTTCTTCACCGACCGGATCGCCGGTCACGGTCTCGAGGTCCTCGTCCCCGACGAACGGCACCACGAGATGATCAACCGGGTCATCTACGACGAGCTCGTGCACGGCAAGGTGCTCGACACCTCGCGGCGTGCGATCGTCGAGCTGATCGAGGAGTTGTGGGACGCCGGCGCCGGCGGCGTCATCCTGGGCTGCACCGAGCTGGAGCTGCTCGTGCACCAGGCCGACAGCGAGCTGCCGGTCTTCCCCGCCACCCAGCTGCACGTCTCGGCCGCGCTGGACCGCGCACTCGCCTGAGCCGACCGCCCGCGAGGGCCGGTCCGGGTCCTAACGCTGCTCGAGCACGAGCGAGGCCAGGCGGCGCAGGTCGTCGGTCAGGTGCTGTTCGGGCACCACGAGGTGCGAGCCGCACAACGTGAACGCGTAGACGAACATGTCCGGGTGCGGCATCCCCGGCTTGGCAGCGCGCAGGTCGATCCGCTCCACCAGGCCGCGCAGCTCCTCGGCCCGCTCGTCACCGCTGCGCAGGTCGACCTGACCGTCGACGACCATCCCGGCGAACCCGCCACTGCGGCGCACCGCGACCAGGTCGGCCTCCTCGGCGTCTGCCCCGGACCCCGGCCCCGATCCGGTGGCACGACGCTGGCCTCGCCCGGACGCTGCCGCGACCGCGACCCCCACCTCGGCCCAGGCGTCGCGGACGACGCCGGCGTGGACGCCCGCGGCCGCCACGGTGGCCGCCGCGAAGCCGGCGAAGTCGGTGGTGGGTCGCACGGACCCGTTGGTCAGGGTCGCGAACCAGATCGCTCCGGCTCCCTCGGCGGCGCTCCCGCCGATCGCCGTCGCCGCCAGCTGGAAGGCCCGGTTGGGGATGCCCGAGTTGAGGTGCACTCCGCCGTTGTCGTCGGTGGTGTCGATGTAGTCGTCGAGGTGAGCGCCCTGCGGGTCCTTGCCCAGCACCGGGTCGTCGTACGCCGTGCCCGGGGCGGCCATGTCGCGCAGCCCTCGGGCGTTGATGCCGGGCACGAAGAGCCCCTCCCCGATCAGCCAGTCGCCCTCCTCGGCGCGCTGTCCCAGGAGACGCTGCTTGAGGCAGGCGGCGAAGACGTCGGAGACCGACTCGTTCAGCGCACCCGGCTGCCCCCGGTAGATCAGGCCGGCGCTGTACTCGGTGAACGCGTGGGCGAACTCGTGCCCCAGCACGTCGACCGGCTTGGTGAACCGTTCGAAGACGCGGCCGTCGCCGTCACCGAAGACCAGCTGGGTGCCGTCCCAGAACGCGTTGGCGTAGTCGCGACCGAAGTGCACCGTCAGACTCACCGGCGCGCCGGCACCGTCGTACGACGTGTGGCCGTAGACCTGCTCGAACATGGCCAGGGTGGCCCCGATCCCGTACGCCGCCTCGTCGACCGCGACGTCGCCGGACTCGCCGTCCCCCGGGCGTCGTACCGGATCGCCCGGCAGCGTCGTGCCCCGGCGGGCGTCGTGCACGGTCCAGGCGGCCTCGGCCAGCTCACCGGGGACCGGGGCCACCGAGCCCGGGGCCGGTGCGCGGGCTGCCCGCTCGGCGCGCAGCCGCTCGTCGATCGCCAGGGTGGCGAGGCAGGTGTCGGCGGCTTCGGCTCGCGAAGCGGCCACCTGCTGCAGGAGATAGGGAGGAAGGAACCGAGACGTCATCGCTCCAGACAACGTCACGATCAGGTGGTTCACAAGACCCGATCGGGGTGCTCGTGGGGCGGCTGGAGGGCGGCTGGAGGGCGGCTGAGGGGTGGTTGAGGGGCGGCTGGGGCGGTCCTGGGGCCGCAGGCAGGATGAGGGGAATCGGCGAGTGCGCCGATACGATGCGCTGAGTTCCCCACCGAAAGTGAGCACCGCTCCGCCATGTCTGGAAACACTGAACGCAGCGATCTGCGCAACGTCGCGATCGTCGCGCACGTCGACCACGGCAAGACGACTCTCGTCGATGCCATGCTTCGCCAGGCGGGTGCCTTCACCGAGCACCAGGCCGAGAGCGTCGCCGAGCGAGTCATGGACTCCGGCGACCTCGAGCGCGAGAAGGGCATCACGATCCTCGCCAAGAACACCGCGGTGCACTACGAGGGTCCTGCCGGTGGCGGCAAGCCGATGGTCATCAACATCATCGACACCCCCGGCCACGCCGACTTCGGTGGCGAGGTGGAGCGCGGCCTGTCGATGGTGGACGGCATCGTCCTGCTCGTCGACGCCTCCGAGGGTCCGCTGCCGCAGACCCGGTTCGTGCTGCGCAAGGCGCTCAACGCCGACATGCCGGTGATCCTCGTGGTCAACAAGACCGACCGTGGCGACGCCCGGATCGCCGAGGTCGTGGACGAGACCTACGAGCTGTTCATGGACCTGCTCGACGAGTCGCACAGCCAGGACGCCCTCGACTTCCCGGTCGTCTACGCCTCGGGCCGCGCCGGCATCGCCAGCCTGGAGCGCCCCGAGAACGGCACCATGCCCGAGGGCACCGACCTCGAGCCGCTGTTCAAGACGATCCTCGACACCATCCCCGCCCCGACGTACACCGAGGGCGCGCCGCTGCAGGCGCACGTGACCAACCTCGACGCCTCGCCGTTCCTCGGTCGACTGGCGCTGGTCCGGGTCCACCAGGGCACCCTGAAGAAGGGCCAGCAGGTCGCCTGGATGCGCCGCGACGGCTCGGTCAAGAACGTCAAGATCACCGAACTGCTGATCACCGAGGGCCTCGAGCGCAAGCCCGGCGAGTCCGCCGGCCCCGGCGACATCGTGGCGGTCGCCGGCATGCCCGAGATCACCATCGGCGAGACCCTGGCCGACGTCGAGAACCCGGTCGCCCTGCCACTGATCCACGTGGACGAGCCCGCGATCTCGATGACGATCGGGACCAACACCTCGCCGCTGGTCGGCCGGGTCAAGGGCTCGAAGGTCACCGCGCGCCTGGTCAAGGACCGCCTCGACCAGGAGCTCATCGGCAACGTGTCGCTCCGGGTGCTGCCCACCGAGCGTCCCGACGCCTGGGAGGTGCAGGGCCGCGGTGAGCTGGCGCTGGCGATCCTGGTGGAGCAGATGCGTCGCGAGGGCTTCGAGCTGACCGTCGGCAAGCCGCAGGTGGTCACCAAGGAGATCGACGGCAAGCTGCACGAGCCGTTCGAGCGCCTGACCATCGACGCCCCCGAGGAGTACCTCGGCGCGATCACCGAGCTGCTCGCCACCCGCAAGGGCCGGATGGAGCAGATGACCAACCACGGCACCGGCTGGGTCCGGATGGAGTTCATGGTCCCGGCGCGTGGCCTGATCGGCTTCCGCACCGAGTTCCTGACCGACACCCGCGGCACCGGCATCGCCCACGGCATCTCCGAGGGCTACGAGCCGTGGGCCGGCGAGATCCGCTCGCGGGTCAACGGCTCGCTGGTCGCGGACCGCAAGGGTGCGGCCACGGCGTACGCGATGACGAACCTGCAGGAGCGCGGGATCATGTTCGTCGAGCCGACGACCGAGGTCTACGAGGGCATGATCGTCGGTGAGAACTCGCGTGCCGACGACATGGACGTGAACATCACCAAGGAGAAGCAGCAGACCAACATCCGGTCCGCCACCTCGGACAACTTCGAGAAGCTCATCCCGCCGCGGCGCCTGTCGCTGGAGCAGTGCCTGGAGTTCTGCCGCGACGACGAGTGCGTCGAGGTCACCCCGGACATGGTGCGCATCCGCAAGGTCGTGCTGGACGCCAACGAGCGCGCGAAGACCGCCTCGAGGGCCCGCAAGTCCAAGTAGTTCGTTCGTTCCACCCGCCGACCCGTCCGAGATGCTTGGGCGGGTCGGTGGCGTTGTGGGGGCTGTGCACATCACTGGTTAACCAGTGAATCTGACCGACTCGACCGGAGTGCACCCAGAAAACACGCACTTCACCTGGGGAGTTATCCGGGTGAAGTGCGTGTTTCACACGTTAACCAGTGAATCCCCACCCCATCACGGCTGGAACAAACGCACCTTGTAGCTCCGGGTCGCTGACGCCGCGTGCCGGATGTGACGGACCGTCACCCGGTAGGTGCCGGGCGCCTTGACCCCGTCCACGTCGAAGACCAGGGTCGGCTCCGCGTACCCGTTCTGCGGCTTGTACGTCGTGACCGGCAGCCGCTTCGCGCCGCGTCGGACCACCACGCTGGCGCGGGAGAAATCCGTGTCGGCGTCACCCGAACTCAACGACCAGCGGCCCCGCGGCTCGAGAGGCGCCGGGAACCATCCCGGCGTGGGCCACGACACCCAGGCAGGGTCCGCGTTCGTCTTGTCCTGGGGTCCGAAGACGTCCAGGGCGTGGGTGGTGGACGTGAGCCCGCTGCCCATCACCTCGGCGTCCGGGTTGAGCACCCACCGGCGGTGCCCCACCACGGTGTTCCCCGCGCCCGGGTCGTCCATGTACAGCTTGATCGCCCCACCGGCGGTCATCCGCGGGTAACTGAGCGCCAGGTTCGACCGACCGGCCGCCGCCGCCCCGACTTGGGTCCAGCACTTCCAGCTCTTCGGGGGGTAGTGGCTCAGGCTCCGGTTGGCGGCCATGATCAGTGCCGCCTTCTGGGCCCGGGCAGACAGCTTCCTCGAGAAGCGCACCGGGTCGAGCCCGGCCATGGCGCGCGCGAAGTTGACCGACTCCAGGGTCGCCGCCTTCGCCTTGCGCGAGTCACGCCCGGGGCGACACCCCTTCACTCGGCCGGTCCACCCGGCGCTCTGGGAGAGGTTCGCATCCCAGCGAGTGCGCCACGCCTTCGCGACGGCCTCCCTGTCCGAGGTGTCGATCGGCTGGGCAACCGCGACAAGCCGATCGGCCGACCGAACCCCGGTCTCGCCGTCCGCTCCCGCCGCGGACAGCCCTCCCCCAGCCAGCCCTGCCGCGGATGGCACGAACAACGCGAGAACGACGGCGGGTCCGAGCATCCGAGGGCGCAACATGGGCCCCAACCTACGTTGTTCCCTGCTCGTTCGTGGGCGAGTTCGCCTACGCTCGCGCCATGACGAGCGACGTCGACGCCTACCTCCAACTCCTGCTCCAACTCGCTCGGACGGCGGGCTACGCGGCGGTCGCGGTCTACTGCTTCTCGCGCCTGTCCACCGGAGCCTGGGCCCGACTCGGCGCTCTCGGAGGAGCCACCGCCGGGACCATTTCGGCGGTCTACGCCCTGTCCCTGGTCCAGGTGCTGATGGCACAGAGCCACGCCGTCCACGAGTTCCTCCACCAGCACCGTCTGGCCCTCGTCCTCGACCTGGCCATGACCGTGGGAATCCTGATCGCGTTGACGGCTGTCGTGGCCGATCGCACGGGATCGCCGATCGGCTCCCGGCTGCCCTCCTCCCAGGACGCCTGAGCCGCCAGTGCTGCTCGACGTCCAGTTGGACGCCCGTCCCGATCTCGCCGCCGCCCGCGCCCGGGAACTCGCCGGTACCGGCGTGGCCGGGCTCTTCACGTTCGAGGGGCCCCACGACGTCTTCCTGCCGCTCTGCCAGGCAGCGGCGGCGGTCGAGACCGACCTGATGACGAACGTCGCCATCGCACTGCCCCGCAGCCCCCTCCACCTCGCCCACGCGGCGTACGACCTGCAACTGCTGTCGTCGGGCCGGTTCCGGCTCGGTCTGGGCTCCCAGATCCGCCCCCACATCGAGAACCGCTACGGCAGCACGTGGGACCGTCCGGCGGCCCGGATGCGGGAGATCGTCCTGGCGGTGAAGGCGATCCTGCAGTCCTGGCAGGACGGCACGCCGCTCGACGTCCGCGGCGAGTTCACCCGGCACACGCTGATGCCGCCGACCTTCCGTCCCGGCCCCAGCCCGTACGGCGTACCGCCCGTCCTGATGGGCGCCCTGGGACCGGTGATGACACGGACCGCGGCTGAGGTGGCGGACGGACTGCTGGTGATGCCGTTCCACAGCCACCGCCACTTCCGGGAGCGCACGCTGCCGGCCGTGGCCGACGGGCTGGGTCGGAGCGGGCGGTCCCGTGCGGACTTCGACCTGCTCCCCCAGGCGATCGTGGCGATGGGCGTCACCGACGAGCAGCTCGCGGCGGCCTCTGCCGGTGTGCGGACCCTGCTGGCCTTCTACGCCTCGACGCCGGCCTACCGCCCGGTGCTGGACGTGGAGGGGTGGGGGGAGCTGCAGCCGGAGCTCAACGCGCTCTCCAAGCGGGGCGACGTGGCGGCGATGGCCGCCCTGGTCGACGACACGATGCTCGAGACGCTGGCTGTGCGGGGCACCCCCGAGGAGTGCGCGGCCGAGCTCCGCCGTCGGTTCGGTGACGTCGCCGACCGCGTCTGCGCCTACTTCCCGGGGTACGACGCCCCGGTGGACGACATCGGGAACCTGGTGCAGGCGCTGCGCTGAGGTGGTCGCTCAGGCGGTCTGCTCGACCTCGTCGGCGACCGGGCGCCGCAGTTGGGGCGCCAGGGCCAGCAGCCCCAGCACGGGCAGCACCGCCAGGCCCGCGAGGCTGACGGCGATCCCGACGACGTCGCCGAACCCGCCCACCACCGCGGAGCCGACGCTCCCGCCGACCAGGAAGAGCAGCGTGGCGACGCCGAGGGCCACCCCTCGTACGTCGACCTCGACGGCCTCCCCGACCGCGGCGCTGAGCGCCGGCTGGCCGAGGCCGAAGGCGATGGTGACCAGCACGACCGCGAGCACGAGGACGGGGGCCGAGATCCAGGCTGCTCCCGCAGCCGCGATGAGCAGCGCGACGGAGGCGATGACCCCGGAGACGGCCAGCGAGGACGGGGCACCGATCCGGATCAGCAGCGGCCCGGTCCAACGGGGCACGAACAGCGCGACCACCGCGCTGGGCACCAGTGCCAGCCCCACCTGCCACGGCTCCCAGCCGTGGCGCACCAGGACGGCCGGCACGGCGATGAGCAGCGCGAACCAGGCGGCCGGTACGGCAGCTGCAGCAAGCGCGCTGCGGACCACGGCCGGGTTCCGGATCACCGTCAACGGGAGGAACCCGTGCGGGCGGTGCCGCACCCGGAGTGCGACCAGGGGGGCACCGAGCACGAGGAGCAGGACGCCGACCAGGGCGACGAGGACGCCGGTCGAGGGCGACTGGACCACCAGCACGAGCCCGGCCGCCGTACCGGCGACGAGGACGGCACCGAGGATGTCGAGCTTGGCGCCGGTGCCCTCGGCGGTCAGGGCCTTCCACAGGAACGGCAGCACCGCGACCCCCAGGATCGGCAGCGCCATCACGGCGCGCCAGCCGAAGGCGTGCTCGACCAGGCCTCCGACGAGCGGGCCGAGGCAGCTGATGGCCGCGGCGGTGCCGGCGAGTCGGCCGAAGGCCAGGCCACGGTCGGCGCCCTCGTAGCGGGCGGAGAGGACGGCCACCCCGAGGGTCGGGATCGCGGCAGCGCCCGCGCCCTGGAACAGCCGGGCGACGAGCAGGACGCCGTACGTCGGGGCGAGCGCTGCGACGAGCGCGCCGCCGACCATCAGTCCGATGCCCACCATCAGGGGCAGGCGGATCCCGACCAGGTCGGAGATCCGGCCGTAGACGGCGGTGGTGACGGCCAGCATCAGGGCGTAGAGGCTGATCGTCCAGGCGGCGACGCCGACGCTGACGCCGAGGTCGGCGCCCATCAGGGGCAGGGCGATCGCGGCGGAGGAGGACCCCATTCCGGCGAGGCCGAAGAGCAGTCCGAGCAGGAGGGACACTCGGCCCGAGTCGTCATGGGTCATGGCGGCTGAACACCGCGAAGGCCGCGGTCATTCCGTGCCAGACTCTGAGGACGTCCACGGATTCCGCCGTGACGCAGCCGAGGAGTGCCGTGAGCAGCAAGGAGCGCGACCCGATCGGGGAGGCGCACAAGCAGTGGGTCCGGCACGGCTGGGGCGACGCCGCCGACGGGATGGCCTTCGTCACCTCGATCACCCGGGTCCAGCAGCTGTTGATGGAGCGGATCGACGCGGTGCTGCGCCCGCTCGACCTGACGTTCGCGCGGTACGAGGTGCTGATGCTGCTGTCGTTCTCGTCGGCCGGCGCGATGCCGATGACCCGGATCGGCTCACTGCTCCAGGTGCACCCGACCAGCGTGACGAGTGCGGTCCACCGGTTGGAGAAGCAGGGGTTCGTCGAGCGGCGGCGCGATGACTCCGACCGTCGGCTGGTGCTCGCCGGGATCACCGAGCTGGGTCGGTCGGTGATCGAGCAGGCGACCGAGGGGTTGAACCGCGAGGTGTTCGGCAAGCCGGGGATCGACGCCGACAAGATGGCCCGGCTGACCGGCCTGTTGCGGACGTTCCGGGCGAACGCGGGCGACTTCGTCGGTTAGTCCCAGGAGTCGCAGGTTCATCACGGTATGCAGCCGAACCCGCGCTTCCCTTGGTCTGCAGAGCATGGGAAGCGCGGGTTGGTCTGCATACCGTGATGAACCTCCCCCAGCCAGTTTCCAATCCACGCCCCAGCACCTATCATCAGGTTAGTAGGACGTCCAACTATCTCCGCGAAGGCCTCCCATGACCGAGCTGCACAAGCCCGCGCATCCCGTCCGACTGGTGACGGCCTCGAGCCTCTTCGACGGCCACGACGCCTCGATCAACATCATGCGGCGGATCTTCCAGAGCCAGGGCGCCGAGGTCATCCACCTCGGTCACAACCGCTCCGTCCAGGAGGTCGTCGACGCCGCGCTCGAGGAGGACGTCCAGGGTGTCGCGGTCTCGTCGTACCAGGGCGGACACATCGAGTACTTCGAGTACCTCGTCGAGTCCCTGCGGGCCCAGGGCGCCGACCACATCCGGGTCGTGGGCGGCGGCGGTGGCGTCATCGTGCACGACGAGATCACCCGCCTGCGCGAGAGCGGCGTGACGATCTTCTCCCCCGAGGACGGCCAGCGGATGGGCCTGGTCGGGATGATCAACTCCGTCGTCGAGGACTGCGACTTCGACCTCTGGCAGCGCAAGCAGGTCAGCGCCGACGACGTGCTCAGCGGCGACCGGCTCGCCGTCGCCCGCGCCATCACCGGCGCCGAGCAGGGCCAGCTCTCCGACGACCTGCTCACCCAGGTCCGCTCCGCCAGTGCCGCCAGCGGCACCCCCGTCCTCGGCATCACCGGCACCGGCGGCTCCGGCAAGTCCTCGCTCACCGACGAGCTGGTACGACGCTTCCGCGTCGACCAGCAGGACAAGCTCCGGGTCGCGGTGATCGCCGTCGACCCGACCCGTCGCCGCGGCGGCGGCGCGCTGCTCGGCGACCGGATCCGGATGAACTCCCTCGACGGCGATCGCGCCTTCTTCCGCAGCCTCGCCACCCGCGGCGCCCACGAGCTGCCCGACCACCTGCCCGACGTCATCGACGTCGTCAAGGCCGCCGGCTTCGACCTCGTCATCGTGGAGACCCCCGGCATCGGCCAGGGCGACGCCGCGATCGTGCCGTTCGTCGACACCGCCATGTACGTGATGACGCCCGAGTTCGGTGCGGCCTCGCAGCTGGAGAAGATCGACATGCTCGACTTCGCCGACGTCGTGGCGATCAACAAGTTCGAGCGCCGCGGCGCCAAGGACGCGATGCGCGACGTCGCCCGCCAGCTGGTCCGCAACCGCGAGGCGTTCGGCCAGCGGCCCGAGGACATGCCGGTCTTCGGCACCTCGGCGGCCACCTTCAACGACGACGGCGTCACCGCGCTCTACCAGCACCTGCGCGAGCTCCTCGCCGAGAAGGGCCTCCCGGTCGCGGAGGGCACGCTCCCCCGCGTCGACGTCCGCCACTCCTCGGGGATCCGCCAGATCGTGCCGACCGACCGGGTCCGCTACCTGGCCGAGATCGCCGAGACCGTCCGCGGCTACCACGCCCGCACCGAGGAGCTCGCCGAGGCCGCGCGTCGTACCCAGCGCCTCGAACTGGTCTCCGCCGAGCTCGCCGACGAGGGCGCCGCGACCGACGGCGTCGAGCGTCTGCTGGAGAAGGCGCGCGCCGCGCTGCCCGCCGAGGTCGCCCAGCAGATCGAGCGGTGGCCCGCGGTGGTGGAGTCCTACTCGGGCGACGAGCAGGTCGTCGTCGTGCGCGACAAGGAGATCCACACCAAGCTGACCCGCGAGTCGCTCAGCGGCAACAAGATCCCCCGGGTGGCCCTGCCGCGCTTCGCCGACCACGGCGAGCTGGTCCGCTTCTGGCGCCGGGAGAACCTGCCCGGTTTCTTCCCCTACACCGCCGGCGTCTTCGTCTTCAAGCGCGACGGCGAGGACCCGGCCCGGATGTTCGCCGGCGAGGGCGACCCGTTCCGCACCAACCGCCGCTTCAAGCTGCTCTCCGCCGACGGCGAGGCCACCCGGCTGTCCACGGCGTTCGACTCGGTCACGCTCTACGGCCGCGACCCCGACCCCCGCCCCGACGTCTACGGCAAGGTCGGCACCTCCGGGGTCTCGGTGGCCACGCTCGAGGACATGAAGGCGCTCTACGACGGCTTCGACCTGGTCTCGCCCTCCACCAGCGTCTCGATGACGATCAACGGCCCCGCCCCGACCGTGCTGGCCTTCTTCCTCAACACGGT
>NZ_JBFIKK010000020.1:0-33142 GCF_041600255.1 Nocardioides sp. | reverse complement strand
CATCCGGGAGCTCGTGCAGGCCACCCTCGACCTGGTCCGCGGCCTCGGCCTCGCGGCCACCATCACCGACGACGCCCGCCGCCGCGGTCGGATCCTCGACCAATGGGCCGACACCCTCGACCTCGCCCTGACCCAGGAGTCCTGATGTCCGAACTGCTCGACGCCCTGCTCGCCGACCTCAAGGCCGAGGGGGACCAGCTCTGGAGCGTGGTCTCCGGTCTCGACGAGGAGGCCTGGGCCACGCCCACGCCCGCCCCCGGTTGGGACATCTCCACCCAGATCGGCCACCTGCTCTGGACCGACGAGGTGGCCGCTGTCGCCGCCACCGACAAGGAGGCCTGGGACGCGCTGGTGCTCCAGGCGATCGCCGACCCCGAGGGCTTCGTCGACGCCGGTGCCCTCGAGGTCGGCCGGATGAAGCCGGCCGCGCTGCTCGCCCGCTGGGGGGCCGCCCGGGAGGGCCTCGGCGTGGCCCTGCGGGCGATCCCCGAGGGCCAGAAGCTGCCGTGGTTCGGTCCGCCGATGTCGCCGGCCTCGATGGCCACCGCGCGCTACATGGAGACCTGGGCGCACGCCCTCGACGTCTACGACACCCTCGGCATCGAGCCCCAGATCACCGACCGGATCAAGCACGTGGCCCACCTCGGGGTGCGCACCCGCAACTTCGCCTTCTCCGTGCACGAGCTCGAGGCGCCGGCCGAGGAGTTCCGGATCGAGCTGACCGCGCCCTCGGGCGAGCTCTGGACCTGGGGCCCCGAGGACGCCGCGCAGCGGGTGACCGGGTCGGCGTACGACTTCTGCCTGCTGGTCACCCAGCGTCGGCACCGCGACGACACCGACCTGGTGGCCGTCGGCGAGGACGCCGAGCGCTGGCTCGGCATCGCCCAGGCCTTCGCCGGCCCGCCGGGACCCGGCCGCGAGCCCGCCGGCTCCGGAGAAGGCTCCGCATGAGCGTGCTCCGGATCGGCAACTGCTCCGGCTTCTACGGGGACCGGCTCAGTGCCATGCGCGAGATGCTCGAGGGCTCCGCCGACGGGCACGGCCTCGACGTCCTGACCGGCGACTACCTGGCCGAGCTGACCATGCTGATCCTCGGCAAGGACACGATGAAGGACCCCTCGCTGGGCTACGCCCGCACCTTCGTGCGCCAGGTCGAGGAGTCGCTCGGCACCGCGCTGGAGAACGGTGTGAGGCTGGTCGCGAACGCCGGCGGCCTCAACCCGGCCGGCCTGGCCGAGAGGCTCCGCGAGGTCGCCCGCGGCCTGGGTCTCGACCCGGCCATCGCGCACGTCGAGGGCGACGACCTGCGCCCGCTCGGCCTGTACGACGGTGCCCTGACCGCGAACGCCTACCTGGGCGGCTTCGGGATCGCACGCGCGCTGGACGCCGGCGCCGACATCGTGGTCACCGGCCGGGTCACCGACGCCTCGCTGGTCCTCGGGCCGGCCGTCGCCCACTTCGGCTGGTCGCCCACGTCGTACGACGAGCTGGCCGGCGCGGTGGTGGCCGGCCACGTCCTGGAGTGCGGCACCCAGGCCACCGGTGGCAACTTCTCCGGCTTCCGGTCGCTGCCGCACACCGGGCAGCCGCTGGGCTACCCGCTCGCCGAGATCGCGGCCGACGGCTCCTGCGTGATCACCAAGCAGGACGGCACCGGCGGTGCCGTCACCCGGGACACCGTGACCGCCCAGCTGGTCTACGAGATCCAGTCCACGCGCTACCTGGGCCCCGACGTCACCACGCTGCTCGACACCGTCGAGCTGAGCCAGGTCGGGCCCGACCGGGTGGCGATCCGCGGTGTCCGCGGCGAGGCGCCGCCCGAGCAGCTCAAGGTCTGCGTCAACGAGCTGGGCGGGTTCCGGAACACCGTCGAGCTGGTGCTCACCGGCCTCGACATCGACGCCAAGGCGGACTGGGTGCGCGAGCAGCTCACGCCGGCCCTGCGCGCGCAGAGCGTCACCTGGACCCGGACCGCGCTGCCGATGCCCGACGCGGACACCGAGGAGGGCGCCTCCTGCCTGCTGCGCTGCACGGTGAAGGACCCCGCCCCCGAGCCGGTCGGCAAGGCCTTCACCGGCCCGGCGGTCGAGCTCGCCCTGGCCTCCTACCCCGGGTTCACGATGACCGGCCCGCCCGGACCGGCCACGCCGTACGGCGTCTACCGCGCGGCGTACGTCGACCGGGGCCGGGTGGAGCACGCGGTCGTGCATGCCGACGGCAGCCGGGAACGGATCGCCGACCCCACCGAGTTCAGCCAGGTCGACAGCCACGCCGGCACCCGGCCCTCGCCGTACCCGGCGCCGGCCGACCAGCTCAACCGCAGGATGCCGCTGGGCACCTTCGTGCACGCCCGCTCCGGGGACAAGGGCGGGGACGCCAACCTCGGCCTCTGGGTCTCCCACGACGCCCCCGACGCCGCGACGTACGACGCCCGGGTGACCTGGCTGTGCAAGCTGATCACCCCCAAGAAGATCCGCGAGCTGCTGCCCGAGACCGCCGACCTCGACGTCGAGGTCTTCCTGCTGCCCAACCTGGGCGCGGTCAACGTGCTGGTCCACGGGCTGCTGGGTGAGGGCGTCGCCGCCTCGACCCGTTTCGACCCGCAGGCCAAGGGGCTGGGCGAGTGGGCCCGTTCCCGGATGGTGCACATCCAGGAGGCGCTGCTGTGAACCCCGTCGTCGATCCCGCCGTGACCGACACCCGCGAGGCGCGCGACGCGATCCGGGCCAGCGCGGCGGAGTTCGTCCGCCGCGAGGTCGCCCCGCACCTGCAGGAGTGGGAGGACGCCCAGTCCGTGCCGCGCGAGCTGCACCGGGCAGCCGCCCGGCAGGGCCTGCTCGGCATCTCCTTCCCCGAGGACGTCGGCGGCGAGGGCGGCGACCTGCTCGACTCGGTCGCGATGCAGGAGGGCTGCTTCTCCGCCGGTGCCTCGAGCGGGCTGATGGCGGCTCTCTTCACCGGTGGGATCGCGCTGCCGCACATGGCGGCGAACGGCTCGGCCGACCTGGTCGACCGGTTCGTCCGACCCACCCTGGCCGGCGAGACGATCGGCTCCCTGGCCATCACCGAGCCCGGCGGCGGCTCGGACGTCGCCGGCATCCGGACCACCGCGGTCCGCGACGGCGACCACTACGTCGTCAACGGCGCCAAGACCTTCATCACCTCCGGCGTCCGGGCCGACTTCGTCACCACGGCCGTCCGTACCGGCGGTCCGGGCCACGCCGGCGTCTCCCTGCTCGTCATCGAGAAGGGAACGCCCGGCTTCACCGTCGACCGCACCCTGACCAAGATGGGCTGGCACTGCTCGGACACCGCGCAGCTGGCCTTCGTCGACGTCCGGGTGCCGGTGGCGAACCTGGTCGGCGCCGAGAACTCCGGCTTCGTGCAGATCGCCGAGCAGTTCGTGGTGGAGCGGATCTCGCTGGCCGTGCACGCCTACGGCATCGCGGACCGCTCCCTGGAGCTGACCGCGGCCTACTGTCGCGAGCGCGAGACCTTCGGCAAGCCGCTGATCGCCAACCAGGTGGTCCGGCACAAGCTGGTCGAGATGCGTCGACAGGTCGAGGTCGCCCGGACCTACACCCGCGAGATCGCGGCCCGGCACGCCGCCGGCGAGAACGTGATCGCCGAAGCCTGCCTGGCCAAGCAGACCGCGGTCGACTGCGCGACGTACGTTTGCGACCAGGCGGTCCAGCTGCACGGCGGCACCGGCTACCTGCACGGCACCGAGGTGGAGCGGCACTACCGCGACGCCCGGATCCTGCCGATCGGTGGCGGCGCCACCGAGGTGCTGACCGACCTGGCCGCGAAGCTGCTCGGCTACACCTGATGACCCCGCACTTGACCCTGCCCCTGACCCTGCCCTTGATCCCGATCCTGCTGATCACCGAACGAGAGGACCACTGATGGCGCTGCTGCGACCGATGACCGGAGAGGTCACGATGACCATGGCCGCCACCCCCGAGGAGGTGTGGGACCTGGTCAGTGACGTGACCCGGATCGGGGAGTTCTCCCCGGAGACCTTCGAGGCCAAGTGGACCCGCGGGTCGACCGGGCCCGAGGTGGGTGCGACCTTCGCCGGCCACGTGAAGCGCAACGGCGTCGGACCGACGTACTGGTCGCTGTGCACGGTGACCAAGTGCGTGCCGCAGGAGCTCTTCGAGTTCGCCGTGGGGACCGCCTCGGTCACCGTCAACAACTGGGGCTACCGGCTCGAGGCCGACGGTGCCGGGACCCGGGTCACCGAGTACTTCCGGCTCGAGCCGGCGCTGCCGATGCGGCTGTACTGGACGCTGCTCGGCGCACTGCGCGGCCGCACCAACGAGCGCGGCATGCGCACCACGCTGGAACGGATGAAGGCGGTGCTGGAGGCGTGAGCCAGCCCCAGGAGCAGGCGCCGGCCGGCAACCGGGCAGCGATGCTCGCCAAGCTGGCCGAGCTCGATGCCGAGCAGGCCAAGGCGGTCGCCGGCGGCGGCGAGAAGTCCGTGGCCCGGCACCACGCCCGCGGCAAGCTGATGCCGCGGGAGCGGATCGAGCTGCTGATCGACGAGGGCTCGGCCTTCCTCGAGCTCTCGCCGCTGGCCGGCTGGGGGTCCGACTTCACCGTCGGCGCCAGCGTGGTCACCGGTATCGGGGTGATCGAGGGCGTCGAGTGCATGATCACCGCGAACGACCCCTCGGTGAAGGGCGGCGCCTCGAACCCGTGGACGGTCAAGAAGATCTTCCGGGCCTCCCAGATCGCCGAGGAGAACCGGCTGCCCACCGTGTCGCTGGTGGAGTCCGGCGGCGCGGACCTGCCCACCCAGAAGGAGATCTTCATCCCCGGCGGGCGGCTCTTCCGCGACATCACCCGGTCGTCCGCGGCCAAGACGCCGACCGTGGCGCTTGTCTTCGGCAACTCCACCGCCGGCGGCGCCTACGTGCCCGGGATGAGCGACTACACCGTGATGGTGCGCGAGCAGGCCAAGGTCTTCCTGGGAGGTCCGCCGCTGGTGAAGATGGCCACCGGCGAGGAGTCCGACGACGAGTCCCTGGGCGGTGCCGAGATGCACGCCCGGACCTCCGGACTGGCCGACTACCTCGCCGAGGACGAGCGCGACGCGCTGCGGATCGGCCGCCGGATCGTCGCCCGCCTCAACTGGCGCAAGGCGCGGCCCGAGGCCGAACGGACCTCCCCGGAGCAGACGTACGCCGAGCCGGACGCCGACCCCGACGGCCTGCTCGACCTGATCCCGACCGACCTCAAGGAGCCGTTCGACCCGCGCGAGGTGATCGCCCGGATCTGCGACGGCACCAGCGAGCAGAACGCGGTGCCCTTCGACGAGTTCAAGCCCCTCTACGGCACCTCGCTGGTCACCGGCTGGGCGCGACTGCACGGCCGCCCGATCGGGATCCTGGCCAACGCCCAGGGCGTGCTCTTCTCCGAGGAGGCCCAGAAGGCGACGCAGTTCATCCAGCTCGCCAACCAGATCGACGTGCCGCTGCTGTTCCTGCACAACACCACCGGCTACATGGTCGGCAAGGAGTACGAGCAGGGCGGGATCATCAAGCACGGCGCGATGATGATCAACGCGGTCAGCAACTCCACGGTCCCGCACCTGAGCGTGGTGATGGGAGCGTCGTACGGTGCCGGCAACTACGGCATGAACGGGCGCGCCTTCGACCCGCGCTTCCTGTTCACCTGGCCGTCGGCGAAGTCGGCCGTGATGGGTCCGGCCCAGCTCGCCGGCGTGCTCTCGATCGTCGCCCGCGCGGCCGCCGAGGCCAAGGGGGCGCCGTACGACGAGGAGGCGGACGCCGGCATGAAGGCGTTCATCGAGGCCTCCGTCGAGGAGCAGAGCCTGCCGTTCTTCCTCTCCGGGATGTTGTACGACGACGGCGTCATCGACCCCCGCGACACCCGCACCGTCCTGGGCATCTGCCTCTCCGTGATCGACAACGCAGCCTTCAGCGGCACCGACCGCTTCGGCGTCTTCAGGATGTGAGCCCGATGACGATCACCCGACTCCTCGTCGCCAACCGTGGCGAGATCGCCAGCCGGGTCTTCGCGACCTGTCGCGCCCTCGGCATCGAGACCGTGGCCGTGCACTCCGACGCCGACGCCGGCCTGCCGTTCGTCGCCGAGGCCGACCACGCGGTCGCGCTGCCCGGGAACGCGCCCTCGGAGACCTACCTGCGCATCGACCTGGTGCTGGAGGCCGCCCGTCGCAGCGGCGCCGACGCCGTCCACCCCGGCTACGGCTTCCTCTCCGAGAACGCCGACTTCGCCCGGGCGGTGATCGAGGCCGGCCTGACCTGGGTGGGTCCGGCGCCGGAGTCGATCGAGTCGATGGGCTCCAAGATCGCGGCCAAGGAGCTGATGGCTGCCGCCGGCGTACCCGTGCTGGCCAACCACACCGCCGACTCCGCAGGCGAGACCGACCTGCCGCTGCTGGTGAAGGCCTCCGCCGGCGGCGGCGGCCGCGGGATGCGGATCGTGCGCACCCTGGCCGAGCTGCCCGGAGAGATCGAGAAGGCCCGGGCCGAGGCGCTCTCGGCCTTCGGCGACGGCACCGTCTTCGTCGAGCCGTACGTCGAGACCGGGCGGCACGTCGAGGTCCAGGTCGTCGGCCACGCCGACGGCGTCCTGGTGCTGGGCGAGCGGGACTGCTCGATCCAGCGCCGCCACCAGAAGGTGGTCGAGGAGTCGCCCGCCCCCGGGCTCTCGGAGCAGACCCGCACCGCCCTGCACGAGGCGGCGCGCGCCGCCGCGGCGGCGATCTCGTACGTCGGCGCCGGCACCGTCGAGTTCCTGGTGGACGCCGCCGACACGTCGCGGTTCTGGTTCCTGGAGATGAACACCCGGCTCCAGGTCGAGCACCCGGTGACCGAGCTGGTGCACGGTGTCGACCTGGTCGAGCTGCAGCTGGCGGTGGCCGAGGGCCGCCCGGTGCCGAACGTGGAGTCCCCACCCGAGGGGCACGCGATCGAGGTCCGGCTCTACGCCGAGGACCCGGCCGCCGACTGGCAGCCGCAGAGCGGTCGGCTGACCCGTTTCGAGATCCCGGTGGGCGAGGGGGTGCGGCTGGACTCCGGCTTCACGAGCGGCAGCGAGGTCTCCACGCACTACGACGCGATGCTCGCCAAGGTGATCTCGTGGGCGCCGACCCGTGAGCAGGCAGCCCGTCGGCTCGCCGGGGCGCTGACCCGGGGCCGGATCCACGGGCTCACCACCAACCGGGACCTGCTCGTCGACATCCTGCGCGACCCCGGCTTCCTGGCCGGCGAGGTCAGCACCGCGTTCCTCGCGGGCCGCTCGATCGACCCGCCGGTGCGCGACCGGCAGGCGGCCGCGACGGCCGCCGCGATCGCCCTTGCCGAGCGTGGCCGCGCCGCCCGGACCGTCCAGCGCGGAGCGCCGGTCGCCTGGCGCAACGTGGTCTCCCAGCCCCAGCTGACCGAGTTCGCCCTGGACGGGGTCGAGGAGAGCCTCGCCGTCGCCTGGTTCGGCGGTCGCGACGGCTACCGCGTCGACGGGTACGACGTGCTCACCGCGAGCAGCGACCGGGTGCAGCTGCGCGCCGACGGCGTCGCCACGACGTACGACGTGACGGTGAGCGGGGGCGTGGTCGACGTGGACTCGCCGGGCGGGCACGTCCGGCTGACCCGGGTGCCGCGGTTCACCGACCCGGCGGACGCGATCGCCAGCGGCTCGCTGCTCGCGCCCATGCCCGGCACGGTCGTCAGCGTCGCGGTCGAGGTCGGCGACGAGGTCGCCGCCGGTCAGACCGTGCTGGTGCTGGAAGCCATGAAGATGCAGCACACCGTGAGTGCGCCGTACGCCGGCGTGGTCAGCCAGCTCGACGTGCGGGCCGGCGCCCAGGTGGCGTCCGGCGACGTCCTCGCCGTAGTAGAAGGAGAAGAGTCATGAGCGACACCCAGGTCCCGTTCACCGAGTCCGAGGAGCGTCGGGCGCTGCGGCGGGAGGTGGCCCGGCTCGCCAAGGGCTTCGGCCGCGACTACTTCACCGCGCAGGCGCGCAGCGGGGGCAAGACCACCGACCTGTGGCTGGAGATCGGGAAGAACGGCTACCTCGGCGTCAACATCCCCGAGGAGTACGGCGGCGGGGGCGGCGGCATCGGGGACGTCGCCGCGGTCTGCGAGGAGCTGGCGGCCCAGGGCTGCCCGCTGCTGATGATGGTGGTGAGCCCGGCGATCTGCGGCACCGTGATCAGCCGCTACGGCACCGAGGAGCAGAAGCGCCGGTGGCTGCCCGGCATCGCCGACGGCACCGGCACGATGGCCTTCGCGATCACCGAGCCGGACGCCGGCACGAACTCGCACAACATCACCACCACCGCCAAGCGCGACGGCGACGAGTGGGTGTTGAAGGGTCGCAAGATCTACATCTCGGGCCTCGACGAGGCCGACAACGTCCTGGTGGTGGCTCGCACCGAGGATGCGAAAACCGGCAAGCTCAAGCCCTGCCTGTTCGTGGTGCCCACGGACGCGGCCGGCTTCGAGTTCACCCCGATCCCGATGGAGATCGTCTCGCCCGAGGCGCAGTTCCAGGTCTTCATCGACGACGTCCGGCTGCCGGCCGACGCCCTGGTCGGTGACGAGGACGCCGGGCTCGTGCAGCTCTTCGCGGGTCTCAACCCGGAGCGGATCCTGGCGGCGTCGTTCGCCACCGGGCTGGCCCGGTTCGCGCTCGACCGGGCCACCGCGTACGCCAAGGAGCGGACCGTCTTCAAGGACCCGATCGGTGCGCACCAGGCGATCGCGCACCCGTTGGCGCAGTCGCACATCGAGATCGAGCTGGCGCGGCTGATGACCCAGAAGGCCGCGGCGCTCTACGACGCCGGCGACGACATGGCGGCCGGCGAGGCCGCCAACATGGCCAAGTACGCCGCCGCCGAGGCCGCCTGCGACGCGGCCGACCGAGCGGTGCAGACCCATGGTGGCAATGGGATCACCCAGGAGTACGGCATGGCCGGGCTGCTGGTGGCCACCCGTGCCGGCCGGATCGCGCCGATCAGTCGCGAGATGATCCTCAACTTCGTCGCGATGCACTCCCTGGGGCTGCCGAAGTCCTACTGAACCCGGTGGCCGAGGGGCGCGACCGCTAGCGTGGCGACGTGGGAGTCGTGGCCAGGGCCGATCGGGCGCAACGGTCCCACCCTGTGCTCGGGGTGCCGATCGCGGTCATCTACAAGTACTTCGACGACCAGGGCAACTACCTGGCGGCGACGATCACCTACTACGCCTTCATCGCGATCTTCCCGCTGCTGCTGCTGGCCTCGTCGATCTTCGGCTTCATCCTGCAGGGGCGCCCCGACCTGGAGGCCCAGGTGCTCAACTCGGCGCTGGGGCAGTTCCCGATCATCGGCGACCAGCTCGGGCGCCCCGAGGGGCTGCGCGGATCGACCGCCGGGGTGGTCGTGGGTGCGCTGGCCGCGGTCTACGGGTCCCTGGGCGTCGGCCAGGCCTCGCAGAACGCGATGAACGTGGCCTGGTCGGTGCCCCGCAACAGCCGGCCGAACCCGTTCCTGCTGCGGCTCAAGAGCCTCCTGCTGGTGATCTTCGCCGGTACCTCGGTCGTGGCGATCTCGGTGGTCTCGGCGCTGATCAGCACGACCGAGACCTTCGGGGTCGCCTTCGACGGCACGATCCGCTGGCTGGTCGTGGCGCTCACCGTGCTGGTCAACACGGTCGTGCTGACCTGGCTGTTCCGGTTGGCCGCGGCCCGCCACCACCACGTCAGCCGGGCGGCGCCAGGTGCGCTCGCGGTGGCGCTGATGTGGCAGGTCCTGCAGTGGAGCGGCGCCTTCTACGCGACCCGGGTGCTCAGCGGGACCTCCACGATGAACCAGACCTTCGGGCTGGTGCTCGGGCTGATCGGCATCATCTACATCGCCGCGGTGATGGCGGTGCTCGGCATCGAGATCAACGTGGTGACCGGGCGCCGGCTCTGGCCGCGCGCCCTGTTGACGCCGTTCACCGACCACGTGGACCTGACCGAGGCGGACCGGCGCGCCTACACCGGCTACGCCGAGGCCATGCGGCACAAGGGGTTCGAGCGCGTCGAGGTGAGTTTCCACGACGACGCCGACGAGCCGGACGCGTCGGGCCCACCGCCGTACTGACGACTCAGGCGGGTCCGCGCAGCCGCCGTCGCAGCTGCTCGCGAGCGGCGTCGGTGAGCCCCAGGCCGGCGGACAGGTAGGCGTCCAGGTCGCCGTACGACGTGGCGACGGCGGCGTAGGCGGTGTCGAGGTAGCCGGGGTCGGCCACGAAGAGCGGCTCGAAGACCGCGACCCGGTCGGCGCCGAAGGCGGCCTCCACCATCGTCAGGTACCGGTTGCGGGTGGCGTGGGCGTAGTCGTTGGTCAGCAGGTAGTCGGCCAGGATGACGTCCTCGGCCACGCCCGCGACGTGCAGGAGCAGGGCGGCCGCCCATCCCGAACGGTCCTTGCCGGTGGTGCAGTGGAAGAGTTGCGGGCCGTCGTGGGTGGCCAGATGGGTGAGGAACGCGCCGTACTGGGTGCGCGACCGGACGTCCTCGACGAACCCGCGGTAGACCCGCTGCATCAGCGCCTCGGCGTCGGCGCGGTCCGCGAGCTCCAGGGCGTCGTCCATGGGGATGCCGGAGACGTCGAAGTGGTGCCAGCCGGCGCCCGGGACGACGGCGTCGGGCAGGGCCTCGATCTCGTCCCGGGTGCGCAGGTCCAGCACGCCCCGCAGCCCCATGCCGCTGAGCACGAGCAGGTCCTCGGCGCTGAGCTGCAGGTCGTTGGAGCGGTAGAGGACGCCGGGGCGGACGTGGCCGCCGTCCGTGGTCGGGTAGCCCGCACCCGGACCGGCGACGTCACGGAAGTTGTCGGCCGTGACCAGGCGGGGCGGGGGGTGCACCCGCCGAAGCATACGGATCACCGACCCCGGTCAGACATCCTCGACCGCAGCGGTACGAACCGGTAGCTGCCGTGCTCGGTGACCGAGCGCTCCCCGGTCTCGTCGGGAGCGATGACCAGGAGCGTGCCGCGGACCGGGATCACCATCCGACCGTCCGCGGCCAGCTGCTCGACCAGCTCCATCGGCAGGGTCTCGGGCTCGGCGGAGACCAGGATCCGGTCGTACGGCGCCTCGTCCGGCCGGCCCAGGACTGCGGGGTCGGCCAGCTCGATCCTCGCCCAGGGGCGGTCGGCAGCGGCGAGGTTGGCCGCCCCGAAGTCGGCCAGGTCCGGCTCGAGCTCGAGTCCCAGGACGCTGCCCGTGGGGCCGGTGAGCTCGGCCAGCAGTGCGGTCGTCCAGCCGGAGCCGGAGCCGACGTCCAGCACCCGCTGGCCGGGCCGGACGTCGAGGAGACGGAGCATCGCCGCGACCGTGCGTGGCTGGGAGTTGGTCTGGCCGTGGCCGATCTCGAGCGGGCCGTCGTACTCCTCCCGGCCGCGATGCCGGCTCGGCAGGTAGGCAACTCTCGGCTGCGCCCGGAACGCAGCCTCGACGGCGTCCATGCTTCGAGTTTCCCACGTCCCGGGGCGCTGTGAAATGTTTCCGTTGCAGCGATCTGGGGCGCACACTGCTCGGTGTGATCAAGCTGCAACTGCTGCTGGCCGTCGTGACCTTCGCACTCTCGGTCTACTGCCTGGTCGAGGTGATCAGCACCTCGGACGACAGGACCCGGAACCTGCCCAAGCTGGGCTGGCTCTTGGTGGTGCTGTTCTTCCCGCTGGTGGGTTCGGTGGCGTGGCTGGTCGCCGGTCGACCCCAGGACGGGACCCGTCGGGTGTCGCGGCGGCGTCCGTCGAGCCGGCCCCCGTCGTACGAGCAGCCGGGGCGGTTGACGCCGCCGGACCCGGTGAAGGACGCGGAGTTCCTGCGCCAGGTGCGCGAACGTGCCGAGGAGCAGCGGCGTCGGCACGAACAGGCGCGCCGGGAGCGCGAGCGCACGACCGAGCCGGAGCCCGAGCCCGAGCAGGACTGACCCCCGATTTCCGCTGTAACGCGGGGTTATGGTCGCTGAACACGCCGCCTCAGGGGCACTCAGCGGCAAGAACACCGCGTTACAGCTGGTGGTGGCGGACGCTCAGCCGTGCCGACCGCGTGGCGGCAGCGGGAAGAAGAACGAGGTCCGCTCGGCGTACGCCGGGTAGCCCTCGCGCTGCATCATCGTCTTCTCCAGCAGCCGGGCACCCGTCGTGAACAGCAGGAAGTAGGTCATCGCCAGCGGCGCGATCACCGTCACCAGTCCGACCAGCCAGCCGGAGGCGAGGCCGCCGACCAGCCAGATCCCCCACCACACGCAGGCGTCGCCGAAATAGTTCGGGTGCCGGGTCCACGCCCAGAGTCCACGGTCCATCACGGGACCCCGGTCGGGGTCGGCCTTGTACGCCGCGAGCTGGGCGTCGCCGATCGACTCGAAGAGCAGGCCCACCAGCCACAGCGCCGACCCGGCGACGACCACGGGCCACCACTCGACGGTGCGTACGGCGCCGACCTGGACCGGCAGCGAGATCACCCAGAGCGCCACGCCCTGGACCAGGAACACCTTGCGCACCGCGACCGCGAAGCCGACCTCGGCGACGGGACCGCCCAGCATCGCCTCGTAGCGCGGGTCCTCGCCGTGGCCGACCGCTCGACGACGGATGTGCCAGGCCAGCCGCAGCCCCCACACGGAGACGAGGCCGAGCACCAGCCACCGTCGATCGTCACCGGCGTCGCCCGCGAGGGCCGTGGTCAGCGCGATGGCGACGAAGCCGAGGCCCCAGGCGATGTCGACGACGGCGACCCGCCCCAGGTGACGTGAGATCGCCGCGGTCAGCGTCATCACGAAGGCGGCGGTGGCCAGCCCGGTGAGCAGGATCAGCACGATGTCGGTCATGGTCGCCACCCTCGCACGTCCCGGTCGTCACGTCGTGCAGGTCGGACGCCGCGCACCTCGAGGCCCCCGCGCTCGAGGTGCGCGACGCCTGCTCAGCGCGCGTCGGCGCGAGTGAAGGTGAGCTGCTGGACGTCGAGGTAGCCCGAGGAGAACCCACCCCGGGAGTACTCGAGGTAGAAGTGCCACATCCGCAGGAACGTCTCGTCGAAGCCGAGCCCGAGGACCTCCTCGGAGGCGGCCAGGAAGCGCTGGTCCCACTGGTGCAGGGTCTCGGCGTAGTGCTGGCCGAAGGAGAGGCGCTCGGTCAGGCGCAGGCTGGTGTGCGCGCGGGTGACCTCCTCGATCGCCCGCACCGACGGCAGGAAGCCGCCGGGGAAGATGTACTTGTGGATCCACGTGTAGGTGTTCCGCGTGGCGAGCATCCGGTCGTGGGGCATCGTGATCGCCTGGATGGCGACCGTGCCGCCGGGCGCGAGCACCCGGTCGATGGTCCGGAAGTAGATCGGCCAGAACTCCAGCCCGACCGCCTCGATCATCTCGACCGAGAGCACGGCGTCGTACTGCTCGCCGCTGCGGGCACCGGTCGAGACCGCCCGGTAGTCGCACAGATCCACGTCGACCCGGTCGCTGAAGCCGGCCTCGGCGATGCGCGCCCGGGCCAGGGCCTGCTGCTCACGGGAGAGGGTGACCGAGCGGACGGTCGCCCCGCGGCGAGCGGCCCGGATCGCGAGCTCGCCCCAGCCGGTCCCGATCTCGAGGACCCGGGTCCCCTGACCCACCCCGGCCTCGTCGAGCAGCCGCTCGATCTTGCGGGCCTGGGCCTCGGCGAGGTCGCCGCCGGGCACCGGGACGGTGGCCTGGTGGTGGTTCCCGCGGTCGAGGACGGCGGTGTCGAAGAGCGCCGAGGAGTAACTCAGCGTCGGGTCGAGGAAGAGGTGGAAGAGGTCGTTCGAGAGGTCGTAGTGGTGCGCGATGTTGTCGCGGGTGTTGTCCTCGGTGTTGCGGTCGGTCCGCGGAGGGCGCCGTACGACGGCGGCGCGCAGGCGCTGGAGCCGCTGCGGGACGAGGTCCTGGATCTCGGCCGCGAGCACGCCGAGGAAGGCGCCGAGGTCCTCGGCCTCCCAGGCGCCGGTCAGGTAGGACTCCCCGAAGCCGATCAGCTGGTCGCGACCGAGCCGGGCGAAGAACTCCTCGGGCCGGCGCACGGTCATCCGCGGTCCGCCCCGGCCGACGGTGCGCGGGCGGGGCCCGTCGATCGTGACGGTGACGTCGAGGCGCTTGACGGCGCTCAGGAAGAGTCGCTTGGCGACGGTGGCCGAGACGACGGTGCGGGGGCTGGTGGGGACGCCGGCGAGTCCGGGCCAGCTGTCGAGGGCGGGACGCGCGGGAGCGAGGGTCATGACACACCTTCCTGGCGATGCTTCGGCCGGGGACGGATCGGGAGTCGGCGCAGCCACAGCCAGATGCCGTGGGCGCGGATGAGCAGTGCTCCGCGCAGGGCGGCCGGTGCGGCCCGCCAGGCGCGGTCGGGGGTTCGGGTGCCGGACAGCGAGGCGCTGAAGACGGCGCCGTCGTCGCTGTGCAGGGTGACGGCGATCTCGACCCGGTCCCCGGGGACGGGTACCGCGAGCTCGTAGTGGCCGTCGGTGCCGTGGAAGGGCGAGACGTACATCTGCTTCTCGGTGGTGGCCCGGCCCTGTTCGTCGGGGTGGACGAGGTAGGCGTGCCGGTCGCCGTAGGTGTTGTGGACCTCGACCACCGTCGCGGCCGGGCGGCCGTCGGCGTCGAAGCACCAGAAGACGCTGATCGGGTTGAAGCAGTAGCCGAACGCGCGAGCGTTCGCGGCCATCAGGATCCGGCCGCCGTCCAGCTCCACGCCGTGCAGCGACAGGAAGGCCTCGACGTTGCCGCGGATCGAGCGGTGTTCCTCGCCGAGGTGGTCGCGTGCCTCGAAGCTGCCCAGGATGCCGTGGTGCGGCAGATGGTCGAGGTCGACCAGCCACAGGTGGGCGTCATGGGTGAAGGTGCGCCGCATCGGCGTACGCCGGACGTGGCGGATCGTCGTCCGGAAGAGCCCGGGCTCGGGCACGGTCGTCGAAGGCGTCGAAGGCGTCGAAGGTGTCGAAGGTGTCGCGGGCCACTCCAGGCCCAGGTGCTCCGCGGCGACCAGGCCCGAGCGTGCACCGTCCTCGTGGAAGCCCCACCCGTGATAGGCGCCGGCGAAGGCGATCCGTTCGGTGTTGAGCTCCGGGAGCCGCCGCTGGGCGGCCACCGAGGCGGGGGTGTAGAGCGGGTGCTCGTACTCCATCCGGTCGATGACCAGCGCGGGGTCGACGAGGTGCTCGCCGCCGAGGGTGACCAGGTAGCGCGTCTCGGTGTCGAGTCGCTGCAGCCGGGTGAGGTCGTAGGTGACGATCACGTGGCCCAGGTCCTCGGGGGGGCGCCGGAAGTTCCACGAGGAACGTGCCTTCTCGGCCACCGGCAGCACCGAGGTGTCGGTGTGCAGCAGGGCGGTGTTCGAGGAGTAGGGCATCGCGCCCAGCACCTCGCGCTGCTGCACGGTGGCCTCGGCGAGCATGCCGAGCGCGTGGTGCGGGTGGGTCGCGATCACGACGGCGTCGAAGCCGGAGACCGCGCCGTTGCCGTCGGTGACCTCGACCCCGGTGGCCGTCTCGAGCACCGAGGTCACCTTGGTGCCGGTGCGGACGTCGTCCAGGCCGGCGGCCAGGCGGGCGACGTACTCCCGTGAGCCGCCGGTGACGGTGCGCCACGGCGGTGAGCCGAAGATGCTGAGCATCCCGTGGTGGGAGAGGAACGCGAAGAGGTAGCGCGCCGGGTAGTCCAGGGAGGTCTCCGGGTCGCATGACCAGACGGCCGCGACCACCGGCTCCATGAAGTGCCGCACGAAGTACGGCGTGAAGCCGCCCTCGCGCAGGAAGTCACGCAGGGTGACGTCGACGTCCTGGCCGGCCGCCGGGTCGGCGGCCAGCACCGCTCGGGCGCGGGCATGGAAGCGGGGGATCTCGGTGAGCATCCGCAGGTAGCGCGGCCTGGCGAGGTTGCGCGGCGTCGGGAAGAGCCCGGAGGCGCCCATCGCCCCGGCCCACTCCAGGCCGGTGACGTCGTCGCGCACCGACATGGTCATGTCGGACTCCTGGGTCTCCACCCCGAGTTCGGCGAACAGGCGGAGCAGGGTGGGGTAGGTCCGACGGTTGTGCACGATGAAGCCGGTGTCGATGGCCAGCGGTCCGTTCGGGGCGTCGACGACGTGGGTGTCGGCGTGACCGCCGAGCCGGTCGTCGGCCTCGAACAGGGTGACCCGGGCCGATCGGGAGGCCACGTGGGCAGCAGTGAGACCGGCGACGCCCGATCCGATGACCGCGACGCGCCTGGTGTGCGAGGAGCTCATCAGGCGTTCTCGAAACTGAACAGGACGACCGGTTCGGAGGTCGGCACCCGGGACCCGCCGGCAGGCTCCACGGTGATGCCGGCGCCGACGGCGTTGGCCACGTTGCCCTCGATCACGACCTGGGCGTCCTTGGCGGTCATCAGCCCGGCGGGCACCATGCCCTCCTCGGCGTCCTGCAGCCACATCTCGTAGACGGTGCCCTCGGGCAGCGGCGGCAGGTCCTTGGTCGTCACGACCATCTTGTTCAGCGACTTGGAGACCACCACGGTCGCCTCGCCGCCGACCTCGAGCTGGTGGCTGACCGTGATCGCGTCCGGTGCGGCGAGGACGCGATCGGCGGCACTGAGCACCTGCTCGTTGGAGGAGCCGTCGAAGGGGTTCCAGACCGTGCTGCCGACACCGATCGTGGCGACCACGGCCGCGGCGGCCACCAGGCCGCGCAACCAGCGCCGTTCGGTCCGGGAGGCGGAGCGAGTGTGGGAGCGGGAGTGGGCGATGACGGTGCCGGGCTGGTGGGTGGTGTCGGTCTCGTCGGCATGGCCGTCGTCCGAGCCCTCGGCCGTGCCGTCGTCCGTGCCGTCAGCCGCCGTGGGCGACTGGGCGGGCAGTTGGGCCGGCAGGGGCGGCAGGGGGCGAACGGTCTTGATGTCGCCGAGGATGCGGCTGCGCAGGTCGGCGGAGGGCTCGGTCCGGGCGACCTCGCCCAGCAGGGCGGTCGCTTCCCGGAGGCTGGTGACCTCGGCCTGGCACTCGCTGCACTCGGTGAGGTGCCGCTCGAACTGGGCCCGCTCGATGTCGTCGAGCGCGTCGACGGCGTAAGCGCCGCTCAGTGCGTGGATCTCGTTCATGCGCCTACTCCCATCGCGTCTCGTAGTCTGATCAGCCCGTCCCGAATCCGGGTCTTGGCCGTGCCGACCGGTAGATCGAGCATGCTGGCCACCTCGGTGTGTGTGTATCCCCCGAAGTAGGCCAGCTCGAGTGCTTCTCGCTGGACCGACGTCAGGGTGTCCAGGGCTGTTCGCACCCGGCGGGCTTCGAACGAGGCCTGGACGGCCTCTGCGGTGGTGTCGTGCTCCACCGGCTGGTTCTTCGAGTGGTACGTCGTGTCGCGCCGGGTCGAGGCCTCTGCGGACCTGACCCGGTCCACCGCCTTGCGGTGCACCAGCGTGAACATCCAGGCCAGGGCGCTGCCCTTGGCCGGGTCGTACCGGGCGGAGGTCCTCCAGATCTCCAGGAAGGCTTCCTGGCAGACCTCCTCTGTCTGTGCCGGATCCCGGACCACGCGCAGGGCGAGGCCGAAGATGCGGGAGGAGGTGGCGTCGTACAACCGCGCGAACGCGGCCTCGTCACCTCGACCGGAGGCCCTCAGCAGTTCGCCGAGGTCGGGCGCCTCCGGCGCCCCCGCTGAGCGGGGGACGCCGGAGGAGTCGTTCCGGATGGGATCCACAGACATGATCCTCGCCTATTCGACCTGAGAGGTCGATCAGGAAGGCATCAGGACGGTGTCGATGACGTACACGGTCGCGTTGGCGGTGGGGATGTTGCCGCACAGGACCTCGGCGTTGTCGCCGGCGACGGTGAAGCTCTCGCCGGAGCCCTCGACGGTGAGGGTGTCGCCGTTCAGGGTCTCGTGCTCGCCGGCCAGCTCGTCGGGGGACAGCTGTCCACCGATGACGTGGTGGGTCAGGATCGCCGTGAGGGTCTCCTTGTCGGCCAGGACCGAGTTGAGGGTCTTGGTCGGGATCTTGGCGAACGCGTCGTCGGTGGGCGCGAAGACCGTGAGGGCCTCGGCCGAGTTCAGGGTGTCGACGAGACCGGCCTCGGTCACCGCGGCGACCAGGGTGGTGAGCAGCGGGTTGGCGCTCGCGGCGGAGGCGACCGGGGCGGTGGCCATGCCGTTGAACGAGCCCTCACCGGAGGTGGGGATGGCCGAGCAGCCCGGGCCGAAGGTCTCGGCGCCGGCGTCGGCGGCGGCCTTCGAGGACTCGCTCTGGTCCGAGGAGGCAGCCTCGTTGGAGTCCGAGCCACACGCGGCCAGGCCGAAGGAGAGGGCGATGGCGGCGGTGGCGATGCCGGTGGTCTTGGTGAACGACTGGAGCTTCATGGTGGAACCTTCCGGGTTGTTGTTGCTTACACCTGTCGTTCGGTGCCGCGGGGTGGGCGGATTGGGGATGGGGGAGATTTCTCGATCTTTTTCTTGGTGGGGGTGCTGGGGTGCTGGGATCCCCGGATCTCCGGGGATTCCTGCGCTTCCGGGGGGTTGCAACGCCGGGGAAGCGCTAGAAGAGCTGGGTAAGCAGCCGGCTCTGGCCCGTCGAACAGGATCGCGTCGTACGAGGGGCAGTCGGTCGGCCGCCCGGTTCGTCGTCCAGACCCACCAGGCGTGCGGCGTATCTCCGGCCGCACCTGCTCGACGGCTGTGCGAGCTTCCAGCTGCAGGGATCCCCGGATCTCCGGGGATCCCTGCGCTTCCACGGCATTGCAACACCCAGGAAGCGCGAGATCAGCTGGGTGAGCCGGCCGACAGAGCGCTGCTGACCCACCCCGGTCGATCCCCGCGTCGCCACAGCCCGGCTGCCAGTCGCGGCCCGCCGTTCGAGCTGCCCACACGTCTAACGCGGCCCTCTGGTCGCTGAGTGCACCCTCCGCAGCATGTTCAGCGTCCATAACCCCGCGTTACAGGGGATCGGCGGGTCGCTTTCAACGCACGAAAACGCCCCCCGGACCGCCGCTGGGAGGCGGGCCGGGGGGCGTGCTCGAGGGGTCACACGACCGTGACGACCACTTCCTGGATGCCGCTCGAACCGTTCGGGAACGGCGTCGCGCGGGCTGCGGTCTGCACCTCGCCCTCACCGTTCACCGCGCGCACCGCGAGATTGTGCTGACCCGGCTCGGCCGTCCACGGCAGGTACCACTGGCGCCAGTAGTCCTCCCCGGCCGTCGGCCCGAGCCGCGCGTCCTGCCAGCCGCCGCCGTCCACGCGGACCTGCACCTTCGCGATCCCGCCCTGGTGCTGCGCCCACGCCACACCGCCGATCGTGGTGCGCCCGGCCTCGACCCGTGCCAGCGGCTTCGGCGTGTCGATCCGGCTGGAGATCTTGATCGGGGTGCGGGTGTCCCAGTCGCGCTCGGTCCAGTACGAGTCCGTCTCCGCGTACGTCGTCAGCGTGATCCGGCTGATCCACTTGGTCGCGCTGATGAACCCGTACAACCCGGGGATCACCATCCGGGCAGGGAAGCCGTGCTCGATCGGCAGGGACTTGCCGTTCATCCCGATCGCGATCATCGCGTCCCGGCCGTCGGTGGCCAGGTCGTACGGCGTGCCGATCGTCATCCCGTCCACGTCCGTGCTCAGGATCTGGTCGGACTTCGTGTTCTCGATCCCGGCCATCTCCAGCAGGTCCATCAGCCGTACGCCGAGCCAGCGCGCCGACCCGACGTACTTGCCGCCGATGTCGTTGGAGACACACGTCAGCGTGATGTCCCGCTCGATCAGCTCCATCCCCATCAGGTCGTCGAACGTGAACGTGACCTCCTGGTCGACGTCGCCGTCGATGGTCAGGGTCCAGCTGTTCACGTCGACGATCGGCAGGGTCAGTCGGGTGTCCACCCGGTAGAAGTTGTCCCGCGACGTCTGGAACGGGCTGATCCCGGGGACCCTGCTCTCCAGACCGGTCGGCAGCGGCGGAATCGGCCGCGCCGCCGACGGCAGCGCGATGTCGACCAGTCGGGTGCGGTACGACGAGATCCAGTGGCCGGCTCCGCCCATGGCGGCGGCGGCCGCGGCGAGGACGCCGCTGCCGATCAGCAGCCCACGGCGGCTGGCGCTCACCCCGGCGCTTGCCCCGGACGTCCCCCCGGACGTCCCCGCCGACGTCGAGTCGCTCACGTCGTCCCCGGCAACCGAGTCTCCGGCACCCGAGTCTCCGGCAACCGAGGCAGCGGCAACCGAGACAGCGGCGGCCCGCGTGTGCGCGCCGAGCTGCGGACGGGCCAGCCGGTCGAGCCACCACAGCGAGGCGACGCCGGCGACGGCGGCCGCCAGGCTCGGCAGCAGGTCGACGATCCCGGCGCCGGAGCGGGTCAACGCGGTGTAGGCGGCGATCGCGACCAGGAAGACCAGCAGCCCGGCGCCCACCGCGACGCGGCGCCGGGCCAGCAGCCCGCCGATCGCCGCGAAGACCAGGACGCCGAGGAAGACCGAGCCGATCAGGATCGCCTTGTCGGCGTCCCCGAACTGCCGGATCGCCCACTCCTTCATCGCGGTGGGCGTCAGCGTGATCACCTTCGACCCCACCGCGAGGACGGGGGAGGCCGCCGGGGTGGTCAGGGCCGCGACGAGATGGCCCAGGGCCACGCCGACGAGCGTGGACAGAATGCCGAACGTCGCGTAGATCAGTCGGTTCCTCATGAGGGTGCTTCGGAGCGATGGCCGATCCGGATGGTCCGCGGACCGATTCGTCTCACCGTGCGGCAGGATGACGGCCATGGCTGACGCAGAACTCGTCCACTACGCCGTCGACGGCGCCGTCGCGACCATCACGCTCGACTCCCAGCACAACCGCAACGCGCTCTCCCGCCAGCTCGTCACCGAGCTCTTCGCGGGCCTGGAGGCCGCCGAGGCCGACCCGTCCGTCCGGGTGGCGCTGATCCGGGCCGAGGGCAAGGTCTTCTGCTCCGGCGCCGACCTGTCCGAGGCCTCCGCCGACGGGATGGAGGAGGGCGCCCGCCGGATCGTCGAGCTGCAGCGCCTGATCGCCACCATGGGTACGCCGGTCGTGACTCGCCTGCACGGCGCCGTCCGGGCCGGCGGGATCGGAATCGTGGCCGCCTCCGACATCGCGATCGCCGCCGAGGACGCCACCTTCGCGCTGACCGAGGTCAAGCTCGGCCTGGCCGCCGCGATCATCTCGCTGACCGTGCACCACCGGATGAACCCGCGTGCCGCCGCGCTGACCACCCTGGGCGGCGAGGTGTTCACCGGCGCCGAGGCGGCGTCGTACGGGCTGGTCACGAAGGCGGTGCCCGCCGACTCCCTCGACGACGAGGTGGCCCGGGTCTGCGCCTCGCTGGCCACCGGCGCCGAGCAGGGCCTGCGCGAGTCGAAGAAGATCCTCAACCGCGACCTGGTCGAGCGGATCGACGCGCACGGTTCCGAGCTGGCCGTGCTCAGTGCCCAGCTCTTCGCCTCCGACGCCGCGCGCGAGGCGATGGCGGCCTTCCTGAACCGCACGAAGTAGCGCCGCGTCCCCCGACCCGGACCAGCACGGGAGGGCTCGCCGCCGAAGACGGTGCACCGCTCCTCGGGAGGTAGGCTCTTCTACTCGCCGCTGCCTCCCGCAGCGGCGGCGCGCGCCAGTTCAGTCTGAGGGGAACGTCGTTGTCAGAAGAGCTCGTCGAGCACGAGGTCGCGCAGGAGCAGGCCTTCGTCGACAAGGTCTACGTCCAGCTCGCCCAGTCGGCCCAGGCCGCCCAGCAGCTCGCCCGTGAGGGACACGATCGCGGCAAGCTGGGCCACGAGGGCGGGCTCGTCGAGCGCGACGCCATGGTCTTCCAGGCCGCCAAGCGGATCGCCCAGCTCGACGCGGCCCACGAGGGCCTCGTCTTCGGCCGGCTCGACCTGCGGCCCGAACTGGACCCCGCGCCCCGCTACGTCGGCCGGATCGGCCTGCGCGACGAGGAGCGCGACTCGCTGCTGATCGACTGGCGGGCCCCCGCGGCCGCCGTCTTCTACCAGGCCACGGCCGCGGAGCCGCACAACGTCGTACGGCGCCGCGTCCTGCGCTGCACCGGCCCGAAGGTGATCGGGGTCGAGGACGAGCTGCTCGACGCCGATGCCGAGACCGACCTGCCGATCGTCGGCGAGGGCGCGCTGATGGCGCAGCTCTCCCGGGCCCGCGACCGCTCCATGCACTCGATCGTCGCCACCATCCAGGCCGAGCAGGACAAGGCGATCCGGGCCCCCGGCAAGGGGGTCGTCTCGATCTCCGGCGGTCCCGGCACCGGCAAGACCGTGGTCGCGCTGCACCGCGCCGCCTTCCTGCTCTACACCGACCGGCGCCGCTACGAGCGCGGCGGCGTGCTCGTGGTCGGCCCGAGCGGCGTCTTCATGCGTTACATCGAGCGGGTGCTGCCTTCGCTGGGCGAGACCGCGGTCGCGCTGCGGTCGCTGGGCGAGGTCGTCGACGGGGTCAAGGCCGGCCGGCACGACGAGCCCGCGGTCGCCGACGTCAAGGGCTCGGCCCGGATGGCCGAGGTCGTCCGGCGTACCGCCCGGCAGCAGGCGCCGGGCAGCCCCGGCGAGTTCCGGATCTTCTGGCGCGACGACACGATCGTGCTGGACCGCGCGGTGCTCGGCCGGCTGCGTCGCCAGCTGATGTCCCAGGGCCTGCGCAACCGCCAGCTCACTCGCGTCGCCAACACCCTGCTCGACGCCATGTGGCGCCAGGTCCGCGGTGAGCGGGGTCGTGAGCGGGGCCGGGAGGCCTTCAACGAGGAGATGCTCTCCGAGCGTCGCTTCGTCGACTTCGCGGCCGCCTGGTGGCCGCCCCTGGAGGCCCGGGAGGTGCTGGGCTGGATGCGTGAGCCCGAGTTCCTCTCCCGGGTGGCCGACGGCCTGCTCACCCACGACGAGCAGTCCCTGCTGCTGAAGTCCTGGAGCGGTGACGACTCGCTCTCGGTCGAGGACGTTCCGCTGCTCGACGAGATCCGCTACGCGCTCGGCGACGTGCCGGCCAGGACCGAGGACGAGCGCGACCTCGACGACACGCTCTCCCTGGCCGAGGGCGGCGTCGACATGCAGGAGCTCTTCACCGCGGCGGACCGCGAGTACGCCCCCACCGGCCGGGCCTGGGCCCCGCCCACGCACCGGATCGAGGACGACCCCTTCGCGCACGTGCTGATCGACGAGGCGCAGGACCTCACGCCGATGCAGTGGCGGATGGTCGGTCGTCGTGGCCGCACCGCCTCCTGGACCATCGTCGGGGACCCGGCGCAGTCCTCCTGGCCGGTACCCGAGGAGTCCGCCGCCGCCCGGGCCGAGGCGCTCGAGGGCAAGCCGGTCCACGAGTTCCACCTCTCCACCAACTACCGCAACTCCTCCGAGATCTACGCCCACGCCGCGGCGTACGCCGAGCGGGTCGGCCTCGACGCCGACCTGCCGACCGCCGTGCGCTCCACCGGGGTCGAGCCGGTCGTCCGGGAGGGTGTTGCCGACCTCGAGGCCGCGACCCGCGCGGCCGTCGCCGAGATCGCCGGCGAGGTGGGCGGCACGATCGGCATCGTGGTGCCCGTGGCCCGGCGCTCGGAGGCGAACGCCTGGCTGGCGTCCTGGCCGGAGTTCGCCGACGACGCCGGCGGTGCCCGGGCGGCCGTGGACTCCTCGGTCACCCCGTCCGGAGAGGACCGGATCGTGGTGCTGACCGGTCTGGACACCAAGGGGCTGGAGTTCGACGGGATCGTCGTCGTGCGGCCCGAGGAGATCGAGTCGGAGTCCGTCACCGGCCGGGCGACGCTGTACGTCGTCCTGACCCGGGCCACCCAGCTGCTGACCATCCTGAGCTGAGCCGTCCGGCGGGCCGTAGGGTTTCGCCATGTCCTCCGCGCCCGTGCCCGCCCGAGCTGCCCTCGACGCGCTGCGCGAGCGCGAGGCGTGGGCGGTCATCCGGCGCTCCACCCGGGCCGGTGACCGGGACACGGTCGGCCTGATCGGCGGCCGTCGCAGCGAGGTGGACTCGCTGCTCGACGTCCCCCTCGAGGACGGCGTGCCGGTCGACGGCCACATCGCGGACCGGTTGCTGGCGGTCCCGTTCCGGCAGGTCGGCGAGCGCGGCTTCGAGGCCCACGACGACGGCACGCCCCTCGTGGTGGTGGACATCGAGTCCGAGCTGGAGTTCTCCGTCGACGAGATCATCGCCGCGATCGACGACACCGGGATCGAGTTCGCCGACCGCGGCGGTTTCGAGACCGACGACGCGACGTACGGCGAGCTGGTCGACGCGATCATCCGCGACGAGATCGGCCAGGGCGAGGCGGCCAACCTGGTCGTCGGGCGGCACTACCGCGCCCAGGTCGCCGACTGGGGCCCGGACAAGGCCCTGACCGTGCTCAAGCGCCTGCTCGAGCGGGAGCGTGGCGCGTACTGGACCTACGTGGTCTTCACCGGCGACCGCTACCTGATCGGCGCCAGCCCCGAGCGGCACGTGTCGATCCACGGCGGCGACGTCCGGATGAACCCGATCAGCGGCACCTTCCGGATCCCCGCCCTGGGCGACACCAAGGCCCAGCTGATGGACTTCCTGCACGACGAGAAGGAGATCTACGAGCTCTTCATGGTCGTCGACGAAGAGCTCAAGATGATGTGCGACATCTGCAACGAGGGCGGCCAGGTGCTCGGCCCGTTCCTCAAGCCGATGAGCCGCCTGGTGCACACCGAGTACCTGCTCGCCGGCCGGACCAGTCGTGACCCGCGCGAGGTGCTGCGCGACACGATGTACGCCGCCACCGTCACCGGCTCGCCGGTGGAGAACGCCTGCCGGCTGATCAAGAAGTACGAGAAGACCGGGCGCGGCTACTACGGCGCCGCACTCGCGATCCTGGGCCGCGACGCCCGGGGCGGCCCGGTCGTGGACAGCCCGATCGTGATCCGCACCGCCGACGTGGGCCTCGACGGCTCCCTCACGGTGACGGCCGGCGCGACCCTGGTGCGCGACTCGGACGCGGCGTACGAGGTGGCCGAGACGCACGCGAAGGCGGGCGGCATCCTCAGCGCGTTCGGCCTGGTCGACCCGGCGCCGGTGCCCAGCACCAACGTCGCCGAGCTGGTGACCGACGAGGACGTGCTGCTCGCCCTCAACGCGCGCAACCGCCGGCTGAGCCGCTTCTGGCTGACCGACCAGGCCGGTGCCCCGCCGGACCCGCGGCTGGCCGGCCGCAGCGCGGTCATCCTCGACGGCGAGGACGACTTCGTGAACATGCTGCGCCACGTGCTGCGGGTGCTCGGCATGACCAGCACCGTGGTCCGCCACGAGGACTACGTCGAGGGCGCCCTGGACGGTTTCGACCTGGTGATCGTCGGGCCCGGTCCGGGCGATCCCCGGGAGGGCGACCACCCGAAGATGGCGACCCTGCGGGCCGCCGTGGCGGCGCTGATGGCGGCCGAGCAGCCCTTCCTCGCGGTCTGCCTGGGCCACCAGGCGCTCTGCCACCACCTCGGACTCGAGCTGGCCTACAAGGACATCGTCTTCCAGGGCACGCAGTCCCCAGTGGCGATCGAGGGCCGCACCGAGCGGGTCGGCTTCTACAACACGTTCGTGGCCCGGGCAGCCGGCGAGCTCCCCGAGGGCGTCGAGGTCGAGGCCGACCCGGAGACCGGCGACGTCCACCTGGTCCGCGGCCCGCACTTCGCCGGCATCCAGTTCCATGCCGAGTCGATCCTGACCGAGCGTGGCTACGACCTGTTGCACGACCTCGTCTCCGATCTCTTGCTCAAAGACCTGTCCGAGCCCGGACCTGAGGCGTAGTGTTCTGTTTCGCGGTCGTGGGCCCGGTGGCGTCTGCCCCCCAGCTCCTCCGGGCCCACCCGCACCTCTTCCCGGCACTCCGGATCCGAGGCTGAGTCGGTGGCCGCCCCCGACGTCGTCGTCGTGGACCACCACGACTCCTACACCTGGAACCTCGTCCACCTCGTCGCGTCCGTGACCGGCCGGCTGCCGCGCGTGGTCCAGCACGACGAGGTCGATGCCGACGACGTGCTGCGGCACTCGCACGTGCTGCTCTCGCCCGGCCCGGGTCGTCCCGACCGGGCGACCGACTTCGCGGTCGGCGGCGAGGTGCTGCGGCGGGCCGCCCGGCCGGTGCTGGGCGTCTGCCTGGGGATGCAGGGCCTGGTCACGGCGTACGGCGGGACGGTGGCGCGGATCGCGCCCGCCCACGGCGAGGTCGCCGAGATCGCGCACGACGCGGCCGGCGTCCTGCGCGGGCTGCCCCAGGGCTTCCGAGCGGTCCGCTACCACTCGCTGGCCGCGGTGGAGTTGCCGCCCTGCCTGGTCGCGACGGCCCACTGTCGCGGCTCCGACGGAACGCCGGTGGTGATGGGCGTGCGGCACGAGTCGCTGCCGCTGGAGGGCGTCCAGTTCCACCCCGAGTCGATCCTCTCCGAGCACGGGGCTCGCCTGGTCGGCAACTTCCTGGAGCTCTCGTGAGCGGCCCGGAGGCCCACTTCCGGGAGGTGGCGGCCGCCCACCGGCGCTGCTTCTGGCTCGACGGCGGCGGCGCCCGGGACTGGTCGGGTCGACGGTCGCTGATCGGCTGGTTGGACGACGACGACGTCTCGCTCACCTACTCCGCCGCCACCGGCCAGGTGGTCCGGCACGCCGGCGGCCGGGCCGAGGTGGTCGGCGACGACATCTTCGCGGTGCTGGCCACCGAGCTCGCCCGGGGTGCGGTCGAGGACCAGTGGTTCGGCTACCTGGGCTACGGGTGCCGCAGCGACCTGCCCGCGGCTCGCCCGTCGGTCGGTGCCCAGCCAGATGCGGTGTGGATGCGACCGCGCCACGTCCGGCTCTTCGACCACGAACCGGTCTCCGCCGGCGCGGCAGCGGTCGGCTCCGGGCGCGCCGCCGCCGACCCGGGCGGGCCGCCGCCGTCGTACGCCGCCGGCTTCGCACGGGTGCAGGAGGAGCTGCACGCCGGCAACTCCTACGAGGTCAACCTGACCCACCGCCTCGAGACCCGCAGCGCGCTCCCGCCGGCCGAGGCGTACCTGCGGCTGCGGGCGCTCAACCCCGCGCCGTACGCCGGGTTCCTGCAGCACGACGTGCCCGGCCATCGCGCCTGGCTGCTCAGCTCCTCACCGGAGCGCTACGCCACGATCGGGGCCGACCGGACCCTGGAGACGAAGCCGATCAAGGGCACCACGCCGCGCGGGAGCACCCCGGCGAAGGACGAACGGCTGCGCGACCGGCTGGCGGCGGAGCCGAAGTTCCGCAGCGAGAACCTGATGATCGTCGACCTGCTCCGCAACGACCTGTCCATGGTCTGCGAGCCGGGCACGGTCGAGGTGCCGGCGCTGATGGAGGTCGAGTCCTACGCCACGGTCCACCAGCTCGTCTCGACCGTGCGCGGCCGGCTGCGCGACGACGTGTCGTCCGTCGAGGCGTTGCGCGCGCTCTTCCCGGCGGGATCGATGACCGGGGCGCCGAAGCTGCGCACCATGGAGATCATCGAGGCGGTGGAGACCACGCCGCGTGGGGTCTACGCGGGCGCGTTCGGGTGGTTGGCCGCCGACGGGCGCGCGGACCTCGGGGTGGTGATCCGCTCGTTGACGACGGTCGGCGACGGCCGCTACCGGCTCGGCACCGGCGGCGGGATCACGGTCCACTCCGACCTCGCCGAGGAGTACGCCGAGTCGCGGTGGAAGGCCGAGCGGCTGCTGCGGGTCTTCGACGCCGACTGAGGCGCCCGGAGCACCGGTCGCAGCGGTCGGGTCAGGACGGCCCGCCGGCCCGGGCCAGCCGGGTCAGCACGGTCGTGGTTGCCCGGGCCATCCGGTCCGCGTCGTACGGCGCGAGCTGGATCGCGTTGACGGTCTCGATCACGTCGCCGACCTGTACGAAGCCGGTGACCAGGACAGCCTCGTCGCCGGCGTTGACGACCAGGCGGGCGGCGTCGGCACGGGGCAGGTCGAGCTCGCTGACCTGTCCGTCGAGGTCGCCCATCGCGTCGAACGCCTCCTCGAGCGAGCCGTCCCAGACCAGGTAGGTGACGTTGAGGGTCGGCCCACCCTCGACGACCGGCAGGAAGGCGCAGCGGGCCAGCGCGTCGCTGCCGGTCTCCTTGCGGACGTCGCTCTCCAGGGCCCGGCTCACCTCCTCGGCGCTCAGCCCGTCGCACGGGTTGAAGGCCGCAGCGTCGCCGGACGGCGTCGGGTCGGCCGCGGGGGGCACGCGCGCGGCGGGGTCGGCCTCGGAGGAGCAGCCCGCGAGCAGCCCGGTCAGCAGCAGGCAGACCAGGCCTGCCGTCAGCGACGCGGCGCGCCGGGGGGCCGTCATCGCGCGACCCGGTCGGGGTTCGGCGTGGTCGCCCCGGTGGTGGACCCGGTGGTGGACTCGGGTGCCTGCCCGCGCGCAGGCCCCCCGGCGTGCTCGGCCGGGTGCTCGGGCGTGCCCGGCAGGCGCAGCGTCAGCCGCGCCCCGCCGTACGGCGAGGTGTCGGCGGTGACCGTGCCCGCGTGCCGACCGGCGACCTGGTGGACGATCGCCAGCCCCAGCCCGGAGCCGGGCATGGCCCGGGACTCCTCGGAGCGGTAGAAGCGCTCGAAGACGTGCGGCAGGTCCTCGGCGGCGATCCCCGGACCCTCGTCGTCCACGACCACCTCGCCGGCCGCGAGCCGGACGGTCACCCGGCCCTCGGGCGGGCTCCACTTGGCGGCGTTGTCGAGCAGGTTGGTGATCGCCCGCTCCAGGGCGGTCGGCTCGCCGAGCACCCACCACGGCTCGGTCGCCACGTCGAAGGTGATCCCGGGGGCTCGGCGCCGCACCCGGATGACGGCGCGGTCGACGACCTCGGAGAGGTCGGTCGTCTCCACGACGTGCGTCATCGGCTCGTCGCGGGCCAGCTCGACCAGGTCGCCGATCAGGGTGGTCAGCTCCTCGATCTGGGCCCGGACGTCGGCGAGCAGCTCGGTGCGGGCGGTGTCGGAGAGCCCGGCACCCCGGTCGGTGCCGTTCTGGGCGGCGTCGACCTGGCTGAGCAGGTCCAGGTTCGTGCGCAGCGAGGTCAGCGGTGTGCGGAGCTCGTGGCCGGCGTCGGCGACCAGCTGGCGCTGGCGGCTGCGGGAGGCGTCCAGCGAGGTCAGCATCTGGTTGAACGCGCCGGCCAGCCGGGCGATCTCGTCGTCCCCCTCGACCGGCAGTGGGTTGAGCTCCTCGGTGCGGGCGATCTCCTCGACGGCCGTCGTCAGCTTGCGCACCGGGCGCAGGCCGTTGCGGGCCACCCCCCAGCCGGCCATCCCGGCCGCGATCACGCCGGCCAGGCCGAAGACCAGCATCACCGCACCGAGTCGAGCCAGCACCCGCTCCTGCGAGCCGAGCGACTGGGCGAGCACCAGCGCCTGTCCGTCGGTGGTGGGCACCGTGGCGACCCGGTAGTTGATGCTGCCGGCCGAGATGGTGCGGATCGAGTGCGGCGACTCGCCGTTGGCCACCGCGACCTCCGGCGCGCCCAGGGAGAGCAGCGGTCCGGTGTCGAAGGTGCGGGCCCGCCGGTCGGACCAGATGTAGATGATCCGGACGTCGGCGGCGCCCAACGCCCAGGAGGGCAGCTCGTAGTCCGAGGTGATCTGCGAGAGCGCCGGGAAGCGGGCGGCCTTCTGGGCGCGGTCCAGCAGCGACTCGTCGAGGGTGGAGGTCATCTGCATCCGCACCGTCCAGAAGGCGCCGACCGCGACGAAGGCGACGGCCAGGCCCACCGCGATCGTGGTCAGCAGCGTCACCCGGCTGGCCAGGGAACGACGGGCCCGCCACTGCGCGAAGGCGCCCGGGGTGAGGGCCGCGGGCGTCCTCATGACTCCTTCAGCACGTAGCCGACGCCGCGCACCGTGTGCAGCAACCGGGGCTCGCCCTCGGCCTCGGTCTTGCGGCGCAGGTAGCCGACGTACACCTCGAGCGAGTTGGCGGTGGTCGGGAAGTCGTAGCCCCACACCTCCTCGAGGATGAAGGCCCGGTCGAGGACGCGCCTCGGGCGGCGCAGGAACATCTCCAGCAGGCTGAACTCGGTCCGGGTCAGCTCGATCGCCCGGCTGCCCCGGCGGACCTCGCGGGTGGCCAGGTCCATCGAGAGGTCGGCGAAGCTCAGCGTCTCGTCGCTCTGCTCGTGCGGCACCACCCGCCGCAGCAGGGCGCGCAGCCGGGCCAGCAGCTCCTGCAGGGCGAACGGCTTGGTCAGGTAGTCGTCGGCGCCGGCGTCCAGGCCCTCGACCCGGTCGCCCACCGCGTCCCGGGCGGTCAGCACCAGGATCGGCAGGTCGTGCCCGGCGGCGCGCAGTGCACGCGTCGTCTCCAGGCCGTCGAGCCGGGGCATCATCACGTCCATGATCACCACGTCGGGCGCGGCGGAGGAGATCCCGGCAAGGGCCTCGGCGCCGTCGGCCGCGAGCGTGACGGCGTACCCGTTGAACTCCAGCGACCGGCGCAGCGAGTCCCGCACGGCGCGGTCGTCGTCGACGACCAGCACCCGGGGACGGGCCGCGGAGGCGCCGGAGGGTTCAGTGGTCACGGACCTACTCTGCCAGCCGACCCTGAGCCGGTCCTGAGAGCTGGCGGCTCAGGTGTGCTTGGTGGCCAGCGTGGCAGCCCGGGCGCCGTAGCCGCCCCCGAAGAGGCTGGCGTGCACCAGCAACGGGAAGAGCTGGTGCAGCGTGACGCGGTCCTGCCAGCCCTCGGCCAGTGGCGCGACCTCGTCGTAGGCGTCGAGCACCCGCGGCAGGTGCGGCAGCCCGAAGAGGGCGAGCATCGCCAGGTCGGTCTCGCGGTGTCCGCCGTGGGCGGCCGGGTCGATCACCCAGACCTGACCGTCCAGGCCCCACAGCACGTTGCCGTTCCACAGGTCGCCGTGCAGTCGGGCCGGGGGCTCCTCGGGCACCAGGTCGCCCAGGCGCGGGATGACGGCCTCGATCGCGGCGGCCTGGGCGGCGTCCACGGCGCCCCGGTCCCGAGCGAGCTTGAGGTACGGCAGCACCCGGCGTACGGCGTAGAACTCCGCCCAGGTCTCGGTGGGCCGGTTGGGCAGCGGCAGCTTGCCGATGTAGCCGTCCTCGACCAGCCCGTACGACGGGGCGCCGGCCCCGTGGGTGACCGCCAGCGAGCGACCGAAGGCCGCCGCGGCATCGGCGGTGTTCTTGCCGGGCTCGACCCAGCGCAGGATCAGGCACTCGTGGTCGTGGGCGAGCAGTTCGGGCACCGCGACCCCGCCGGCCTCGGCGAGCCAGCGCAGCCCCCGGGCCTCGGCCTCGAAGAAGTCGGCGGGCGCGTGCGGATGGGTCTTCATCAGCGCGGTGGTGCCGTCGCTGAGCCGCAGTCGGGTGGCCGTGGAGATGTCGCCGCCGGCCACCGGCGCGGTCGCGACCACGGACGAGCCGAGGAGCTCCTCGGCCCGGCGGGCGACCAGGGGTTGTCGGGTCACGGTGCGGAGGTCCCGCGGGTGAGCAGGTCGGTGAGGCGCAGCACGAGCTGGTGGACCGTGCGGTCGACCATGGCGAGCACCTCCTCGAAGCCGGCGTCCCCACCGTAGTACGGGTCGGGCACCTCGCCACCGGGTTCGACCGGATCGAAGTCGCGGAACAGCCGGACCCGGCCGTCCGCGCCGGGATCGCCGCCGGCGCGAGCTCGGGTGGTCGAGACCACGTCGGCCAGGTTGGACGCGTCCATCACGAGCACCAGGTCCAGGTGGGCCAGGTCGGCGGGGTCGAACTGGCGGGCGCGGTGCTGCTCGGCGTCGTACCCGGCCGCGGTCAGGGTGGCCGCCGAGCGCGGATCCATCGCCTTGCCGACGTGCCAGCCGGCCGTGCCGGAGCTGCGCACCGCGACCCGGTCGTCGAGGCCGGCGGCGCCGACGGCGGCGCTCAGCACCACGTCGGCCATCGGCGAGCGACAGATGTTGCCCAGACAGACGAGCTCGATCCGGTAGCCGTCGCCGCGGGGCGCGGGGAGGTCCGGCAGGTCGGGCACTAGTCGTCCGAGCCGATGACGCTGTCGACCAGCCAGGTGACCACCGTGATCACGATCGAGCCGATCACCGCGGTCCAGAAGCCGTCCACCCGGAACCCGATGTCGAGCTGCTCGGCGAGGACACCGGTCAGCATCAGCATCGCGGCGTTGATCACCAGCAGGAACAGGCCGAGGGTCAGGATGATGAAGGGGAACGAGAACAGCTTGAGGACCGGCTTCACCACCGCCGTGACCAGGCCGAGGATCAGGGCGACCGCCAGCAGCGGGAGCCACTTGTGCTCCAGCTCCGCGGTGCCCTCGCGGGGACCGGTGAAGCGGATCCCGTCGATGAGCCAGGCGGCGACCGCAAGGGCGATGGCGTTGGTGACCAGCCAGGTGACGAAGCGCATGGATCGATCGTAGGCCCCGACGGGTGGCCGCCGAGGCGCTCAGACCGTCCGGAGGCTGAGGCGTTCGAGGATCGCGACCTCGGCGTCGGCGAGGTGCCGGTCGAGCTCGGCGACGGTGGCCGCCACGTCACCGCTCTCCAGCAGCTGGACCAGGCGCGTGTGCGAGCCGGCCTGCTCCGGGGCGTCACGGCTGGCCCGGTCCACCTGGGCCAACGCGAGGCGCAGTTCGGCGTACAGGCTCTCCGCCATCGTGACCAGGCGCGGGGAGCCGGCCAGCCCGACCAGCGAGAGGTGGAAGGCGAGGTGACGCTCGTTGAGGACCTGGTACGACGCGTCCTGGGCCACGGCCCGCGTGTAGTCGTCCAGCGCGGACCGGACGGCCAGCCGCGCCTGGGTGGACGCGGTGGGCCAGGCGTGCACACCGGCCATCTCCAGCACCACGCGGGCCCGGCAGACGTCGTGGATCGAGGTGGGGTCCGGCCGGGCGACCGAGACGCCCCGGTTCGGCTCGCGGGTGGCCAGGCCCTCGGCGGCCAGGGTGGCCAGGGCCTCGCGCACGGTGGGGCGGGAGACGCCGAGGGACTCGGCCAGGGCGACCTCGCGCAACGGCGTCCCCGACTCCAGCTCGCCGTCGAAGATGGCGCGGCGGAGCTCCTCCACGACGCGGTCGACGGTCGAGGAATGGGCGAGGTGGAGCGAGCCGAACGGCTCGGTCATGACCGATCTCCTCATCACGTCGTCGGGCGCCACGCCGCGGT
>NZ_JBFIKK010000019.1:0-34141 GCF_041600255.1 Nocardioides sp. | reverse complement strand
GTCCCCGCGACCCGCGGAGTCGAACGACTCGAGGCCGGCGAGGAGATCTCCGTCGCGGACCTGGCGGCGACCGTCGCCCGGCAGGGTACGGAGATCCGCACGGGCGATGTCGTCCTGGTGCGCAGCGGCTGGGGCCAGCACTTCGACGCCGGTCGCAACGACGAGTTCCGTGGACTCTCCGACGGTGTCCCCGGCGTCGGCGAGGCCGGCGCCACGTGGCTGGCCGGCCACGGCATCCACGCCACCGGCGCCGACACCATCGCCTACGAGCGCCTCGCCCCCGGCGCCGGTCACGGACTGCTGCCGGCACACCGCGTCCTGCTCGTCGAGCACGGCATCTACATCATCGAGACGATGGACCTCGAAGGTCTCGCCGCAGCCGGCGCCCACGAGTTCCTCTTCGTGCTCTCCCCGCTGAAGCTGGTCGGCGCCACGGGTTCCCCGGTGCGGCCGTTGGCCCTGGTCGGCGCAGGAGCAGAGCGGTGAGCGAACCCACCCTGGGCCGGCAGCTGGCCGCCTTCGCCGTCCGGGCCGCTCGGGACGGCGTGCCCGAGCCGGTCGCGACCAGCGTCCGCCAGCGGACCCTCGACATCCTCGGTCTGGCCGTCGCCGCCCACCGCCTCGAGACCAGCTCGATGATCCTGGGGCACGTGCTCGACCAGGGCGGCCACGCGCAGGCGATCGCCGTCGGGTTGCCCGACCGGGTCACGGCCGCCCAGGCCGCGCTGGTCAACGGCGTGCTCGCGCACTCGCTCGACTACGACGACACCCACCTGCCGTCGGTCCTGCACCCGAGCGCCTGCGTCGTTCCCGCCGCGTTGGCGGCCGGCGAGCACGCCCATGCCTCCGGCGAGACCGTGGTCCGTGCCGTCGCCGTCGGGCTCGAGGTCGCGGTCCGCCTCGGGATGGCCGGCTACGACGAAGCCCTGGGCAACTCGGTCTTCTTCGAGCACGGTCAGCACGCGACGTCGATCACCGGCGCCATGGGCGCTGCCGTGGCGGCCTCGCTGGCGTACGGCGCCGACGAGGACGGCGTCCTGCACGCGCTCGGCCTGACCGCTTCGATGGCCTCGGGGATCATCGAGGCCAACCGCACCGGCGGCACCGTCAAGCGCCTGCACTGCGGCCTGGCCGCCCAGGCCGGGGTCACCGCAGCGCAGCTGGCGCGACGTGGCTTCACCGGGCCGCCGACCGTGCTGGAGGGCCGGTTCGGGTTCTTCGAGGCCTGGCTGCACGGGCAGTACGACGCCGGGCAGGTCACCGACGGACTCGGCGAGACCTGGGCGGTTCCGGGGATCTTCTTCAAGCCCTACCCGGCCAACCACTTCACCCACGCGATCGTCGACGCCGGTCTGGCCCTGCGGGCCCGCGGAGTGCGCCCGGAGGACGTCGCCTCGGTACGCATCGGCGTCGCCGGCGCCGTGATCCGCACGATCGGCGAGCCGATCGAGACCAAGCGGACACCGGTCACCGGCTACCAGGCGCAATTCAGCGGTCCGTACGCCGTGGCCGCCGGACTCTTCGGTGGCGGCGGCCTGGGGGTCGGGCTCGAGGACTACTCCGACGACCTGGCCCAGGACCCCGCACGCCGGGCACTGATGGCCACGGTCGAGGTCGCCGCCGATCCACGCTGCGACGCGATCTTCCCGCACCAGTTCCCCGCGATCGTCACCGTGGTCACCACCTCCGGCGACGAACTGGTCGAGGAGGTGCTGGCCAACCGGGGCGGCCCCGAGCGCCCGTTGAGCGACGACGAGCTCGCCCGGAAGTTCACCGACAACGTCGCCGGTCGCCTCGCCGATGCCGGCGCCACCGCCGTCCGCAGCGACATCCTCGACCTGTCCCACGCCACCGACCTCGCCGACGTTCTCGAGCCGCTGCGCCACCTGAAGGAGACCCCGTGAGCACCTACGACCTGATCTTCACCGACGTGAGCGCCGTCCTCGGCCACGACGGCGCCAGCGACGACCCGGTGGCGGTCGACATCGGCGTCAAGAACGGCAGGATCGTCGCCCTCGAGGCCGGACTCCCCCGCGACCAGGCCGATCGCGTGATCAGCGCCGGCGGCAAGGTCGCCTTCCCGGGGGTCGTCGACGGCCACCAGCACTGGGGCATCTACAACCCGCTGCCGATCGACGCCTACTCCGAGAGCCGGGCGTCCGCTCAGGGCGGCGTCACCACGGCACTGTCCTACATGCGCACCGGGCAGTACTACCTGAACAAGGGCGGGCCGTACGCCGACTTCTTCCCGGAGGTGCTCGAGCAGACCGAGGGCCGCGCGGTCATCGACTACGCCTATCACCTCGCCCCGATGAGCAAGCAGCACATCTCCGAGATCCCGGCGCTGGTCGCCGAGCACGGCGTGACGTCGTTCAAGGTCTTCATGTTCTACGGCTCGCACGGACTGCACGGGCGCAGCGACGACCAGTCGTCGTTCCTGATGACTCCGCCCGACGAGCGCTACGACTACGCGCACTTCGAGTTCGTGATGCGCGGCATCGAGGCGGCCCGCCAGCAGTACCCGGAGCTCGCGGACATCATCTCGCTCTCGCTGCACTGCGAGACCGCGGAGATCATGAGCGCCTACACCAAGATCGTGGAGGAGGAGGGCACGCTCACCGGGCTCGAGGCGTACCACGCGTCGCGGCCGCCGCACTCGGAAGGACTGGCGGTCAGCATCGCGTCGTACCTCGCGCACGCGACCGGGCTGCCGACGATCAACCTGCTGCACCTGACCTCGCAGGCCGCGGTCGAGGCGGCGCTGACCATGGCCAGGGCGTTCCCGCACATCGACTTCCGCCGCGAGGTGACGATCGGCCACCTGCTCGCCGACTGCCACTCGGCGGACCACGGCATCGGCGCCGGTGTCGGCGGCAAGGTGAACCCGCCGCTGCGTCCGCGTGAGGACGTCGAAGCGCTCTGGGGGCACGTGCTCGCCGGCGAGATCGACTGGGTGGTCTCCGACCACGCCTGCTGCAAGGACGAGAAGAAGTTCGGCGACGATCGCGACGACGTGTTCCTGGCCAAGTCCGGCTTCGGCGGCGCCGAGTACCTGCTGGCCGGGATGATCACCGAGGGCTGCAAGCGTGGCCTGTCGCTCGGTGCGGTGGCGCGACTGACGGCCACGAACCCGGCTCGGCGCTACGGCCTGGGCGGGTCGAAGGGTGCGCTCGCGGTCGGGCTCGACGCCGACATCGTGCTCGTCGACCTGGAGAAGTCGTGGACGGTGCGGGCCGCCGACTCGGTCTCGGCGCAGGAGTACTCCCCGCTCGAGGGCTTCGAGATGACCGCGTCCGTGACCGACGTCTTCCTGCGTGGCGAGCAGATCGTCACCGACGGCGTCGTCACCGAGACTCCCGGCGGCCGCTACCTGGCGCGTCCCACCAGCTAGGCAGTTCGACACCGCCGAGATCTACGGTCCGTTCGACAACGAGGAACGGGTCGGCGAGGCCTTCGCCTCGATCCGCGACCACGTGGAGATCGCGGCGAAGTTCGGATTCGACCTGTCCGACCAGGGTTCGTCCGATGAAGACCTGGTCGCCCTCCAGGCGCGCTTTCGCTACAAGTAGACCCGGGCGACTCGACGACTCACAGCCCGTGCCGGGCCAGGACGTCGTGCTTCGTGGCGAAGCCGGGGGTCATGAAGCGCTTGGTGAGTCGCGTCGTCGTGAGCCAGGCGATGGCGTCGCCGGGCTTCGTCGAGGTGAGCATCCGCTCCACGAGGTACGGCGCCACGTCGTCCACGTCGTCGAGCAGGATGTTGAGGATCCGGCGCTGCGAGGAGACCTGCTCGGGAGCCCGCGCCGCCTCGCGCAACCAGCCTTCGGTGATCAACAGCCCGGGCCGGATCTGACCGACCCGGACCTTGCCGCCGGCGAGGTCCTTGGTCTCCTTGACCAGGGCCTGGGTGAAGAGGTCGAGGCCGCGCTTGGTGGCGGAGTAGACGCCCATGTTCGGGCGGATCTTGCCGTCGCTGCCGCCGCCGAGCATGTTGAAGACCTGACCGCCGCCGGGCTGCGCCGCCATGCCACGCACGGCGACCTGCGATCCGTAGATCGTGCCGAGCATGTTGGTGGTGACCATCGTCCGGATGTCGTCGACGTCGGTGTCCACGATGTCGGAGGTGGTGTGGGCGACGCCGGCGTTGTTGATCCAGAGGTCGACGCTGCCCAGGTCGGCGGACGCCTGGTCCCACAGGCCCTGCACGCCGGTCGGGTCCGTCACGTCGGTGGCGTGGCCGACGACCTTCCCGGTGGTGTCGGCCGAGACCTCGGCCACGGCCTTGTCGACGTTCTCCTGGGATCGCCCGGACAGGACGACCGAGTGGCCGCGCCGGGCGAACTCCCGGGCCAGGGCACGACCGATGCCCTGGGTGCTACCGGTGATGACGACGTTCTTGCTCATGGCTTCTCCTTGGAAGGTGCTGGTGATCAGCGGATCAGGGCCAGCACGCGGCGGGCCTGGCGGGCGACGGCCTCGTCGAGCATGCGGCCCTGGGCATCGACGGCGATGCCCGAGCCGGCAGCCTCGAGGCGTTCGAGGACGTCGAGCGCGGAGGCGATCTCGTCCTGACTCGGGGTGAAGACCTCGTTGGCGATCGCCACCTGAGCCGGGTGGATGCAGGCGCGTCCGACGAAACCCATCCGGGCCATCGCCTCGGTGGAGGCGCGGAAGGCCTCGAGGTCGCGGAAGTTGGTCGAGACAGGCGCGATCGGCGGTGCGATCCCGGCTGCGGCCGCCGCGAGCACGATCGCCGAGCGGACGTGCAGCAGCTCGCGCTCGTCCGGCCCCAGGGTGACGCCGAGGTCGGCGCGCAGGTCGGCCTCGCCCACCTGGAGTCGCTGGACCCGCGGGGCCGCTGCGATCTCGGAGGCACGCAGGATCGAGGCCGCGCTCTCCAGCAACGGCACGACCCGGATCGTCGAACCGAGCGAGGTGAGCAACCGGTCGAGCTCGACGAGCTCCTCGGCGGTCTCGGTCTTGGCCACCACGACCCCGGTCAACGCGGGAGCGTCGGCGATCGCGCGCACGTCGAGGTCGCGCAGGTCACCGGTGTTGACGCGCACCCACACCCCGACGTCGAGGTCGGGCAGCGCGTGCAGCCAGGCGCGGACGGCCTGCCGGGCGAGGTCCTTGCCGGCCGGCGACACCGCGTCCTCGAGGTCGACGATGATCTCGTCGGCCCCGCGCTCGAGAGCCTTGGCCAGTTTGTCCAGCTGGTCGCCGGGGATGTAGAGCGCCGAGCGCGCCAGCTTCTGGTCGAGCCGTGAGTCAGCCAACGGAAGCCTCCCCCTTCACGAGAGCCTTGGCGACCACGGTGCGGAGCACGTCGTTGGTGCCCTCACCGATGCTCATCAGGATCGAGTCACGATAGAGCCGCTCCACCTCGAACTCGGTGGAGAACCCGTAGCCGCCGTGCACCTTCATCGAGTCGATCGCGCCTTCGAGAGCGACCTCGGAGCAGAAGATCTTGGCCATCCCGGTCTCGGCATCGGCGCGCCCCTGCCGGACGGCGTCGGCGGCCCAGTAGGCCATCAGCCGGGCGGCCTGCAGGTTCGTCGCCATCGTGGCGAGCTTGAGCTGGATCGCCTGGAAGTCCGCGATCGGCTGTCCGAACGCCGTGCGCTCCCGCGAGTAGGCCAGCGCCTCGTCGTAGGCGCGCTGCGCGATGCCCACCGAGCGAGCCGCGATGTTGACCCGCCCCCACTCCAGGGCGGAGAGGACCTGCTGCATGCCCCTGCCCTCGACCCCGCCGAGCAACTGGCCCGCGGGCACCCGAGCCTGGGCGAGGAGCACCTCGCACGACTCCGTGCCCTTGTAGCCGACCTTCCCGATGTCCCGGGTGACCTCGTAGCCGGGGGTGTCCGCGTCGACCAGCAGCACCGACATGCCCCGGTGGGCGGGCGATGCCGACGGGTCGGTCTTGACCAGCACCGGCAGCGGGTTCGCGTGGCGGGCGTTGGTGATCCACATCTTCGTGCCGCTGACGACGTAGTCGTCGCCGTCCTGCTTCGCCGTGGTGCGGATGCCCTGCAGGTCGGTGCCGGCGTCGGGTTCGGTCAGGCCGATCCCGGTACGCCGGACGCCGGTGGCCAGCTCGGGCAGGTAGCGCTGCCTCTGCTCCTCGGTGCCGTGCATCGCGATCATCCGGCAGGCCAGCGAGTGGCTGCCGAGAATGCCGGCGATGCCCATCCAGCCGCGGGCGAGCTCCTCGAAGACGAGTGCGAAGGAGACCGGGTCGAGGTCGAGACCGCCGTACTCCTCCGGCACGGTGATGCCGAAGAGCCCCATCGCGGCCATGCCCTTGACGATCTCGGTCGGGTAGCGACCGGACTGCTCCCACTCGCGCGCGACAGGGATGACCTCCTTGTCGACGAACGAGCGGAGCAGCGCGCGGAACTCGCGCTGGTCCTCGTCGAGCTCGAACTTCATCGGTTCTCCTCAGGTGCGGGTTCGAAGGTGGGCAGGCGGCGACCGTCGGACAGCGCCCGCCAGGTCAGCCGGACCGGGTCGCCGATCGCGACGTCGTGGGGTGCCGGGGTCTCGACGGTGGTCAGCAGGATCACGCCTTCGGCGAGGCGGACCCGGGCCAGGACGTACGGCGTGGCGAGCCCCTCGGCGGGCGCCCGCTCGACCACGGTGCAGGCGTCGACCCGGCCCAGGCCGGTGGCCTCGAGGTGGTCGAGGTGCTCGGTGGAACCACACCCCGTGCACAGCGCACGCGGCGGGTGCTGCCGGTGGCCGCAGGCGGTGCAGGTCTGCACGAGCAGGCGACGCTCGCGAGTGGCGTCCCACCAGACCGCGGTCATCTCGTCGGCCGGAGCCGGCAGCAGTGCGTCGCTCATCGGTCCACCCCCAGCAGCACGGTGGCGTGGGTGGAGAGGATGCCGCCGGTGCCGTGCGCCAGGGCCACCTCGGCCCCGGCGACCTGGCGGGCGCCGCACTCGCCGCGCAGTTGACGGACGGCCTCGACCAGCAGCAGCACCCCGAACTGTCCGGGGTGGCAGTAGGAGAGGCCCCCGCCGGAGGTGTCCAGCGGCAGTGCGCCACCCGGTCGGATCCGGCCGTCCTGGACGAAGGAGGCCGCTTCGCCGGGCTTGCAGAAGCCGAGCGCCTCCAGGCTGAGCAGCACGGTGATGGTGAACGAGTCGTAGACCTGGGCGACATCGACGTCCGCGACGCTCAGCCCGGCGCGGGCGAAGGCGGCTGCGCCGGAGATCGTCGCCCCGGTGACGGTGAGGTCGTCGACGGTCGTCATCGAGGTGTGGGTGGTGGCCTCGCCGTAGCCGAGCACCCGCACCGGCGGCTTGGGCAGGTCCCGGGCCCGCGCCAGCGAGGTCAACACGATCGCGCCCCCGCCGTCGGTGACCAGGCAGCAGTCCGCGGCGGTCAACGGCGTGGAGAGCATCGGAGCGGCCAGCACGTCCGCGGCGGTCAGCGGACCCGCCTCGTGCCGGAAGGCCTTCGGGTTGAGCAGCGCCCACTCCCGGGCGGCGACCGCGACCTCGGCCAACTGCTCGCGGGTGGCGCCGTACTTGTGCAGGTAGGCCCCGGCGGCCATCGCGTAGTAGGAGGCCGGGTAGAGCGGCCCGTACGGCGCCTCGAACTGCGCCTCGGGGGTGTGTGCCTCGAAGACGCCGCCCAGTGACCGGCTGCGCGCCGAGCGCTGGTTGGAGGCGAAGGAGATCACGACGGTCGAGCACTGCCCGGCCTCGATGGCCTGCGCCGCGCGCGCCACGAACATCTCGAAGGCGCTGCCGCCGGCGAACGTCGAGTCGGTCCACGTCGGGACGACCCCGAGGTGGTCGGCCAGCTGGGTCGCGGAGAACCGCGCGACGCCGGTCGTCGCGATCCCGTCGACGTCGGCCAGGCTGAGCCCGGCGTCGGCCAGGGCCCGGGTGACGGCCTGGGTCTGCAGTCCCAGCACCGAGCGCCCGGTGACCCCCAGGTCGCACTCGGCCGCGCCGACGATGGCCACGCTCATGGTCGGCTCACCGCAGACGCACCTCGGCCGACGCGGGCGCGACGGCGACCCGGGCGTTGTCGCCGAGCACGTCGATGCGGCACTCGACCGTGGCCACCCCGTCCTCGACGGCGGTGACGGTCGCGGCGCAAGAGACGGTCTCGCCGGCGTACACCAGGTTCTTGAACCGGAAGCGCAACCGCTCGATGCGAGCGTCCGGCCCGCACCAGTCCTGCAGCTGCTGGGCGATCAGGGCACCGAACATCTGCCCGTCCACCACCGGCGCGGGGATGCCTCGGGCCTCCAGCCAGGCACTGTCGTAGTGCAGCCGGTGCCAGTCCCAGGTCGCGCCCGCGTAGGCCACCATGTCGGCCAGGTGCATGGTGCGCTCGAGAGCCGGCGCCTGGTCGCCCACGGTGAGCGTGGTCATGATGCCTGTCCCAGGTAGATCAGCGTCTCCTCGTTCTCGACCAGCAGATCGCCGTGCTGGTTGGTGAACGTGGCCTTCGAGGTGACCACCAGCATCGGCTGACCCGCGCCCGTGGTGCGCTCGGTCAGGTCGGTGATCTCCCAGACCACGGTGAGCACGTCGTCCGGGCTCACCGGCTGGTGGAAGGTGTAGTCGTTGCCGCCGCGCACCAGCCGGGTGCCGGGCAGCTCGATGCCCCACTCGTGGCCGGGGAAGCCGTCCTCGTCGCGCGGGTGGTTCACCACCTGGTTGGTCTCGCAGACCAGCGTCGGTGGCGCGACCACGCCGGCGTGGCCGGCCGCACGGGCCGCCTCGTCGTCGGTGTAGACCGGGTTGTGGTCACCGACCGCGGTGGCGAAGTAGCGGATCGCCGGGCGTCCGAGCGGGTCGGGAGCGGTGTACGTCGCGGTGCGGCCGACCAGGGCGGCCAGCTCGTCGGTCAACAGGGCGCGGGTCACGGCAGGACCGCCGTCGGGAAGACCTCGACGAGGAACTCCGGGCGCAGCAGCCCGGCGCAGGGGTGACGCTCGGCCGCCGGGGCGTCCGGGCCGAAGACCTCGATCCGCGCCTGGTCCAGGAGGTGCTCCTGGCCGAGCGCGTCGGGGCAGACGTACTCCACCAGCGAGGTCAGGTGCTCGGGCCCGCCGCCGGCCTCGGCGATCACCTCGACGATGGCGGCGTACGTCGTTCGCGCCTGGGCCAGGAGGTCGCCCTCGTGCAGCGCCTGCTGGGTCTCCATGTCCAGTGCCGCGAACCCGCTCATGTGCAGGGTGCGACCGGCGAGCACGCCCGGGTAGTAGGTCAGGGTCTCGTAGCGCGACCACCCGGGATTGACCCCGGTCAGCGGCAGGGGCGAAGCGGTGACCTCCAGCCGCACCAGGGCCTCGGGGTGTCCCACGTCGTCGAGCAGGATCCCGCCGGCCCCGGGGAAGACGCCGGCTCCGCCGAGGCGCGCCTTGCGCTCGCGGTGGGTGCGACGGTAGACCTCGCGGGTCGCCGGGGTGGAGAAGTCGTAGGTGGTGACCGCGTTCGCCAGGCTCAGACCGTGCTCGGCGAGGAGCTCCCCGGCCCGGTCCAGGCACCAGGCGTACTGCGCGACGAAGTCACCGGGGTGGAGCACCTCGCCCGCGGGCCCGAGGGGCAGGATCGACGGCAGCACCACGTCGTTCGGGGGACGGTCGGTCATGACAGGGACTCCTGGGTGAGCTCGAGCAGTCGGGACAGGTCAGGGGCCTTGGCGAGGTCGGCGGCCTCGGCCGCCAGGGTCCGGGCGAGCTCCGGGCTGCCGAGGTTCCCGGCCAGCTTGGCCAGGAACGCCGACTCGGACAGCGGACGGTCCGGCCCGCCGGCGCTGCGCGGAACTCCCCCGGTCAGGACGCGACCGTCGTGGAACGTCACGGTGACCCGGCCGGGCGTATCGGCCGCGACCCCGGGGAAGTGCACGACCCGGACCTCGACCCGCTCGGCGAGTCGGCGGATCGCATCCCTGGCCAGTGCCGCCTCGGTGTAGGTGTCGACCGTGACGACGCCGTCGACCAGCAGGGCAGCGAGGCTCCACGGCAGGGAGAACTTGGCGTCGTAGACGGTCCGTGGCGCGAGCTTGGCCGGGCGGGGCAGGCACACGATGTCGGCGCTGTCCGGGTGCACCTCGACGGCCACACTGCGTACGTCGTCGGGCCCGACCGGAAGCGGGACGGTCGCGCTGACGGCGTCGAGGGCGGCATGCATGAGCTGGCAGGACGGGTAGGGCTTGATGGTGATCCGGGCCGACTGCCAGGTCTCTCCCAGTCCGTCGGTGACCGCCCCGGCCGGGACCCGCGCGTCCGCCAGCGCGGCGTACAGCCCTCGCTCGCCCTCCAGGACCGAGGCGGGACCGTCGGCTCCGGCAGCGGCCAGCCGGGCGGCCAGGATGCCGGACTGCGCAGCCAGGCCGGGGTGCAGCTGCTTGGTCGAGGAGCCGGTGGCGAGGAACTCCAGCAGCCCCCCGGCCTGACTGCCCGCGATCCCCAGCGCGTTCACCGCGGTCTCCCGGTCCAGGCCCATCAGCCGGGCCGCGACCAAGGCCGAGGCCAGCACCCCGCTGACCGAGGTGGCGTGCAGGCCCCGTGCGTGGAAGGCATGCGGCGCCGCGCCGGCGATCCGGCAGACGGCCTCGTAGCCGGCCACGGCGGCCACCAGGCACTCCTCGCCGCTCGCACCCACCTGTTCACCCACCGCGAGCACGGTGGGCAGCACGACCGACGTGGCGTGCACGAGCCCACCGGCATGGGTGTCGTCGAAGTCCAGCGCATGGACCAAGGTCCCGGTCGCCAGGGCCGCTGCCGGCGCGGAGACCCTGGCACCGGTGCCGAGCAGGGTCGCCTCGGCCGGGCCGCCGAGGTCGGCCGCCACCCGCAGCGAGGGGGCTGCCAGGCCCTGCCGGGCCGCGGCCACGGCGGTGCCGAGCCCGTCGAGCAGGTGCCGGATCACGGCGTCGCCCACCTGGACCGGGACGGCGTCGAGCGTGAGGTCGTGCGCCCAGGCCGCCAGCACGGTGGTGGCGGTCGGGGACGCGCTCGACGTCGGCCAGCGGTCGTCGGTCATCCGAACGCCCCGTCTCCCGCCAGGCTCGCGACCTGGGCGTCGTCGTAGCCGAGGAGCTCGCGCAGCACGTGGTCGGCGTCCTCGTTGCGCAGCGGGGCGCGCCGGTAGGCGGGCGTCTGGGTGCCCACCCGCACCGGGGAGGCCACCTGGCGCACGGTCCCGTACCGCGGGTGCTCGGTCTCGACGATCAGGTCGCGCGCCGCCGTGTGCGGCTCCACCAGGGCCGCCGAGACGTCGTTGACCCGGGCCGAGGGGATCGCCGCCGCCCCCAGGGGTTCCAGCCACTCGTCCATGGTTCTGGTGAGGAAGAGCTCCTCGAGCATCGGGAGCAGCACGTCCCGGTTGCGGTCCCGGTCGGCGAAGGTGGCGAAGCGTGGGTCCCTCCCCCACTCGGGGCGTTCCAGCACCACCACCAGCCGCTCCCAGAACTTCTCCTTGGCGCAGCCGACCACGAGCCAGCCGTCCTTGGCCTCGAAGGCCTGGAAGGGGACCAGGGACGGGTGCGCCGAGTGCCGGGTCCGGACCGGGCGGAACCCGGCGTTGAGGTGCCAGGTCGCCGGGTACGTCAACAGTCCGAGCGCGGTGTCGTAGAGGCTCACGTCGCAGTCCATGCCGACCCCGTCGCGGCGGGCCGCGTGGATGCCGGCGAGCAGCGAGATCGCGGCCACGAACCCACCGGAGTAGTCGACCATCGAGAGTCCGGACTTGGCCGGCGGGCCGTCGGGGTCGCCGGTCAGGTCCATCCAGCCCGCCAAGGCCTGAAGCACGTAGTCGTAGCCCGGCTCCTTGCGACGCGGTCCGGTCATCCCGAACCCGGTCAACGAGCAGCAGACGATCGCCGGGTTGAGGTGCTTGAGGTCCTCGTAGCGGATCCCGATCTTCTCCGGGACGTCGCCGCGCAGGTTGCTGTAGACGGCGTCGCTGGTGCGGACCAGGTCCTCGAAGACCGACCGCCCGGCCGGGCTGGACAGGTCGAGCGAGAGGCTGCGCTTGTTGCGGTTGAAGGCCTCGAAGAAGAGCGAGTCCTCGCCCTCGGCGTACGGCGGCACGTAGCGGCCGACGTCGCCGCCCACGCTCGGGTCCTCGATCTTGATCACGTCCGCGCCCAGGTCGGCCAGGTGGACCGAGCCGAACGGCCCGGCGCCGTACTGCTCGACGGCGATGATCCTGATGTCTTCCAGTGGTCTCATCACGGCGTCCTTCATCGGCAGAGCTCCTCGATCACGGCGATCAGCTCCTGCTGGGCGGCCCGCACCTCGGCCGGGGTGAGTCCGTGGGTGGGCGGGGTGAGCTTGATCGTGTCGGCCACCCCGTCGTACGCCGAGATCTGCTCGGCCACCTGCTCCCGGGTACCGGAGGCGGTCAGGGCCTCGACCATGTGATCGGGGACGGCGGCGGACAGGGCGGCCGCGGTGCGACCCTCGCGGAACGCCGCGATGACGGCAGCCTGCTCGTCGGCGAGGTCGTGGAAGGCGAAGAAGTCGGCGTAGGTCCGCACCGAGGCGTAGAAGCCGACCATGCCGGCGCTGCGGCGGCGGGCCACGACGGGGTCGGCATCGACCGAGACGCAGGTCGAGGTGACGACGTCGAGGGCCTCGCGCGGACGCCCACCGCGCTCGAGCCCGCTGGTCAGCTCCGGCATGATCTGCTCGCGCAGGAACGCCGGCGAGGTCAGCTCGTGCGAGATCCAGCCCTCGGCGATCTCGCCGGCCAGCCGCGTCAGCACCGGACCCATGGCGGCCAGGTAGATCGGGATGTCGGTGCGGGTGACCGGGTAGGGCCGCTGGTAGCCACGGATGTGCATCGGCGCTCGTTCGCCGTCGAGCTCGATGGGGTCGCCGCTGGTGCAACCGGCCCAGAACGCCCGGATGTTGCGGACCGTCTCACGCAGCTGGGTGGCGGGCTTCGCCCAGTCCGCGTGGTGCCAGTCCTGGTTGAGCCGCTGCACCCCGGTTCCCAGGCCCAGCACCAACCGACCGCCGGAGATCTCGTCGAGGTCCAGCGCTTCCAGTGCCGTGACCATCGGGCTGCGGGTGAAGGCCAAGGCCACCGCGGTGCCGACCGCGGCGGAGTGCGTCGCGTGGGCCACCGCTGCTGCCGACACCGTGGCGCTGCGGTGCAGTTCGGGGAGCCAGACCACCTCCGCGCCGGCCTCCTCGGCCGCGCGTGCGGCCGCGCTGACCTCGGCCAGCGTCTCGCCCCAGGGGCCGAACGTGATCCTCATGCTCGTCTTCCCTGCTCAGTCCAGGGTGAGGGGGTTGAGGGCGACCGGGAAGAGGTTCTCGACCTGCTCGGCGCCGCGCTTGTAGACGTAGAAGGTGCGCCGGAAGGAGCACACCTCTGCTCCGTCCTGGTTCAGGGTCCGGGTCCGGACGGTGACGATCCCGGCGTGCGGGCGCGAGCCGGACTCACGCTTCTCCAGCACGATCGACTCGCTGTAGAGGGTGTCGCCGGCGAAGACCGGGTGGGTCATCCTGATGTCGTCCCAGCCGAGGTTCGCGAAGGCGTTCTGGGTCAGGTCGGTCACGCTCTGTCCCACCGCGATCGCCACCGTCAGCGTGGAGACGACCAGCGGGCGCTCGAACTCCGACCGCGCGGCGTACTCGGCGTTGAAGTGCATCTGGTTGGTGTTCATCGTCATCAACGTGAACCAGGTGTTGTCGGTCTCGGTGACCGTGCGACCCAGCGGGTGCTGGTAGATCGCGCCGACCTCGAAGTCCTCGAAGAACCGGCCCTGCCAGCCGGTGGCGATCTGGTGCTGCTCGCTCATGCGGGTACTCCTTGCTCCAGCCACTGGGCCACGAGGTCGGGCCGGGTCAGGGGTGCGTCGTGATGGGTGTCGAGGACGTCGTACGCCGTGCCGGACGCGTCCAAACGGGCCCGGGTGAGCTGGCTCGGGTAGCCCGCGGGGGTCCGGGCGCAGAAGGCGAACCGGGCGGGCACCGGGGTGAGCGGAGTGGGGGCCGGATCCAGCGACGGAGCGAACGGAACCGGCGTCAGGCGGGCGCTCGCCCAGGCGGCCGTGGCCGTGTCCAGGTCGCCGGTGGCCTCGAGGGGGCGGGCGGGGATCAGGGTGTCGCGGGGCGGCAGGTCGGCGACGCCACCGCTGAGGTCGACCGCGCGCTCGCCGGGCTGCGGGACGCCGGCGTCGAGATGGGCCAGGTGGGCGATCCGGTGAGGCGCGGTCGCGGCGACCGCCGAGGCGATCACGCCGCCCTGACTGTGCCCGACCAGCACCACCTCGGTGAGGTCCTCGTGCTCGAGGAGGGCACAGACCTGGTCGACCCACACGTCCAGACCCGTCACCCGGTCGGCCCATGCCGCCAGCTCCCCACACCCGAGCAGGCTCGGCGCGAAGACCTGGTGACCGGCCGCGACCAGCAGCGGACGGACCCGTTGCCAGGCCCACCCCCCACGGAAGGCGCCGTGGATCAGGACGTACGTCGTCATGCGGGCAGACCGTCGGGATCGTGCCGGCCGGGATCGTGCTGGCCGGCTTCGTCGAGGACCACCTCGGCGTACTCGCGCGGGTAGGAGTCGTAGGGGCGCAGGTGCTCGTACATCGCCTCGGTGTGGGCGACGTACCCCTCGGCCCGGGTGCAGGACTCGTAGCTCTCGACGCTGTCGAACCAGCGCAGGTGGGTGAAGTGGGTGGGGTCCTCGATGCCCCGCACCAGCCTCCGGCCGCGGAAGCCGGGGTGCTCGGCGAAGAAGCGGCCGAACTCGCCGTTCAGTGCGATGTAGGCCTGCGCGTGCTCCTCGCCCGGCTTGGTCCAGGCCTGACTGATCACCACGATCACGGCGGCACTCCTGACAAATCGACTCCGGGGCTAGATTCATAGATCATATATGAATATGCTGCCGTTCGTGAGTGCAAGCATCCAGACCAAGACCATCCACGAATTCCTGGCCGAGGCCCCCGACGTCGACAGCTCCGAGCTGTGGGCGTCGTTCTGGGAGATCCTCAGCGAGGCGAAGGACCGGATCACCGCAGAGCTGGCGGTCGTGCCGCACGCCTCGGGCGCCGGCCTCGACTACTGGGTCACCGACGACGGCGCGTACGAAGGGTCGCTCAACCCCTACGTCGGGGACCCCGACACCGGGGTCGAGTGGCTTGTGCACTCGTGGATCGGCAACCGCAAGGCGTCGATCCTCGACATGAACCTGCAGGTCTGGCTCGGGCCGCACATCGACGTCCCGCACCTGGTGATCGTCTTCGGCACGGTGCCCCAGATCTTCCACTTCAACGACTTCGTCGCCCGCCGCGACCTGATGACGGACGTCGACTACCTGGAGCGCTACTACGAGCCGCTCAACCAGTCGTTCCTCTCCCTGCGTGGTGACGACCGGTTCACCTGGTCGGTCAGCCACGGCACCTACATGCGGGCCTTCAACTCGCCGGTCGCCAACTCCTACATGGCCGAGCGCTCCGACGACGTGGTCGAGACCCTGCGTCGCTCGGTGCTCGAGCGCGTCGACACCTGGCTGGGATGGGTGCGCGACGCCCAGCCCGTGCCGGTCGAGGAGCGTGCCGCCCTGCGCGAGCGCGACCACCTGGTCCGCCGCTACGGCTACACGCTGGACCCGATGAACGAGCTGTCGAAGAAGTTCCTCGGCGCCGAGCGGGTCGAGGAACTGGTCGCCGCACGCGCCGGCCTGGGCCAGATCGCCGAACTCGACTGATCGCCCGGAGCGGGTCTGCCTAGGCGGACCCGCTCCGCTGGCGCTCGGCGTTGACGAGCTCGACGAACTCCACGTCGACGACGCTGACGCCCCGCTCCTTGGCCTTCGTGATGATCCCCCTCAGCGCGACCTTCACGAAGGGGCGCGGGATGCCGGTCAGCTGCTGGCAGGCCTCGCGGGTGAAGGCGACGTCCGGGTCGATCCGGTTGGCCTCGTAGAGGATCGCCTCCTCCTTCGGCCCCTTGTCGGTCGGCGTCCTCAGCATGAACGGCTTGCGCAGCTCGGCGAACCAGAACTGGGTTCCGCCACGGAAGCCGAAGGTGATGGGCATCCGCGGCATGGCCGTCGCCTCGTCTCCGAGGTTGCGCGCCCACCGCTCCTTGAGCAGCACGTGCTCGATGCGCAGGACGAAGTACTCCGGCGTCGCTCCGTCGTCCCGCACCGGCTGGTCGACGTCCCACGAGCACTCGTAGACCTGGAACGCCTCGCCCAGGAGGTGCGGGAAGCGGTGACCGTCGGCCTCCCGCCCCGAGGTCGGACTCGAGACCAGGGTGTACGGGTTGTCACCGCTCTTCTCCGCGGTGCTCTGACCGGGGTAGCCGAGGCTGACGATCTTCTTCAGGGCCCGACGGTCGAACTCGACGTAGTTCAACGAGCACACGCCGGTGCGCTTGATGTTGCGCTCGGTGTTGGACCCCTGCCGACTGATCAGGAGCAGCGAGCGGCCGCCGATCACCTCGAACGGGAAGCTCAGCTGGTAAGGCGCCACGTTGGTCTCGCCGTGCTCGTCGACCGTGGTCACGAGCGCGAACGACGAGGGCCAGTAAGAGCTGGCCTGGTACCAGTTGTCCCGCAGGGGGACGTCGCGGAAGGCCTCGTCCGACCTCCCGCGACCCCCCGTGCGCAAGCGCACCCTCAGCTCTGCCGGGAGAGCAGGTCCACCATCGCCCGCGCCGCGTCGGCGCCGACCAGGCGGTCCAGGAATCCCCAGACCGGGTTGGTGCGCGGGGAGAAGATCGCCGCCCGGCTGCGCGCGTCGCGTGCAGCGAGGTCGACCCCGGCCGCATCCGCAGCGGCGCTCTCGGGCAGACCCTTCTGGACCAGTTCGACCCACTGGTCGACGTAGGAGTCGACGACGTCGGCGAGGCCCCGCAGGTCCTCGGGGCGCACGATCGCGGCGACCATCCACGGGGAGCGGATCGACCACTGGAGCGGACCGATGGACGGCACCGGCATCACACCGGGCCGACCCAGCGCCTCGGCACGGGCCTCGGCCACCGGGCCGTAGACGGCCTCGCTGTAGTCCAGGCTGACGCCGAGGTCGACCCGCGGCACCAGGTCGAGACCGAAGTGGAAGGTGCCGTCGGTGTTGGGCGAGATCGCGGTGTCGAGGAACAGGTGCGGCACCGCTCCGGACGCCGGGGTGAAGGCATAGATCTGGTGGGTGTCCATGCCGAAGTCGTCCACGGCCAGCACGCTGTAGACCACGCGGACCCCGTCCTCGCGGGTGAAGACCCGGAACGCGCCGATCGACTTGCCGTCCAGAGGACCGCCGGCACCGGTCAGGGGCAGCGCAGCTGCGCCGTCGGGACCGGTCTCCTCGACCAGGCCGAGGTCGGAGACGATGCGCTCCAACGCGGCGGTGACGATCTCGCGACCGGTCCGGTCGACGTCGGCCAAGGCGCTGGGGGGTGCCACCGCGCCCTCTTCGGGCATCCGCTCGACCTCGGTGTGTTCGAGCCGGAAGCCGGTGGCCAGCAGCGCGTCGACGGAGACCGGCTTGGTGGGGGCGCGCAACTCGTTGCGGTACTCCAGCGGCGGCAGACCGTCCAGCGCGCACATGGTGTCGAAGTAGGGCTGCAGCGCCGGCGGCACTTCGGGATGCGTCATGTTGAAGGTGCCGACGTGGCGGCCCTCGAGCATGTGGATGACGGCACGGGCGACGTCGAGCACGTTGATCCGGTAGAACAGCGCCTCGTCGTGGAAGGGCACGGAGCCGCCGAGCACCTGGTGGGCCATCCGCAACTTGTCCATGACCGGCGGGTCCTCGCCACCGGCGATGTCGGCGCTGCGGAGGATCGCGAGGCGGTCCGCGGCCGCCGCGCGGTAGGTGCGCTCGGCCTCCTGGAACATCGCCGGGCTGGGGTCGTCGCTCTGGGTCAGCGGCGCCGACTCGTCGATGACGTCGAGGTGGTTGGCGGCGTCGCCGTACACCGAGAGCGAGGAGAGCATCACGATGTAGGGGTTGCCGGGGATGCTGGCAACCGACTCGGCGGTGTCGACGAGCACGCTGCGGTAGGTCCGCTGGCGCTGTTCGACCGTCATCGCCTGAGCGGCGGCCGGCCCGGCGAGCACGACGACGGCGTCCACGTCCGCAGCCGCGGCGTGCACCTTGTCGCGGTCGCCGCCCTTGAGGACGACGACCTCGTCGCACACGTCCTGAAGCGTGCCGACCTTCCCGGGGGTCGTGGTCGTCCCGACCACGACATGTCCGTTCGCCCGCAGCATGCGTGCGAGCTCCTTGCCGACCAGGCCGCAGCCCACCACCAGAACCCTCACGGGAACCCTCCATCTCTCGGTTCGTAGATAATATATTGTCATGGCCGTTGACTACTTAGTCAAGGGCCATGACTAATCCGCTAGTCTCCTCAGGTGACCGAACGCGACGAGACAGCACTCCCCCAGCACCTGTACCGCTGGCTCGAGTCGGTGCTGTTGCGGGTGTCGCGGGAGTTCGACGCGGTGATCGACCACGAGGTCGCCAGGCTCGGTCATCGCCGCCTGCGCATCGTGCAGCTCATCCCACCCGGGGGAATCCGTCAGCAGGCGCTCGCGGAACGCGCCCTGGTCACGAAGCAGGCGATCGCCACGCTCGTCGACCACCTCGAGACCGACGGCTTGGTGCTGCGTACGCCGGACCCGGAGGACGGTCGGGCGTGGTTGGTGCGCCGGACCGAGGCCGGCGACCGGATCAGCGACGCCGCCGACCGCGCCATGGTCGAGGTGGAACAGAGGCTGGCGCGCGACGTCGGCGCCACGCGCTATGCCGAGTTCCGCTCCGCGCTCGAGACCATCGGACAGAACCCCGACACCGCCTGAACGTGCCAGGCGGTGCCGGGGTTCTGGTCAGCGCCTGGACTCAGGCGATACCCGGGATGCGACGCCGAGGTCGGCCGAACCACCGGTCCAGGACCGCCAGGTCGATGGTCGCCTCGTCGTTGCCGCGAGGACCGGCCCACCGTCCGGAATCGCGGTTCGAGTCGTCCGAACCCTCCGCACTGGTGGCGACCGCCGTCGAGAGGGCGCCCGACCGACGCCGGCGCCACCCCCACGCCAGCAGGCCGATGGCGACCAGGTTGAGCAGGAACAGCCCCCACGGATAGGTCTGGGAACTGGTTCCGAAGGTGCCGTTCTGCGTCGTCCCGACCTGCCCGACCAGCTGGTAGGTGCCCATGCCGGCCCGGGGCATCTGCATCGGGATCTCGATGCGCTGGGTCTGCTGGGGCTGCAGAGCCCCGACCCGGACGTCCATCGGCTGCGGCGTCAGGTCGTCGTCGCGGCCCATGGCCATGGCGACGTACGGCTTGTCGATCGCCGATGCGCCGACGTTCTGCACCACCAGGACCAACGTCCGCCGCGGAGCAGCACCGAAGAACTCGGCGAGGGAGCGCGCCCCTTCCATGCGCACGTCGAGCAGTGACAGGTCCTGGGAGATGCTGCCGACGACTCCGGGAGCTCCGGCGGTCGGGGTGCCGACCGTGGGCGCCCCGGCCGCGCTCGTTCCGCCCGTGCTGCCTCCGGAGGCACCACCGGCACCGCCGGCGCCGCCCAACGAGCCGGAGCCCACCGTCATCGTGCCGAGGTCACCCTTGGTGGCCTTGCAGTTGCCGGTGATGTCGAACGTGGGGAAGTAGAACGTGAACGCCCGCACGGCGACCGGGAGGTCGTCCCCGCTCGCCGCGACCGAACCGGTCAGGTCCGGGACCGGAACCGGACTCTTGGGCGGGACGTTGACATCGCCGACGCCACTGACCTTCGTGTCCTTGCCCCCGACCGTGAGGTCGACCGTCACCTCCATCGGCCCGTCGATCGGAACCGGCGCGATGCCGGGCAGGTCGGTGAAGTTCGCCAGCAGCGACACCGGGTCGGAGGACGCCTTGCGAGAGCCCGCCACGCTGGCCGTGGGCGTGTAGTCGAACGGCGCCTCGAAGGGCTGCAGCACGCAGTCGAAGTCGGTCGGGCCCTTGGCCGGCGTTCCTCCGCTGACCCCGGACGAGGTCGATCCGCCGCCCCCGCCGGCGCCACCGCCTCCGGTGCCACCGCCTCCGCCGCCGTTGCCTCCGCCGCCGCCGCCGTTTCCTCCGCCGCCGCCGCTGCCGCCTCCGCCGCCGTTGCCGCCTCCGCCGCCGTTGCCGCCGCCGTTGTTCTGCTCAGCGCACGGCAGCGGGTTGGGGATGGGCAGGTCGAACGGGATGCAGAGATCGCCGGATCCGGTGGGGTCCGGGCCGCCGGTGGACGAGCCGGAGCTGGTCACCGACGCCTTGACGTTGGTGGGTTCGGGGTGGCTGCGCGGGTTCTTCTTCGCGGTGCCGGACTCCTGCCCATTGCACTCGATCGCGACGCTGAAGGACTCCGCCCGGAAGCTCACGCCCTCGAAGACGACTTCGTTGACACCTTCCTCGACCGTGAACGGGACGTCCATCGTCGTACCCGGGATGCTCTGCCCGGTCGAGATCAACCCGAAGTCGATCTCCTTGCTGAAGGGCTTGCCGCCGTTGACCGAGAAGGAGAAGACCCCCTTGACCTGGGCGGACGGTCCGGCGTTCTCCGGGCCCTTGTTGAACGAGTAGGTCAGCGTGCCCTTGCTGCCGGGCTGGGGAGCCGAGGGCGACAACGTGATGGTGTGGTCGGCCGGGCCCTTGGGATCTGCCTCGGGGTTCGCCCACGGGGCCAGCTTCGAGGAGATGTCGTACGTCGGTGGCGCGTAGAACCAGATCCAGCAACCGCCGATCGGCTCGACGGCCGCGGCCGGCGAAGCCATCAACGGCACCGACGTCATCACCATCGCGGCGAGCAGCGAGACCCGCCCGAGCCAGCGCCCCACGCGGGTGGAGCTGCCCCGCTTCGTGCTGCGCCCCGTCATCGGGTCACCGCCCGACGACGGAACTGACCAGGTCGCGTCAGCCCGAGGAAGAGACCGGCACCGGCCAACAGCAGATTGGTGGCGATCAACACATAGAGCACCGAGTTGTCCGCCGGGGCGGCGCTGGTCAGCACCAGCGGCGTCGAGGATCCGTCCTGGTCGCCGGCGGCAGGGGTGAGTACGGCGGGCGCCGCCGCGGGGGGCGCCGCGGGAGCAGCGGGGGCGGCGGCCGGGGCGGCGTCGCCGAAGTAGAGCGGCACCTCGACGGTGTTCGCCGCCACCTCCTCGGGACCCGAGGTCGTGGGCAGCGGCGCGGCCGCCATGATGCACTGCTCCTTGAGGCAGTCGACGTCACCGAAGGTCACCGCGAGCTTGAGGGTGACGGTCGCGATGCTCCCGCTGGCGTCAGCGTTGCGGAACGTCGCACCTCCCGACAGGTTGCAGTCCGCAGGTCCGACGTACCCGGTGCGGCACTGCCCGACGGCGATGCCCTTGAGGTTCGGCGCGAAGCCGGAACCGTCCACCGTGATGGTCTGGCCATCGGTGAGACCCTCGGTCGCGCTCACGCTCAACGCGGGAGCCGCGAAGCTCGCGGGTGCGACCACCAGGCCCAGGATGAGCCAGGCCGTCAGGGCCAGGCACACCTTGCCGAGTCGTGTCGGCAGGAATCTTGTCATTGCTTTCACTGCTGTTTCCCCGATCAGTTCCCCGTGGATGGCGCCTGCCTTCGCTGTCCACGTGGTTTCGTTTCCCCTACGGGCCTGTGACGTGGCTAACGAAGAATTCAGCGTGGAGTCACTCCTTCGAGATCGATTCGGTCGCGGTCCAGTCCAGCCCCGAGCAGCTCCCCCGGGCCCGAACGGTGGACCGCCGCACTCGTCTCGGCGTCCATGCCCAGGTAGGAACGCACCACGTCCGGGTGGTTGCGCACCTCGTCCGGAGTTCCGCTGGCGATCACCGTGCCGAGGTTCATCGCGAGCATGCGATCGCTCAGGCGGGAGAGCAGCGGAAGGTCGTGTTCGATGATGACCATCGTGGTCCCGAGCTGCTCACGGATACCGAGCAGCAGGTCGCCGAGCGCATCGGTCTCGGTCTGGGCGATGCCCGCGGACGGCTCGTCCAGCAGCAGCACCCGCGGCTGGAGCGTCAGCAGGCAGGCGATCTCGACCACCCGGCGCGTCCCGGTCGACAGCTCGGCGATCAGGACGTCGGCGTACGGCGTCAGGCGTAGGCGCTCCATCAGCTCCTCGGTCGCCTCCGCCTTGCGCAGCTGCGAGGTCCGCACGCCCAACGCGGCACTCCACAGCGTGGTGTGCTCGATGCGCTCGCGGGCGACCATGATCGCCTCGCGGACGGTCAGGGACGGGAAGAGGGCCGCGTCCTGGAAGGAGCGCACCAGACCGAGCTGAGCGCGCCCCTCGGGGGTCACCCCGGTGACGTCGCGGCCTTCGAAGACGACCTCTCCGGTGTCGACCGAGGTGAAGCCGGCGATCATCTCGAACATCGTGGTCTTGCCGGCGCCGTTGGGCCCGATGATCCCGAGGATCTCGCCCTCGTTCACGACGAGGTCCACCCCGTCGACGGCCACCACCCCACCGAAGCGGCGCGAGAGTCCACTGACCATCAGGATCGGACCGCCTCCCAGCGAGGCGGGCTGGGCCTGCCCCAGGCCGGTCAGGTCCGGCTGTGCCTGCAACGGGGACGTCTTGGGCAGCCCGTCTCCCTCGCGGACGGCGACGACGTCGATGCCGGCACGTCGTGCGAGGGCGTCGGCGACCCGGTCGCGCAGTCGGACCAGCAGTCCGCCGAGACCCTCGGGCAGCAGGACCACCACCGCCAGCCACGCCAGGGCCAGGACGGCCTGACCGGGCAGGCCCAGGTCGAGCAGGCCGGGCAGGCCGACGATGACCAGTGCACCGATCAGCGGTCCGGCGGTCACCCCGAGACCACCGATGACGGTCAGCGCGACCACGTCGATGCTGGCGGACGCCGGGAACGAGTTGACCGTCAGCAGCGTCTGGCTGTGGCCGATCACCACGCCGCCGAGACCCGCGATGGCACCCGAGAGGGCGTAGAGCTGCAGCTTGCGACGACGACTCGGCACGGTGAAGGCCCGGGCGGCGTCCTCGTTGTCGCGCAGCGCGGCGAGAGCGAGACCGAAGCCGCTGCGACGGAGGTTGCCGGCGACCCAGAGTCCGAGCGCGAGCATCAGCAGCGCGAACAGGTAGTAGTGCACCGCGAGGTCGAGCGTGAAGCCGAACCAGGTCGGCTTCGGGGGCTGGACACCGTCGCCGAGGAACGCGCCCTGGCGCAGCAGCCAGGCCGTGGTGGCCAGGGCGAACGCCAGCGTGGAGACGGCCAGCGCCAGGCCCTTGAGTCGCAGCGCCGGGATCCCGATCAGGGTGGCGGCCAGCGCTGCCGCGGCCACGCCCCCCAGCGCGCCGATCACGAAGTTGTCGGTCAGCTGCATGGTCTGCACCGAGATCGCCGCCCCGATGCCGGCGTAGGCGAACTGGCCCAGGGACAGCTGTCCCAGGGTCCCGGTGAGCAGACCGACGCTCAGACCGACCAGTGCGAAACCGGCGACGCTGATCAGGACCGAGGCGGTGTTGTTGCTGACCACGGAGGCGAGCCCCACCGCGACCACGGCCAGCACCGCCACGAGCGCGCGCGGCAGCCAGGCGATCGCACGCACCCGTCCGTAGGCCTCCGGCAGGGGCTCGACGATGATGCGCCGCCAGCGCTCGCGCTGCAGTCCGGCGCGGCCGAGCTCCGGCTGACGGAGCAGGGCGATCACGATCGAGCCGCCGATGACCACGCTCACCAGGCTGCGGGTGTCGGGGTTGGACAGCAGCACCTGCTCCAGGACGCCGACGCCGATCGAGGCCGAGATGGCCATTGGGATCGACGACATCCGGGCGAAGACCGCGCCGGCCAGGCCCTTGAGCAGCAGGTCCGGGCCCAGGGTGTCGATCGACTGCCCGGCAGTCGTCGGGGTGACCAGGATCGCCGAGAAGGCAGCAACGCCACCGGCGATGGCCCAGGCGAGCGTGGTCATCGCCTTGGCGGGGATGCCCTCCAGCAGGGCCGTGTCCTTGTCATCGGCGGCCGCGCGCATCCCCATCCCGACGCGGGTGTCGCGCAGGAACCGGGAGAGGCCGAAGAGCAGGATCGGCGCGAACACGAGCATCGCTAGGTAGGGCGGGCCGAGCACCAACGTGCCCAGCTCGACGGAGGGGAACCCGGCGGGCTCCGGGAAGGTGAACCCGCTGATCCCGTCGGTGTTGATGATCAGGGCGAGCACGAGGATGAACTGGGAGAGCCCCAGGGTCGCGATCATCCCGATCAGCGACGGCCGCCCGGTGAGGCGTCGTACGACGGCGATCTCGACCAGCGCGGCGAGCGCGCCGGCGACCACGATGGCCACCGGGAACGCCACCCAGTACGGCGCGCCGCGGTCCACCACCAGGGCACCCAGCACGGAGGCGCCGAAGGCGCCGATCGAGCCGTGGGCGAAGTTGACGAACTTGCTGGAGCGGTAGACCAGCACCAGTCCGACGGCGAGCAGCCCGTAGGTCAGGCCGGTGAAGACGCCGATGACCAGGCGATCGATGCCGAAGTCGAAACCCATCATGACGCGTGGCCTCCCAGCATCAGGGCGCGCAGCCGCTCGGGGTCGTGACGCAGCGTCTCCGCGTGCTCCTCGGCGATGATCGAGCCCTTCTCCATGAGGTAGGCCCGGTCGACCAGCGACAGGGCCACGTTGACCGACTGCTCGACCAGGAGGACGGCGGCGCCGCGCTCGTTCAGCCTGCGCACCAGCTCGATCAGGCCTCCGACGACGACCGGCGCCAGGCCGAGCGAGAACTCGTCGACCACCAGGATCCGCGGGTCCTGGACGACGGCCTTGGCCAACGCGAGCATCTGTCGTTCACCACCCGACAGCGTCGAGGCCAGCTGGTCCCGTCGGGCTCCCAACCTCGGAAAGACACCGAGGGAAGCGTCGACCGCTTCCCGGTGCCAGGCGCGGTCGGCCGCGGTGTACCCGTGCATCTCGAGGTTCTCGTGGACCGTGAGCGAGGGGAACGTGGCCTGACCGACGACCTGACACAGGCCTGTCTCGACCCGGTCGCGCGGCGAGGCGGTCGTGACGTCGCGCCCGAAGAGGTGGATGGTGCCGCCGGTCGCCGGCAGCAGGCCGCCGATCACCCTCAGCAGCGTCGACTTGCCGACCCCGTTGGGCCCGAGCAGTGCGACCATCTCGCCCTGCTCGACGCGCAACGAGGCGTCGAAGAGGACCTGGAGCGGGCCGTAGGAGGCAGAGACGCCCTCGACGCTCAGAGCGGGCGCCGTGACGTCATGGGATCGGGACATTGTCACCCTCGTACACGAAGCAGGGGCAGGACTCGTCGTAGCGCAGGACGCGGTAGTCCCCGGCGACCGCGTGGGAGTCGCGGCCCAGGGCGGCGCCCAGGCCGGCGGCAGTCTCGAAGTCGTCCAGGGTCTGGGCGGCGTCGGACCAGGTGGTGGCGTTGAAGGGCCCGGTGACCTTGTCGCCGGCGGCCTTCAACAGGCGGGCGGCGTCGCAGAACGTGAGGGCCACGCGAGCCGCCTCGCGCGACACGAACGTGATGCCGGCGTCGGCGTAGATGTCGACGCACAGCTTCTCGGCCTCGCTCGACGGGAAGGGCAGCTCGGAGTCCGGGACGTCCTGGGACGGGTTGAACCCGATCCCGACCGCTCCGGCCAGCATGCTCGGCGGCAATGTGTCGGGGTTGTTGACGAAGAACCCTGGGTTGTCGAAGCTGCTGAGCGCCAGGCGGGGCTGGTAGCTCTGGGCGGCGGCGACCGCCCCGAAGATCGAGGCGAGTCGTGCTCCACCGAGGAACATGACGCGGTCGATCTTCTTGGTACGGAACGTCAGCGCCGCCTGGTCGTTGCCCTGGAAGAGCGAGCCCTGGTCGGTGGTGTCGACCCACCCGATCTCCGCCTCGAGTCCGAGTTTCCGGAGCATCGGGACGGCCTGCTTCTCGACGACGCGGCGGTTCACCTCGTTGTCGGCCGCCACCACCCCGACGGTCGTGCGGCCCTCGAAGTATCCGTCGTCATCCAGCGTGGAGATGAGGGCCTTCACGAAGCCGGAGTACTCAGGGAAGCTCGGGTTCCACAGGTACGGCGCGAGCCGGTTGAACAGGGCGTTGTCGGTGGCCACCAGGGTCGCGTCGAGCACCAGCGTCTTGCGAGCGGCGTAGCAGGGTCGGGCGTTGGCCTGCAGCTGGCCGGTGAGCACGGCGGCGAACGCGCGGTCGTCCTGGGTGATCTCGTTGCACAGTTGTTCCTCGGCCGCGGGTGAGTCGTTGGCCGGGTCGTAGCGGCGGTAGACGGCGTCCAGCAAGCGGCCACCGACACCACCGTCGGCGTTGACCCAGTCCTCCATGGCCTGCATCTGGGCCTCGAGGTCGCCGGCGTCGGCGAGGTTGAACCCGGTGATCCGGGCGACGGCGGCCAGATCGACGGCGACGAACACGACCTTGACCGAGCTCCCCACCCCCGGCCCGTCGCCGGCGGTGGCGCTGCCGTTGACGCTCGCCAGGGCTCCGCAGCCGAACAGCGCGACGACGAGGCTCGCGATGACGGCAGCGGATCGCGCGGCAAGAGATCGATCACGCTCCATGGATAGAGAATATACGATATCGCTTGCCCTGAGAAGGGTTTGCCCGAAAACCGGTGGAGCGAGCCCAGCAGGCGCGGGGACGGGCCGAGAGAGCGGCCAGGTGCGGGGGGACGTGGACCGACGTCACGGTGCGCGATTCCCTTCCTCGGGGGCGGGAGAGATCAGCTGAGCCTTCAGTAGAACCGATCCCACCGGCGCGCGAGAGGGAAAAATGCAGAAAAGGTGGCGACCGCCCTGTGGCGGCCACCACCTTCGCTGGGTTACTCAGTGCTCCCGGAGCAGCGATCCGTAGCCCTGCAGCTGGTCCTCGATGCCGTTGTCGCGCAGCGCCATCCACCAGGTGGCCGCGTTGATCGCGATGACCGGCTTGTCGAGCCAGCGCTCGGCCTCGTCGGCGAGTTCGGTCATGCACAGGTTGGTGCCGCACTGGACGATGGCGTCGACGTCGGGGCCGTTCACCTCGTGGATCGCGTCGCGCAGATCGGCCTCGGTGACGTGGGCGATCGAGACGGCCGTCGGGCACTTGAGACCCTTGATCGCGGCCACCTCGAAGCCGAGCTCCTCGAAGAACTTCACGACGTTCTCGTCACCCACGGACTGGTAAGGAGTGACGACGCCGATCCGCTTGGCGCCGTAGAGGTGCAGAGCGCGCTCGCACGCCTCGGCACCGGTGGCCACCTGCAGCCCGGTGATGTCGGTGATCTGCTTCTTGAAGGCACGGTTGCCCTCGACGCCGTCCCAGAAGGTCTCGGCGCTCATCCCCATCACCATGTAGTCCGGCTCGCAGGTCAGGACCCGCTCGCAGGCGCCCTGGATCTCGGCCCGGATCTGCTCGAGCAGCCGTTCCATCCCCTCGTCGGAGTCCATGTTCTGGTCCCGGATGTGGATCCGCGAGAAGTGCGCCGTCACGCCGGGCACCTGGAGCATCGCGAACTCCGGCTGGACGATGGTGTTGGTGCTGGGGGCGATGACGCCGAACTTGCGGCGCCACCCGAGGCGATCGGTCATGACAGAGCTCCTGCTGAGGTGGAGGGAGAGACGGACGAGGACCGGGTCTGGGCGTGGCGCAACAACGCCGACGACCCGATCAGGAAACAGAGTTGGACCACGCTGTTGACGCCCTGCTCGATCCACTGCAGCCCCTCCGACTGGTGGGGTCGGGCAGCGAGCGGCGGCAGGATCAGGGTCCCGATCAGGTAGGCGACGAAGAGCCCGGCCACGCCGTGCCGACCGAGGAGTCGGGCATGGGTCGCGGCGTTGAGGCCCATCCACAGCGCACCCAGTGCGGCGACGCCCAGCAGCGGCCCCATCGAGCCGGTGAGCACCGCGGCGACGGACCCGATCAGCGGTGCCGCCACGTAGGGCACGGGCGAGGCCACGGCGTCGCGGCGCAGCGAGACCACGGCCCAGGCCAGGGCGGCGAAGCCGAAGGCCAGGCAGGGGAAGAGCAGCTGCTCGAGGAGCGGCACGTTGCGGCACGGCTCGGCGGCGACGAGCGTCTTCCAGAGCGCCTTACCGAGGCCTCCCGCGGTCACCAGGACGGCCCCGGCGAACGCCGGTATCGCGACCCGGGGGTGGCGCAGACCGCAGGTGCGAGCCAGCGCCAGCGCGCCGGCGCCGGCCAGGATCACGGGGACGAAGTCCTCGAGCGCGAGCGCAAGGCCGTACTCGGTGCAGGGATCGATGGCCATCAGGCGGACTCGGCAAGGGTGGGGACGAAGATGTCGCGCTTACGGAAACCGGCCGTGGCGAACCGGGCGAAGGCCTTGGGGGTGGTCAACCAGGCAACCCGGACCCCGTGCTTGTCGGCGGCCAGCACCCGGTCGGCGAGCCACGGCGTCACGGTCTCGACCCGGTCGCCGAGGATGTTGAAGATCTTCCTGACCCGCTCGAACTCCTCGGGCCGTCCCTCGTAGTCGTCGACCAGGAGATCGGTGGCCACGATCCCCGGGGAGAGGAAGCCGACCTTGACCGGCGAGCCCTTCAGCTCCTTGACCAACGACTCGGTCAGGTAGGTGACCGCCCGCTTGGTCGCGCCGTAGGTGGTCATGCCCGGCTGCTTCTGGCCGGTGGAGCCGAAGCCCTCCATGTTCCAGATCCATCCGCCACCGGTCTGGGTGCCGAGGCCGGCCTGGGCGACGGCGCAGCCGTGCATGACGCCGAGCACATTGGTGCGGACCACCGACTCCGCCACGTCCGCATCGACCTCGGGCAGCGGCCGGCGAGGTGCGGACACCCCGGCGTTGTTGATCCAGATGTCGACGCGCCCGTAGCGGGCGATCGCGTGGTCCCACAGCGCCTGCACCGCGGCCCGGTCCCCGACGTCCGCCACGGCTCCGCTGGCGTCGGCGCCTGCGGCCTGGAGGGTGAGGACGGCCGTGTCGACCGCGTGGGCCGATCGTCCGCAGACCACCACCCGGCAGCCCCGGGCGGACAGCTCGCGGGCCAGGCCCAGACCTATCCCCCGCGTGCCGCCGGTGATGACGACGACGCGACCGCTCATCGCCCTGCCCAGCTGAGCAGACCGTGGACGAAGTGCGTCGTCCGGTCGCCACGGAGCAGCTGCCAGACGACCGCCAGCTCGCGGGACTCGGCATCGATGAGCACCTCGCGGCCCCGGATCTTCTCGACCCCGCGGGCGTCCGGGCCGACCAGGTGCTGGCTGGTGAACAGCGCCCGCCCGTAGGCGGTGGCGTTGCCGAAGACCTCGGGGCCGTCGTACTGCAGGCGCGCACCGTCGCGGTAGCGCTCGAAGGAGTAGTCGCGCGACAGCACGCCGTCCCAGGCGACGTGGTGCCGAGCCCGCCGCAGGTCGATCGGGTCGTGCTCGATCCGGACCTCCGTGGTGCCGATCTGGGTCTGGGTGTCGTCGTGGACGAAGAGCGTCCCCGTCCAGGCGCCCGGCTCCTTGGTCGGCAGCACCTGGGGGGTCGGCCCGCGTCGGGTCTCGGTGGCGATCCAATCGTCCACGTAGGCCTGCGTCTGCGGGTTCGTCCGGTGGTCGAAGGTGCGCTTGTAGACGCCGTTGAAGACCGCGCACACGGCCCAGCCGTCGTGCAGAACCGAGGAGTAGACCTGGGTCTCGCCGTCGGGCAGCACCTGGTTCCAGGTCCGCAGGTCGGCCTGCCACCCGGGCGAGTAGTAGTGCGCGTCGACGAACAGCCCGTACGGCTGACCCGTGCCGTAGAAGTCGGGGCCGCAGTAGACGCGGTTCTCGTCGGAGTCGACGATCCCGAAGTCGAACTGGGCGCCGAGCTCGAACCGGTTCCTCAGCGGGCCGCGCGCCTCGAGCTGGGTGTTCATCCAGTAGCGTGCGACCCCGTCCTCGACCACGCTGGCGCGATCGACCCGCTCGTACCCGACGTGGTTTCCCTCGGCGTCGAACAGGCAGGGGCGACCGTGCCACTCACCCTGGATCAGCTGCTGCCACTCGGAGCTGGTCTCGTCCTGGAGTTCGGCGGTCATGCGCGCACCGAATCCGGGAGCTCGGTGGGGATGGTGTTGTCCAGCAGCTGGCGCCGCATGACCTCCATCGTCTCGGGGTTCAGCAGCTGGGCGACCTGACCCCAGATCGGGTCCACCTCGGGGCTGAAGATGTTGGCACGGTTGCGCTGGTCGCGTGCGGCGAGGTCGGTGTCGGCGACGTCGGCCAGCACGTCGGCCGGCACCTCGCCCAACACCAGCGAGGACCAGTGGTCCAGGTAGGCGCCCACCGGGCCGTCCATCGCGATGAACGACGCCTCGTCCGCGCGGTGCACGAGCATCCACGGCGACATCATCGCGAACTGACGCGGGCCCAAGGTGGTGCCCGAGAGACCCTCCCAGGTCTCGACGTCGTCGTACGTCGGTGACAGCGGCGCGTGCGACCAGTCGAGATAGGTCAGGTGCGTGGCGAGTTCGGCCCGCTGGATCAGGTCGAGGTGGAAGGCGTAGGTGCCCTGCGCGTGCACCGAGTCGAGGGTGAAGTGCGGCACCGGGCTGTTGCCTCGCGTGAACGCGAAGACCATGTGGCTGTCGAGGCCGATGGCCGGCACCGCGAGGGCGACGTAGACGACCTTCTCGACCGCCCCGGTGGTCTCGGGGCCGGGACCGAAGACGCGCACCGCACCGACCGGGTCCGGCGACATCGCCGAGTGCAGGGTGAGGTACGGCTCGCCGACCTCGACCATCCTGTTGCGCTCGACGATCGTGTCGAGGGTGCGGTTGCACAGACCGCCGGGCAAAGACTCGCTCATGCGCGGGCTCCTCAGGTAGTGACGTTGTCGGGGTGGGTGCCGGGAGTCTCGACCGGGGTGGTCGCGACCGACTCCGGTTCCTCGGCGGGAATGTCGGGGGTGGCCTGCGTCAGCGGCGTGCTGACTGCCGATCGGCGGGCCGCCTCGGACTTCAGCAGCTCGCGCGAGCGAACCTCCTTGAAGTTCCACGCGCTGGCGAGCTCGGGGACCTCCTTGCGGGTGGGGCTCGGGATGACCCGGGCCTCCACGCGCGCAGCGGTGCCTTCACCGACGATGGTGTTGCCCTCGACGCCCCAGCCCATGTCGATCAGCTGCTGGCGGCGGCGGCGGTAGAGCACGCAGTTGTAGTCGCTCTTGACGTGGAGCTCGTCGGACAGGTCGAACGGCAGCAGCTCCGGTCGGACCGTGTCGACGACGTCGCGGTCCTGGTAGAGGACGTTCATCACGCGGCGCTTGGCGTCCCGGTCTGCCCAGGCGCCCTTGAAGAACGTCCGCAGCGCGATGAACTTGACCAGCGTGGTCTCTTCGTCGATCGGGATGTTGACGTCGAAGATCTTGAGCTGTCCGATCGGGGTGTCGACCTCGAGCAGGATCGCGTTCGGCAGCCACCAGGTGGTGGAGACCGGCACCGGAGGACGCTTGGTCATGTCCTTGGTGCGGTTGGGGGTGATCATCCCCCACAAGCCCTTGGACGCCGGCGGCTCGAGGACGACCGAGACCTTGCAGTGCCAGGGCGACTCCTCGATCTCGTAGTCGGGGACCTCGGGCTTCTCGGGGTTGCCGAAGACGCCGCCGTGCACGAACGGCGTGTGGGCGACGTCGACGCCGTTCTCGAGGATGCGCTCGTAGTTGGAGTGCCACAGGAACTCACCGGTGACGGCACGGAAGGTCTCGGTGTCGTCGACCGCTGACCAGTCCGGGATCGGCGGACGCTCCTCCTCGGGCAGGTCGCCCATGAAGACCCAGATCATCATGTACTTCTCTTCGACCGGGTAGGCGTCGATGCGCGCCTTGCGCGGCAGGCCCTTGTTGGGGTGTGCGGGAATCTTCTGCACCGCACCGTCGGGGCCGTACTCCCAGCCGTGGTAGGGACACACGATGCAGTCGCCCTTGACGGTGCCCTCCGACAACGCCGCACCCCGGTGCACGCACAGGTCGGACATCGCCACGACCTTGCCGTCGCTGGGCTTGCGGTAGAGCACCAACTGCTGGCCGAGGACCTTGACCTTCTTGGGGCTGCCGACCTTGACGTCGTCGATGAACTCGACGGCGTACCAGAAGTTCTTGAACATCGTGTCTCCCTACTTGTGAGTCGATCAGCCGTGGATCAACGACGCCGGACGTCGGCAAGCTCGGCGGGCGGGTGGTCCAGCAGTGCCTCGAGGGCGGCCTTGGCCTCGGGGGTTCCGCGCAGGTGTGCGGCGACGAAAGCGGTGGTCACCTCGGCCAGCAGGCTGCGCAGACGCTCCTCGTGGGCTGAGTCCTTGGGCGCTTCGAGGAAGCCGCGGGCGGAGGTCGGGTCCGCGGGGTGGCAGGGCAGCAGGTGACCGGCACCCTCGAGCAGGAGGAGCCACGACTCGGTGGTCGGGGCCAGCGCCTCGCGCCAGGTCCGCTCGATCGGGTCGTGGGCCGGTGCGCCGGCGTCCTCGCCGTACCGGATCGCGCTGGCGGCGACGACCCCGTCCTCGGTGCCGCCGATGAGCATCACCGGAGCCTCGGCGGGTGAGGCCAGCAACGTGCCGGCCGGGTGCCCGAGCTGTTGGGAGGCCATGGTGTGGGCGCCGTAGGTCACCACGGCACGTACCGTCGGGAACCAGCGCGGCGAGGCCGACTGCAGCGCCACCGTGCCGCCGGCAGAGTGACCGACGAACGCGACCCGGTCGAGGTCGAGCAGACCGTCGAGGACGGCCGGCGGCCGCTCGCGGAGGGACTCCAGGATCGCGTTCGGAGCCGGCGTGGTCGGCCGCGAGCCGTAGCCCTCGGGCGTGACCGCGGCCATCTCCACACCGGGGGTCAGCCCGTACTGACCGGGGAAGAGCTCACCTACCCAGTCGTAGGAGACGCACACGGTGCCCGCCTCGACCATCGCCACCGCGAGCCACCGATAGGTCTCCGAGGAGATGTTGATGCCGGGCAGCATGAGGACCACGGGGTAGGGCGCGTCGCCGGGATCGGCCGCCAACATCCCGCTCATCCGCTCCACGTCGCTCTGCGCGGGCCGGGCGGGATAACGGATGGTCAGGTGCGCGGTGTCGTACGGCGCCTCGACCCCCGGGATCGAGACGGCCGAACGCACGGCACGGACGAGCATCAGACCCCCGGGCGGGGCAGGACGCGATCGCCACCCCACAGGGCGCGCACCAGGCGCTGGGTGGTCTCGGCGCCGAAGTAGCGGTCGCCCATCACGTTGGCAGGGTCGCGCTCGGCGATGTTGCGCCGGACCGCCTCGTCGTCGGCGGCCAGCGCGGCGCGCTCCTCGGCAGGGACCTGCTCGGCCTCGTCGATCCAGCCCAGCCAACGGTCCAGGTGCTCCTCGGCGAGCTCGGTGACCAGGGGGGTCATCTGGGCGGCGTCGGCGCCCATGTAGCAGAAGGCCGTCGGGGACAGGCCGGCCCGGACGAAGGCGCTCCGGCTGACGAACGGCTCCAGCCACGGGTTGTCGCGCTGGACCTGCTCCCATCGCTCGTTGAGCGGCTCGTAGTACCTGTCGAAGGACTCGGTGTCGGTCGCCAGGTAGGAGCGCGGCACCGAGTCGAGGTAGAGCCATCCCTGCGGGAAGCAGCCCAGGGCCATGCCGAAGTGCGGCACCTTGATGTGCGGGCCGAGCCAGATCGTCAGGTGGACGTTGCAGAACCCCTGGGCGGAGTTCTCCATGAAGGAGTGCACCATCCAGTCGATCTCCGGTCCGGTGTAGCCGCGGACGCGGCCGCGGGCGCCACTGCCGGTGCCGCCGTCGTCGAAGCTCTCCAGGTGATCGGTGGAGGGGTCGCGGGTCAGCTCGAAGCGCGCCGCGACCTTGTCCTTGAGCCGCTGGACGAGTGCCTGCCACTCGGCGAACGTCGCGGTGACGTCGGAGGGGCCGGCCTCGTCGAGGTGCTCCTGGACGTACTTGAGACTCATGACGCTCCTTCTGACCGTGCGTGCGCTCTCGAGAACCACGCTAACTGTCGATCCGTCGACCTCTCGGGGACCGACGGAACCAGACTATATATGATATTAGTACGGCTGGCGAGGAGTTCTGGGGAGTTCTCGAGACCCGATCGACCGAGTTCGCCCGAGCGCCGAGCGAGCGCCGAGCGGGCGCCGACCGCGCACCGTCAGACCGGGTACGCAGACGCCGTCGAGCCGGCCCCACCCTCACGGAACGCGCCCGGCGCGTGGATCGCACAGG
>NZ_JBFIKK010000018.1:0-34147 GCF_041600255.1 Nocardioides sp. | reverse complement strand
CGCGACATCCAACGTGCCCCAGACATCGACAGTGCCGTCGATCCCGGAGTGCTGCTGCCCGATGTGGAACCCCCTCGAGTCCGCAGCCGCCAGGCGTTGCGCCTCGGCCTCCTCAGGCATGCACCGGGCGATCGCGGTCTGGATCGTCCGCTCCAACTGCGACAGGCGAATCGTGTGCGCAAAGGGCGCGACCCGGTCATCCACGAACCGTGCTGCTTCCGGGGAGAGGGCGATGGTGGACTTCGCGATCCGCCGCGCCTTCCACGCGACCAGGTCGCCACGCACCACGCGCTGCCAGGTCCGGGGCAGCCGGTACCGCAGCTCGACCGCTTCCCCGATGTACGCCTTGCCGGCCTCGGTCGGCATCCCGATCGCGGCCGCGAACTCAGGGACCGAGAACTCCGCCACCAACGGCGCACCCGGACCGGCCACCGGCACCTCGGTCTCCCCGAACCCCGGGTCGTAGGTCACCGCCGCGTCCGCCAGCGATTCGGTCGAGTGCATGGCAGCCCACGCCACCGCGAGCTGCAACAACCGGGCCTCTTCGGCATCCGCGATCGACCGCGACGACCGTGCCGCAGCGAGCACCGCGGCGGCGGTGTCCACATCAGCGAGCGTCTCGGTCATGGGTCAATTCCAGCAGCGACCACCGACATTTCGACCCCCGAAACCGGCCGATCTTCCACCATCCGGACAACGAATTTCGTTCGCCGCCAGATCCTCCGGGACCGACCAGCCAGTCCACCCCGCACACCCGCCGCCACCCCGGCCGAACGCGCTACCCCCAGAAGATCGACTCGACCACCGCGTGCGCCCGCCGCGTGATCCGCAGGTAGTCGTTCACCAGCGCGTCGGAGTCGCCCGGCGGATAGCCCAGGATCGCGGCCACCGCAGCCCGCTCCCGCGGGTCCCGCGGCAGCTGGTCGGCCATCTTGCCGCGCACCAGCGTGACCGCGTTGCGGATCCGGCTGACCGTGCGCCAACCATGCTCCAGCACCTCCGCGTCGTCCGCCTCGAGCAGCCCCGCCGCCTGCGCTGCCGCCAGCGCCTCCAGGGTCCGCGTCGACCGCAGCCCGACGACCTGTCCGGCGAAGCGCATCTGCAGCAGCTGCACGGTCCACTCGATGTCGGCCAGTCCCCCGCGCCCGAGCTTGAGGTGGGTGGTCGGGTCCGCGCCGCGGGGCAGCCGCTCCTGGTCGACCCGCGCCTTGATCCGCCGTACCTCGATCACGTCGTCCTCGGTGATCCCGTCCTCGGGGAAGCGCAGCGGATCGATCAGCTCCTCGAACCGCCGACGCAGGTCGAGATCTCCGACCACGGCATCCGCGCGCAGCAGTGCCTGCGCCTCCCAGACCGAGGACCACTTGGCGTAGTAGGCCGCATAGGAGTCGAGCGTCCGGACCAGCGCGCCCTGCCGCCCCTCGGGCCGCAGGTCCGCGTCCACCTGCAGGGCAGGGTCGGCGCCAGGCAGCGCGAGCAGCCGGCTGAGCTCGTTGGCCACCGCCGTCGCGTACGACGTCGCGACCTGCGGGTCCGCCCCCGGCAACGGGTCGTGCACGAACAGCACGTCCGCATCCGAACCGTACGACAGCTCGAACCCGCCGTAGCGACCCATCGCCACCACGGCCATCCGCGTGGGCGCCTCGTCCAGCTTCCGCTGGGTCCGTACGGCGCGGCCCGCGACCTCCAGGGTCGCCTCCAGAGCGGCATCGGTCAGCCGGGACAACCCGGCCCCGACGTCGGCCACGTCGATCAGGCCCAGCAGGTCACCCGAGGCGATCCGGAACAGCTCACGACGACGTACGGCGCGGATGGCGCGCGCGGCCTTCTCCGCGTCGTCCTGGCGCCGGGCCGCGGAGAGCATCTCCTCGGTCAGCACCTCCCCGGACAGCGGCGCCAGGTCCTCGCCGAGCATCTTCACGCCCTGCGGCTCGCGCTCCAGCAGCGAGCTGGCGTAGCGCGACGTCGCCAGCAGGCGCGCCAGCCGCTCGGCGACCTGACCCTCGTCCCGCAGGGTCTTGAGATACCAGGGGCTCTCCCCCAGCGACTCGCTGATCCGGCGGAATCCGAAGAGGCCCGCGTCCGGGTCCGGGGCGTCGGCGAACCACTCCAGCATCGCGGGCAGCAGCGCCCGCTGGATGCTCGCGGTCCGCGAGACCCCGCTGGTCAGCGCCTCGAGGTGGCGCAGGGCGGCCTGCGGGTCGAGGTAGCCCAGGGCGGCGAGCCGCGCTCCGGCCGCCTCGGTCGAGAGCCGGACCTCGTCGCCGGGGATCTTGGCGACCGCCGCCAGCAGCGGACGGTAGAAGAGCTTCTCGTGCAGCCGACGCACCTCACGCCGGTGGTGCTGCCACTGCTGCTCCAGCGCCTTCACGGACTCCTTGAAGAACCCCATGCTCCGGGCCAGCCGCCGCAGCGACGGCTCGTCCGCGGGCACCACGTGGGTCCGACGCAGCTGGAACAGCTGGATCCGGTGCTCGAGGGTCCGCAGGAACGAGTAGGCCTCGTGCAGTGCCTCGCCGTCCTCGCGGCCGACGTACCCGCGCCGGGTCAGCTCGGCCAGCGCGCTCAACGTGGTCGGCGTCCGCAGCCGGTCGTCGCCGCGGCCGTGCACGAGCTGGAGCAGCTGCACGGCGAACTCCACGTCGCGCAGCCCACCCGAGCCGAGCTTGAGCTGGCGGTCGGCCTCGCGGGACGGGATGTTGTCGATCACCCGACGCCGCATCGCCTGGGTGTCGGGGACGAAGCCCTCCCGCTCCGCGGCGCTCCACACCATCGGCGACACCATCTCGACGTACGCACGCCCCAGCGCGAGGTCGCCGGCGGCCGGTCGGGCCTTCAGCAGGGCCTGGAACTCCCAGGTCTTGGCCCAGCGCTCGTAGTAGCCGCGGTGGCTGGCGATCGTGCGCACCAGCGGACCCGCCTTGCCCTCGGGTCGCAGGGCGGCGTCGACCGGCCAGATCGTGCCCTCGCCGGTGTGGTCGCCACAGACCTGGATGACGTGGCTCGCCAGCTGGGTCGCGGCCCGGGCAGCGGCGTGCTCCTGGTCCTCGTCGAGGTCGGGCGCGCTGGGCTCGAAGGCGAAGATCACGTCCACGTCCGAGACGTAGTTGAGCTCGTGGCCTCCGCACTTGCCCATCGCGATGATCGCCAACCGGGCGAGCCCGGCGTCCTCGCCGACCCGGGCCCGGGCGACGGCCAGCGCGGCGTCGAGGGTGCCCGCGGCGAGGTCGGAGAGCTCGGCTGCGGCGTCGTCCAGGCCGAGGTCGTGGGTCAGGTCGCGCGCGGCCAGGCGCAGCAGGAGCCGGCGGTACTCCACCCGCAGCGCGTCCAGCGCTTCACCGTCGGGCAGCGACGCCACCGGTGTCGGGTCGGTCGGGTCGGCTCCCACCGCACGCAGCAGGTCGGCGCGTACGGCGAACGCGGCCGGGCGGGTGGAGCCCAGTGACGGGTCGCAGAGCTCGCGCCACTGCTCGGGGTGCCGGGCCAGGTGCTCGCCGAGCGCCTCGCTGGCCCCGAGCACGCCGAGCAGCCGCATCGCAGTGCCCTCGTCGTCGGCCAACTCGGTGAGCATGCTGGCCGAGTCGTCGAGCGCGCCGGCCAGCGCCACCAGCCCGTCGAGGGCCAGGTCGGGGTCGGCGGTCCGGGACAGGATCGGCAACAGGGGCTCGGCGGCCGACCCGAGTCGCTCGAGCAGGTCGAGCGCGACCGAGGCCTCCCGGAAGCCGAGTCGGGTCAGGCCGCCGGTGCTGGTGACCGGGCGGGTCATCGCCGCCGCTCGGCGAACCCGGTGGCCAGCGCCGCCAGCCGGGTGGCCAACGGTCGCCAGGCCTCGTCCAGCTCGGCGCGGGCGCCGTCGATGCCGACGAGCAGCGCCTCCTGGTCGATGCCGAGCGCCTCGTGCGACCCACGGTCGGAGTCGGCCCAGGCCTCGACCACGGGACGATCCGCCTCGGGGTGCAGCTGGACGCCCCACACGGTGGGGGCGAAGCGGGCGACCTGGAGTTCGCCCTCGGGGGTCCGGGCGAGCACGGTGGTGCCCTCCGGCAGTGCGGTGACCACGTCGTTGTTCCACTGGACGCCGCGCCGTGCGTCGACCATCCCGCCGAGCAGCCCGTCCTCGGCGGCGTCCTCCTGCCAGCCGACCTCCAGCACGCCCATCTGCTGGCCGCGTGGGTTGCGCCGCACCTCCCCGCCGAGCGCGACCGCCGCCAGCTGGTGGCCCAGGCAGATCCCCAGGGTGGGCAGCTCGGCGGCGGCGGCCTCGCGCACCCGCTCCTTCACCGTCGTCAGCCACGGGTAGAGGGCATCGTCGTCGGCCCCCATCGGTCCGCCGAGCACCACCAGCGCGTCGTACGAGGCGAGCGCCCGGAGCTCCTCGCCCGCCCACGGCCGGCTGACCTCGAGCGCGCACCCGGCCTCGACCAGCCAGGTGCCGAGCAGGGCCGGAGGGCACTCGCCGGCGTGCTCGACGACCAGGACCCGGGGCGAGGACACGGCCCCGGTCACCGGGGCGCCCTGTCGGCGGGGTCGCGCCCCGGCAGCACGGACATCAGCAGCAGCAGGATCCCGACGAGGCCGATCAGCATGCCCGGCCCGGTACGGCTCAGCATCAGCCCCACCAGCACGGCCACCGCGGCCGTGGCCGGCACGGAGACCCGGGCGACGACCGACACCCGGGCCAGCGCCACCAACGACCAGGCCGACAGGGTGCCGAGCAGGACGCCGGGCAGCAGGAGCACCACACTGACCTGGCCCTCGTCGACGACCCGGCCGGGATCGGTCACCAGGAAGGCACCGAACCCGGCGAGGGCGACCGCGATCGCGGCCACCACCATCACCAGGATCCGCAGCTGACGGGCGCGGTCCGGCTCGTACGGCTCGCGGATCATACGACCGGGAGCATCCGGTCCCGCTCGAATGCGGAGACCTGGCCTCGGTACTCCTCCCACTCCGCACGCTTGTTGCGGAGGAAGAAGTCGAACACGTGCTCCCCGAGGGTCTCCGCCAGCAGCTCGGAGTTCTCGGCGATCCGGATCGCGTCGTGCAGGCTGCGCGGCAGCGGCTCGATGCCCAGGCTGCGACGCTCGCGCTCGGTCAGCGACCAGACGTCGTCCTCGGCCTCGCGCGGCAGGTCGTAGTCCTCCTCGATGCCCTTCATCCCGGCGGCCAGGATGACGGCGTAGGCGAGGTAGGGGTTGCAGGCGGCGTCCAGGGTGCGCAGCTCGATCCGGGTGGACTGGCCCTTGTTGGGTTTGTACATCGGCACCCGGATCATCGCGGAGCGGTTGTTGTGGCCCCAGCAGATGTACGACGGCGCCTCTCCCCCGCCGATCAGCCGCTTGTAGGAGTTGACCCACTGGTTGGTCACGATGGTGATCTCGGGGGCGTGCCGGAGGATGCCGGCGATGAACTGCCGCCCGGTCCGGGACAGCTGGTACTCCGCGCCCGCCTCGAAGAACGCGTTGCGGTCGCCCTCGAAGAGCGACACGTGGGTGTGCATGCCCGAGCCCGGGTGGGTGGTGAACGGCTTGGGCATGAACGTCGCCCAGATCCCCTGGCTCAGCGCCACCTCCCGGATCACCGTGCGGAAGGTCATGATGTTGTCGGCCGTGCTCAGCGCGTCGGCGTAGCGCAGGTCGATCTCCTGCTGGCCGGGGCCGCCCTCGTGGTGGCTGAACTCCACCGAGATCCCCATCGACTCCAGCATCGTGATGGCCTCACGCCGGAAGTCGGCGCCCATCGACTGGGCGGTGTGGTCGAAGTAGCCACTGCGGTCCACCGGGACCGGGTCCTTGCCGGCCTCGGGGGTGTCCTTGAAGAGGTAGAACTCGATCTCGGGGTGGGTGTAGAAGGTGAAGCCCTTCTCCGCCGCCTTGCCCAGGGTCCGCTTGAGCACGTGCCGCGGGTCGGCGTACGACGCGGAGCCGTCGGGCATCCCGATGTCGCAGAACATGCGGGCCGTCGAGGGGCCCTCGCCGCGCCAGGGCAGGATCTGGAACGTCGACGGGTCGGGCTTGGCGAGCATGTCCGACTCGTAGACCCGGGCGAAGCCCTCGATGGCGGATCCGTCGAAACCGATCCCTTCCGCGAAGGCCCCTTCCAGCTCCGCCGGGGCGACCGCCACCGACTTGAGGAAGCCCAGGACGTCGGTGAACCACAACCGCACGAACCGGACGTCACGCTCTTCGAGAGCGCGGAGAACGAAGTCTTCCTGCTTGCCCATGGCCTCAGCCTAGGGCGTGACGTCCGGTCCGGTGCGGTGCCATCTCCGTGGCGGCGGGAGAAGAACGGGTTCCGCCCGCGATCAGCGGCACACGTCGAAGTCCTGCGAGCCCAGCACGCCCCGGAACGCGCGCCGCATCGGCGAGAGCCACGCCTGGGTGGACGGCGTGTAGGCGATGCTGCCCGGCACCCGCTCCTGGACGCCCTGCACCCGCACCCGACGCACCACCAGCGGAATCGTCACCGCATCGCGCCGGGTGCCTTCCCAGCAGGCGCTCGCACGACGCTGGTGGCGCGCCTGACGGAAGGTGACCTGCTCGCCGACGGACTTGCCGGCGTACCGGAACGCCACGGTCGTGAGGTAACCAGTGTGGCCCTCCCAAGGAGCGACCACGGTGGCCGTCATGCCGAAGGTGCGCCGGCTGCGAAGGTCGAAGGTGACCTCGCCGTCGACCACCCGACGGTTGCGCGAGTGCCAGGTGTGCGGGTGCTTCACGTCCTCGGTCTCGCGGACGCGGTGCAACTGGATCCGGCAGCCCTCGCAGCCCGGCACCGCGAAGGTCAGCCGGGTGCGCTGCGCACCTTCCGGCGGGGCGGCGGCTCGGGAAGCGGAGCTTGGCTGGTCATCCGCCGAGGCGGGCGACGCAGCGGCCGGGGACAGCAGGCCCAGCGTCAGGCCCAGGGTCAGGCCCAGGGCGGCAGTCAGTACGGCGGTGGCGCGCTGCCGCCGTACGCATGCGTGGGGGTCGTTCATGATCGGGGAACCTCGCCGCGTGAGGAACTGGCTCGGCACCCCCGATGGGTGCCGACGCTGCTGTTCTCCTCAGAGACGTCGGGCGTGGCGGATCGGTTGCGGCCGACCCAACTGGTCCAGCCGGACGCACGGGCTGCTCAGCCCTGAGGGACGTTCCGCTCCAGCTCGGCCAGCCACGCGGACGGACCCACGTCGGAGGGCATCCGCCAGTCACCCCGCGGCGACATCGTGCCGCCGGAGCTGACCTTGGGCCCGTTCGGCAGCGCCGAGCGCTTGAACTGACTGGCGAAGAACCTCCGGACGAAGACGTCGAGCCAGTGGCGGATGGTGGCGAGGTCGTAGGCCACCCGTGACTCCGCGGGGAAGCCGGCCGGCCACTCCCCCGTGTCGGCGTCGCGCCAGGCGTGCCAGGCCAGGAACGCGATCCGGCTGGGCCGGTGACCACGCCGGATCACGTGGTGCAGCGTGAAGTCCTGCAACGCGTACGGCCCGACCGAGGCCTCGGTCGACTGCGGCGCCTCGCCCTCTCCGGCCGGGATCAGCTCCGGGGTGATCTCCTGGGCGACGATCTCGCGCAGCACGTCGCCGGTGTCGGACTCGAACTGCCCACTGTCGGCCACCCAGCGGATCAGGTGCTGGATCAGGGTCTTCGGCACGCCGCCGTTGACGTTGTAGTGCGACATCTGGTCGCCCACGCCGTAGGTGCACCAGCCCAGGGCCAACTCGGAGAGGTCGCCGGTGCCCAGCACGATGCCGCCGCGGTGGTTGGCGAGCCGGAAGAGGTAGTCGGTGCGCAGCCCGGCCTGGACGTTCTCGAACGTGACGTCGTAGACCGACTCCCCCTCGGCGTAGGGGTGGTCGAGGTCGCTGAGCATCTGGCCGGCGGCCGCGGTGATGTCGATCTCCTCGAAGGTGACCCCCAGCGACTTGGCCAGCCGGGTGGCGTAGGACTTGGTGGTCTCCCCGGTCGCGAACCCGGGCAGCGTGAAGGCATGGATCTCGCTGCGGTCGCGACCGAGCCGGTCCATCGCCTTGGCCGCCACGATCAGCGCGTGCGTCGAGTCGAGCCCGCCGCTGACCCCGATGACCACCTTGGGCTGGCCGATCGCGTGCAGCCGCTGCTCCAGACCCGAGACCTGGATGTTGTAGGCCTCGTAGCAGTCCTGCGCGAGGCGTTCCGGGTCGTCGGGCACGAACGGGAACCGGTCGACCTTGCGGCGCAAGCCGATGTCGCCGATCGGCGGGCGCAGCTCGAAGTCGACGGTCCGGAAGGCGCCGATCCGCGCCTCGTGGGTGCGCCGGTTGTCGTCGAAGCTGCCGACCCGCCGGCGCTCCTGGCGCAGCAGCTCCAGGTCGATGTCGGCCACGGAGCGTCGCGGCCCCTCGGGGAACCGCTCGCCCTCGGCGAGCAGCTCGCCGTGCTCGTAGACCATGGTCTGACCGTCCCAGCTCAGGTCGGTGGTGGACTCGCCCTGACCGGCCGCGGCGTAGACGTAGGCGGCGAGACAGCGTGCACTGGCGCTGCGCGCGAGCAGGTGCCGCTCGTCGGCGCGAGCCACCGTGATCGGGCTGCCGGACAGGTTGGCCAGCACCGTGGCACCGGCCAGGGCGGCCTCCGCACTCGGCGGGATCGGCACCCACATGTCCTCGAAGACCTCGACGTGCAGGGCGAAGCCCGGCAGGTCGGTGGCGGAGAAGATCAGGTCGGGCCCGAACGGCACGTCCTGCCCGGCCAGCACGATCGTGCTGCCGCGGCGGTCGTCACCCGGGGCGAACCAGCGACGCTCGTAGAACTCGCGGTAGGTCGGCAGGTAGGACTTCGGCGCCACCCCCAGCACCCGGCCGCGGTGGATCACGACGGCCGCGTTGACCAGCCGGGAGCCGTGCACCAGCGGCGCGCCCACCACGATCACGGGTAGCAGGTCGGTCGAGGCGGCCACCAGCTCGGCGATCGCCTCCCCGACGGCCTCGAGCAGGGTCTCCTGCAGGAAGAGGTCGTCGATCGAGTAGCCGGACAGGCTCAGCTCCGGGAAGACCGCGAGGGCCACCCCCTCCTCGTGACAGGCCCGCACCTGCTCGAGGATCGTGCGCGCGTTGGCCGCCGGGTCCGCGATCGTCACCGGCACGGTGCAGGCGGCGACGCGGGCGAACCCGTGGGCGTACGACGAGTAGAAGTCCACGCCGCGAGTCTAGGGCGCTCACGACGTGGTAGACCGTCGCCATGGTCTTCGCCACCACACCGACACCGCCGTACACGGCCGTCATCTTCACCTCCCTCCGCACGCCGGGCGACCACGGCTACACCACGATGTCTGCCCGGATGGAGAAGCTCGCAGCAGCCCAGCCCGGCTACCTCGGGATCGAGTCAGCGCGCACCGGGGAGCAGGGGATCACGGTTTCCTACTGGGTCGACGAGGCTGCGGCCGCGGCCTGGAAGCAGGTCGCCGAACACCTCCTCGCCCAGGAGCGCGGCGCCCGGGTCTGGTACACCGACTACCGGGTCCGCGTCGCCACGGTCACCCGCGACTACGGGCCCGCCCGTGAGGATGGACACAGCCCCCGACCGGGGCGTTCCCACTAGCCTGAACCCGTCCGGGGACTCCGTCGGGGAGCCACGAGACGACCACGAGAGGGAGCTCGAGTCCATGAGCACTGAAGAGACCGCGCCGTACGGCAGCGGGCCCGGGAAGTCCGAGTCGGCGGCCCCACCGAAGCGGGTGCGCACCCACCACCTGCGCGAGATGAAGCAGCGCGGTGAGAAGTTCACGATGCTCACCGCCTACGAGCAGTACGCCGCGCAGACCTTCGACGAGGCCGGCATCGACGTGCTCCTGGTCGGCGACTCGGCCAGCAACAACGTCTACGGCAACGAGACCTCCCTGCCGGTGACCGTCGACGAGCTCATCCCGCTGGTCCGGGCCGTGACCCGCAGTGCGCACCGCGCCCTGGTGGTGGCCGACCTGCCGTTCGGCTCCTACCAGGCCTCCCCGGAGCAGGCGTTCCACACCAGCGTGCGCTTCATGAAGGAGGCCGGAGCCCACGCCGTCAAGCTCGAGGGCGGGCTGGCGATGGTCCCCCAGGTCAAGCTGCTCACCGACGGCGGCATCCCGGTGATGGCGCACATCGGCTTCACCCCGCAGTCCGAGCACAACCTCGGCGGGTACCGCGTGCAGGGCCGCGGCGACGCGGCCGCCCAGATCGTCGAGGAGGCCTGCGCCCTGGAGGCTGCCGGCGCCTTCGCCGTGGTGATGGAGATGGTGCCGGGCGACGTGGCCGCCCAGGTGACGGCAGCGGTCGGGATCCCGACCATCGGCATCGGCGCCGGGGTCGAGTGCGACGGACAGGTCCTGGTGTGGCAGGACGCCTTCGGGCTGCGCACCGGCCGGATGGCCCGGTTCGTCAAGCAGTACGCCGACGTGCACGGCGTCCTGCTCCAGGCCGCGCGGGACTACGCCGCGGACGTCAAGGCAGGGACGTTCCCGGCCCAGGAGCACACCTTCTGATCGGAGCCCCGCCGGGGTGCGCGTCGACGTAATGTGGCCGGCATGCGCCCCGACCGGTGGTCCCGTCTCTCCCTGCGTACGGCGGCGCTCGTCGCCGCACCGGCCCTGGCCGTGACCGGGTGTGCCCCGGCGGCAGACGGTCCGCGCTCGGCCCCGCCCTCGGTCTCCGACACCTCGACCCGGACCACCTCCTCCGAGACGTCCTCCCGGACCGCCACCGGGTCACCGGCCGTCCGGGGGGTGCCGAGGCTCCGGGTGACCACCCGGGTCCGAGGCCTGGACAACCCCTGGGACGTGAAGCAGATCGGCCGCAAGCGACTGCTCATCTCCGAGCGCGACTCGGGCCGGTTGATCGTCTGGGAGGGCGGCCGCAAGCGGGTCGTCGACTTCCCCTCGGAGACGGTGTGGGTCGAGGGCGAGACCGGGCTGATGTCGCTCGAGGTCGACCCGCGGTTTGCGAAGAACCGCCGCATCTACACCTGTCAGGGCGGTTTCCCCGCCGGCGGCGGGAACGACGTCCGGGTGATGGCGTGGCGGATGAACGCCGCCGCCACCCGCGCCACGAAGATCCGGGCGCTGGTGACCGGGTTGCCGGCCACCACCGGCCGCCACGGCGGGTGCCGCCTGGAGATCCTGCGCAACGGCGCGTTGCTGGTCGGCACCGGGGACGCCGCCCAGGGCAGCAACCCGCGCGACCTGACCTCGCTCGGCGGCAAGACCCTGCGGCTGAACCGCTGGAACGGCAAGCCGTTGTCGGGCAACCCCTTCAGCAAGGCGGCCGACCCGCGCAAGCGCTACGTGTTCACCTACGGCCACCGCAACATCCAGGGGCTCGCCCAGCGCCGCGACGGCAGCCTGTGGTCCATCGAGCACGGCCCGTGGTTCGACGACGAGGTCAACAAGCTCCGCAAGGGTGGCGACTACGGGTGGCACCCGGTCCCGGGCTACAACGAGGACGTCCCGATGACCGACCAGTCCCTGCCCGGTCGCCAGGTCGAGGCGCGGTGGAGCTCCGGGGAGCCCACCCTGGCCACCTCCGGCGGCGCCTGGGTGACGGGACGCTCGTGGGGGGCGCTGCGCGGCACCCTGGCCGTGGCCGCCCTCAAGGCCGAGCGGGTCGTCTTCATGACCTTCGACACCAAGGGTCGGCTGCTGCGGACCCGTACCCCCGCAGCGCTGCGCGACATCGGTCGGCTCCGCTCGATCACCGTGGACTCGAAGAACCGGCTGCTGATCACCACCGACCTCGGCTACGACCGCGACAAGGTGCTGCTGGTCCGTCCTCGCTAGAGTGCGGGGAATGAGCCCTCGGAAGCTGAAGACCCTGTCCATCACTGCCGCCCTTGCTCTCGCGCTCTCGGCCTGCGGATCCGGCGGCACCGACGCCGCCGAGGGTGAGCCCGAGCTGCTCAGCGCCGGCGAGCTCACGGTGTGCACCGATGCGCCGTACAAGCCCTTCGTGAAGCCCGACAAGTCCGCCCCGAGCGGCTACTCCGGGTTCGACATCGACATCGCGGCCGCCATCGCCGAGAAGATGGACCTCGAGCTCAAGGTCAAGGACGCCGGCTTCGACGGCCTGCAGAGCGGCGCCTCCCTGGCCGCCGGCCAGTGCGACGTGGTGGTGAGTGCGATGACGATCACCGAGGAGCGCGAGGCGAACCTCGACTTCTCCGACCCCTACTACGACTCCAAGCAGTCGCTGCTGGCCGTCACCGGCTCCGGCATCGCCTCGCTGGACGACCTCGACGGCAAGAAGCTGGGCGTCCAGCAGGGCACCACCGGCGCCGAGTACGCCAAGGACAACGTGCCCGACGGTGCCCAGCTGATCTCCTTCCCCAGTGACGCCGAGCTGTACGCGGCGCTGAACTCCGGCGGCGTCCAGGCGGTCCTGCAGGACCTGCCGGTCAACCTGGTGCACACCGGCGAGGGCGAGTTCGAGATCGTCGAGGAGTACGACACCGACGAGTCCTACGGGATGGCCGTCAAGGAAGAGGGCAGCGAGGACCTGCTCGCCGCCATCAACGAGAACCTCCAGGCCCTCAAGGACAGCGGCGACTACGACACGATCTACGAGAAGTACTTCTCCACCAAGTGACGGCGTCCGTCCACTCGTAGTCGACCACCGCTGAGGAGACGCCGGTGAAGAGAACCACGAAGACCCGCCTGACCCGCGGGGTGATGTACCTGATCTTCCTCGCGGCCGTGGCCGCACTCGTCCTCGCCGCCGACTGGGCGGCGATCCAGAAGGCGTTCTTCAACGTCGAGATCGCCAAGGACGCCTTCCCCGACGTGATCGTCGTGGCCGCGAAGAACACGATCATCTACACGGCGATCGCCTTCGCCGGCGGCATGGTCTTCGGCCTCGTGCTGGCCCTGATGAAGCTCTCCCCGGTGGCGCCGTACCGGTGGGCAGCGACGGCCTACATCGAGTTCTTCCGGGGGCTGCCCGCCCTGCTGGTGATCTTCACCTTCGCCTTCGCGGTGCCGATCGCGTTCCAGTGGCGACCGCCCGGCGGCAGCGCGGGTGCCGGGTTGCTGGCCCTGATCATCGTCTCGGCCGCCTACATCGCCGAGACGATCCGGGCCGGCATCCAGGCCGTGCCCAAGGGGCAGGTCGAGGCGGCCCATTCGCTCGGCATGTCGGGGAGCTGGACGATGGTCTCGGTCGTCCTCCCCCAGGCCTTCCGGATCGTGATCCCACCGCTCACGAACGAGCTCGTCGTCCTGATCAAGGACACCTCGTTGCTCTTCATCGCCGGCATGGCGATCCAGGAGCAGGAGCTCACCACGTTCGCCCGGGACTCCGTCTCCTCGGTGGGCAACTCCACGCCGCTGACCATCGCGGCCCTGATGTACCTGGCCGTCACCCTGCCGCTGACCCGGCTGGTGGCCTACATGGAGCGCCGCGGCGCGAGAGGACGCTGATCACGTGACCGACAAGCCTGACTACGAGCACGCGATCGACGTCCAGCAGCTGTACAAGTCCTTCGGCCGCAACGAGGTGCTCAAGGGCATCGACTTCCACGTCGACGACGGCGAGGTGGTCTGTGTGATCGGGCCGTCCGGCTCCGGGAAGTCGACGCTGCTGCGCTGCGTGAACCGGCTCGAGGTGCCGACCAAGGGCCGGGTGCTGGTCGAGGGGGTCGACATCACCGACCCGGAGACCGACCTCAACGAGGTGCGTTCCCGGATCGGGATGGTCTTCCAGTCGTTCAACCTCTTCCCCCACCTCACCGTCACCGCCAACCTGACCCTGGCCCAGCGCCGGGTGAAGGGACGCAGCAAGGCGGACGCCACCCAGTGTGCGCTGGAGAACCTGGCCCGGGTCGGCCTCGAGGACAAGGCGGACGCCTACCCGGCCCACCTCTCGGGTGGCCAGCAGCAGCGGGTCGCGATCGCGCGGGCACTGTCGATGGAGCCGGACCTGATGCTCTTCGACGAACCCACCAGCGCCCTGGACCCCGAGCTCGTGGGGGACGTGCTCGAGGTGATGAAGACACTGGCCGCCGACGGGATGACGATGATGGTCGTCACCCACGAGATGGGCTTCGCCCGCGAGGTCGGCGACAAGCTGGTCTTCATGGACGAGGGGATCATCATGGAGGAGGGCGAGCCCGGCGAGGTGTTGTCCAACCCGCAGCACGAGCGGACCCAGGAGTTCCTCTCCAAGGTTCTCTGACGCCCTGACAACCGCGGGGGCGGCTGGCGCGTCTCACTTCCAGGAACTCGTCTGGAGGGAGACACCGCCATGTTCCGCTTCCGCACTGCCGTCGCCGTGACGGCCCTGACCATCACCACGCTCGCTCCGGCACCGCCCGCCGGGGCGTTGCCGGACTGGATCGACCACACGAGCAGCTGGACCAACGAGAAGGCCAAGGCGCCCCGGGTCGTCGACCTGCGCTACGGCGCCCACAAGAAGTTCGACCGGGTCGTGCTGGAGATCGACGGCAAGATCCCCAGTGGAACGGCGCGCTACCGCAAGCGGTTCCGCTACGACGGCTCGGGCGAGAAGGTGCCGATCAAGGGCAGGTCGGGCATCGCCCTGGTACTCAGCCCGGCGTACGCCCACGACGACGAGGGCGGGAACGTCTACGAGGGCCCGCGGATCGCGCGCCCGCGCTTCGAGACGCTCAAGGCCCTCGCCTTCACCGGCGACTTCGAGGGCCACGTCAGCTTCGGCCTCGCGCTGCGCCACCGGGCGCCGTACCGGGTGTTCCGGCTGCACGACCCGCAGCGGCTGGTGATCGACGTGCAGCACCGATGACGCAGGCCGCTCGGAGCGTCAGGTGCCCCAGCCGAGCCAGTACGCGCCGGCGTTGACCGTGGCGAACCAGAACACCACGGTGAAGACGGCCAGATAGGGCAGCCAGTGCGGGCGGGGTGTCCACCACGCCGTGGCCAGGAAGAGCAGCACCGCCCACACCAGCATCAGCCCGACGGCCGCCCACCACGGCGTCAGCAGCCCGCTCGCGGCATACAGGAAGAACGCACAGGACATCCCGGCCATGCCGATGAACGGCGCAGCCGGGGTGTCGTTGCGCCGGGGGTGAGACTTCGCCACGGCTCAGTCCTCGAGCGTGTCGTCGCCCCAGTAGGGGTCGTTGTCCCACTCCTCGTTGCGCTCCTCCGCTTTCTGGAGGGCGTTCGCCGCCTCCTCCCGGGTGGGGTAGGGACCGAGGCGGTCGATCGCGGGACAGCCGTGCTCGCCCTCGACCTCGTGGTGCTTGACGCAGAAGTAGTACTTGCTCATGTCGAGTGAAACTACACGCGTCCGTACACTCGGTCCGGTGAGTCCAGTGGCAGCAGCAACGATCTCCCCCCGTCGGCAGGTGCCGGCACACATCCCCCGACCCGAGTACGTCGACAAGCCGGCGCCCGCTCGCTTCACCGGATCCGAGGTGAAGGACGCCGAGACCATCGAGAAGATGCGGATCGCCGGCAAGCTGGCCGCCCAGGCCCGCGAGCTGGTCGGGTCGCACGTTGAGCCCGGGATCACCACCGACGAGCTCGACCGGATCGGGCACGAGTTCCTGTGCGACCACGGCGCCTACCCCTCCACCCTCGGCTACCGCGGCTTCCCCAAGTCGCTGTGCTCGAGCGTCAACGAGGTGATCTGCCACGGCATCCCGGACAGCCGTCGGATCGAGGACGGCGACATCGTCAACATCGACATCACCGCCTACCTCAACGGCGTGCACGGCGACACCAACGCCACCTTCTACGCCGGCGACGTGGACGAGGAGTCCCGCCTGCTGGTCGAGCGCACCCGCGAGGCGCTCGACCGGGGCATCAAGGCCGTCAAGCCCGGTCGCCGGATCAACGTGATCGGCCGGGTGATCGAGTCCTTCGCCAAGCGACACGGCTACGGCGTGGTCCGCGACTTCACCGGTCACGGCATCGGCACGCACTTCCACTCCGGCCTGATCGTGCCGCACTACGACGAGTCGGCCTACGACACGATGATCGAGGTCGGCATGACCTTCACCATCGAGCCGATGCTCAACCTGGGCACGCACGAGTGGGAGATGTGGCCCGACGACTGGACGGTCGTCACCAAGGACCTCAAGCGCAGCGCCCAGTTCGAGCACACCCTGCTGGTGACACCCACCGGCGCCGAGGTGCTCACGCTCCCCTAGTCATCTGGCCGCGGCGGGAGTCGCGGGCAACTCCCGGACCGTTCCGTGCATCCCACCAGCAGACCGCGTCACCGGGGCACTGTCGTCGAGGAGGTTCAGACGCGTCGTTCCGTCCTGCGTCCGCTTCCCGCCCTGCTGCTCACGGTCACACTCGGGGGCTGCGCCGACGACGCACCCTCCAGGGTGCTGGACGAGCCTCCTGCCACCACGGCGAGCACGCCGCAGTTCCCCGACGACGTGGCAGCTCCCCAGCACGGGGGCGAGTACGTCGCCGTGGTCCTGGCCGCGGGCGACCCCGACGAGATCGACGCCTCGGTGGAGTCCGTCGCCGCCTACGGCTACACCGCGGGAGTGTCGGACGCCGGGTGTCTCTCCGGCGCCGCGGAGGCGCTCGGGTTCGATCCCTCGGTGTTGATCAGCTCGCTGCTCTTCGCCGACGAGCAGACCGCCGAGCAGTTCGCCGACGCCTACGTCGAGGCGGAGGACGGTCGGATGGTGGGTCGTACCCGGGTCACCGCGTTCTGCCTGGACTGAGCGACTCCGTCGTCAGCCCAGGGCCCGCGCCAGCAACGCCCGTCGGCTGTTCACCCCGGTCTTGGCGAACACCGACTTGAGGTGGTCCTGGACGGTGAACTCCGACAGGTGCAGCCGGCCGGCCACCGCCCGGGTGTCCTCGCCGTCGGCGAGACAGCGCAGGATCTCCACCTCGCGGTCGGTCAGCTGGTGTGCTCGACAGAAGAGCTCCAGCCGGTCGCGCGCGGCGGTGCGTTCGATCGTCACAGCGATGTCGGAGGTCTGATCCACAGGTGTCTCCAGCCGGGCGGCTCGGAACGTCCACCACTGACCGGGGTCGATCGCGACGCGCGTTTCCGGCCTCTGGTCGCTGACGCCGGCCTCCACAGCCAGGAGCTGGGCGGCGACGTTGTAGGCGATCGCCGGAACCGGCCGGCGGTCCTTCTCGGTGGGGAGCAGTGCCCGTAGATGGTCCTCGGCACCGGCCGTCTGCCGACGCAGCGACAGATCGGGGCCCAACAGCATCACTCCGGGTCGGTGGTGAGCCTGCTCGGCCGCCGGGCGGTCGAACAGCCTCGCCTGGCTCTCCCGGAGCGCCCCCGTGACGATGGGAAGCACGCTGCTCAGGGCCGCGAGCTCAGCCGTCCGGAAGGGTCCCGTCGATCGCCACAGATCGAGGAACCCCCAGCACCCCCAGCGGTCCCGGAAGACGACCGAGGCGACGTCGTGCACGCCGTACTCCCTCAGGAAGTCGCGCCACGGTCCACCGTTGTCCTCCGCGGTCGCCAGCGAGACAGCCCGATCGGAGGCGAGGCCGGTCCAGCGATGGGTCGTCGTGCGGTACTTCAGGCCGATCAGCTCGGGCAGCCGCTCGACGCACGGGACCTCCGCGAGCGGAGATGAGCCGACCTCTGTCTCGGGATCGGTCAGCAGCCAGGCATGAGCGTCGAAGCCGACCGAACGGCGGACCGCCTCCAGGACCGCCCGTCGCAGCTCACGACCGTCCTCGACTCCTCGGAGGGCCCCCTGCACACGATCGACGAGCGACACCTTCCGCACGCTACTCCGGCCGGGGACAACGGCCCAGAGATCTGGGATGCACCCTCGAGGCGGGCCCGTCTAGCGTCGAATCCACCGCCACCAGGGCGGTCACCACCAACGGAGTCAGCCATGGCCACCCTGCTCATCCAGCACCGGATCAGCGACTACGACACCTGGCGCGCGGCGTTCGACCACTTCGACGAGGCCCGGACCGCTGCCGGCGTACGTGCCCACCGGATCCGCCGCCCCGTCGACGACGAGCGTTACGTCGTCATCGACCTCGACTTCGACGACGCAGCCCAGGCAGCGGGGTTCCTCACCTTCCTGCGCTCGGTGGTCTGGGCGAATCCAGCCAACTCCCCCGCCCTCGACGGCGAGCCGACCGCCCGCGTGCTCGAGACCACCGGCTGACATGAAGCGGAGCACGCCGCGCTCCCCTAGAGTGATCCCCGGATGGGCTGGCCGGGCGACCGCGCTGCCGTCCCTTCGGGGTCGGTGTCGAGGAAGGTCCGGGCTCCACAGGGCAAGGTGGTGGGTAACACCCACCCGGGGTGACCCGCGGGAAAGTGCCACAGAGAACAGACCGCCACTGGGCGCTTCGGTGCTCAGCGGTAAGGGTGAAACGGTGGGGTAAGAGCCCACCAGCGATCCGGGTGACCGGATCGGCTCGGTAAACCCCGCCTGGAGCAAGGTCAAGAAGTCGCCTCCTCGGAGGCGGTGCGCGCACGTTCGAGGGCGGCCCGCCCGAGTGCGCGGGTAGACCGCTGGAGGCTGTCGGCAACGGCAGCCGTAGATGGATGGTCGCCCCCCGGACACCCGTGAGGGTCCCGGGGACAGAACCCGGCCTACAGGCCAGCCCATCCCTCAGAGCACGAGCACCTCGAACACCTCGGGCGAGGTTGCACTGCGCCCGCTGCGGTCCTGGGCGCGGACCAGGACGAGGTACCGGCCGGGCCGCTCCGGTGCGGGCGTCCGCCACTGGCAGTCGCGACGCCGTGATCCCGCCCGGCACACCACCTCCGCGCGCACCTGGAAGGGCGTGGACACCGGGGAGAGCTCGCTGGTGCAGACCCACGAACCGTCCTGGTGCCGCGTGCCCGGGCAGAAGAAGACCGTCACGCGATCCACGCCGGAGCGGTCGTCACGCGCCCACCCCTGGACGAGCGCCAGGTCGGACGGCAGCGGCGCCCCCACCCGGACCGGGACGTCTGTCTGCGTGAACCCGGACGACGGCGGTCGACGGTCGGCGCCCGGCGGTGCGGAGGCGGCGGGGGCAGAAGGCGAGCACAGGACAGCGAGCAGCAACGCGAGCGTCGCCCATCCCGGCCTTCGCACGGCACACCTCCTCGACGTGAGCCTTCCGCGAAAATAGCCGCGTCGCGGCGCTCAGGCGAGGGAGAACTGGACCAGCCGCGTGGCGACGTCGGCGGCGACCAGCTTGACCTTCACGTCCGTCCCCAACGGCAGCGGTCGAGTCCCGGTCACGCGACCTTCCACGGCCGGCTCCTGCAGCGTGATGTCGCCCTTGGTGTCGTTCTTCTCGTCCACGTCCACCACGACCGCGTCGAAGGTCTCCCCCACCCGGTTCTGCAGGATGCCGGCCTCGACCAGGTCGAGGATGGCGTTCTCGTACTGGTTGCCCCGTCGCGCCGAGCTCTGCAGCAGCTCGGGCAGCTGGTGCAGCTGCTCGGTGACCCAGTCCGGCACCTCGGTGCCGGCACAGAGCGCCAGGCAGATCTCGCCGGCGTACCGGTCCCCCAGGCGGCGCAGCGGCGCGGTGACGTGCGCGTACTCCGAGGCGAGCGCGGCGTGCTGCGGGTCGGCGGGCACCTCGCCGTCGAAGGCGACGTAGCCGCTGCCCCGGAGCAGCCGGGTGCAGGCGTTCACCATCGCCGCGTGGGTCGGCTTCTCCGGGTCGAGCGAGCGGATGAAGTCGGGGTAGAGCACCTCGGCCGGCCACTCGATCCGCAGGGCCCGGGCCGTGCGGTGCAGCCGCTGGACGTCGCGCGGGTCCGGGGCCGGCAGCGTGCGCAGCAGACCGACCCGGGCGTAGACCATCAGCGAGGCGGCCGCGAAGCCGGTGAGCAGCGAGATCTGCGCGTTCCACTCCTCCACCGGCAGCAGCTTGCGGAACTCCAGGTGCCAGTGGTCGTCCTCGACGTCGATCTCCTGCTCCGGCAGCGGGAGCGACACACCGCCACGGGCAGCCTCGCGAGCCAGCCGCAGCCGCCCCACCTCGCCGAGCAGGACCAGGGACTCCTCGGCGGTGCCGCCGTCGATCGCCCGCTGGACCGTCTCGTAGTCGAGCTTGGCCCGGGAGCGGACCAGGGCCCGCTCGACCGTGACGTCGGTGCCCTCGCCGGTCTCGTCCACCCGGATCGTCCAGAGCAGGGCCGGGCGGACCTGGCCGGGCAGCAGCGAGCCGGCGTCCTCCGAGATCGCCTTGGGGTGCAGCGGCACCTTGGAGTCGGCTCCGTAGAGCGTCTCGCCGCGGCGGCGCGACTCGACGTCCACCGGGTCGCCCGGCGTCACGAACGCCGCCACGTCCGCGATCGCGTAGTGCACGACGTAGCCGTCTGCGTCGCGCTCGATGTGCAGCGCCTGGTCGAGGTCCTGGGCGGTCGTCGGGTCGATCGTCACGAAGTCGAGGTCGGTGCGGTCGAGCTCCGGCAGCCGCGGGGCCCTGGCGGCGGCCTCTGCCGCGGCCTCGACCTCGGCGGGGAACTCGGGCGTCACCCCCAGCTCGGTCTGGATCCTCGCGATCCCCTCACGCAGCGACTGCGCCGCCACCCCGTCGCGCGCGGACCGGAGATGCACCACTCGATTGCTCGGCATGTCCTCGACACTAGGACACCCACGGTGGGACGCGCCCGGCCGTTGCCTACCCTTGACCGGTGCTGATCCTGCTGCCCCCCAGCGAAGGCAAGAACACTCCCGCTCGCGGCAAACCCCTCGACCTGCCCACCCTGGACTTCCCCGGCCTGCTCGAGCCGCGTGCGCGCGTGCTCGAGGCGCTGGTCTCGCTCTGCCGGGACCATCCCGACACCGCCCCCGCGGTCCTGGGCATCGGGCCCACCCAGCACGACCTGGTGGCGCTCAACGCAGCCCTGGCCACCGCCCCGACCGCGCGGGCCGACCGGGTCTATGCCGGTGTCCTGTACGACGCCCTCGACATCGCGACCCTGTCGACCGGCGCCAAGCGCCGGGCCGGCTCCCGGCTCGCGGTCACCTCATCGCTCTTCGGGATCCTACGCCTCGCCGACCGGATCCCGGCGTACCGGCTCTCCGGCGACGCCGTCCTGCCCGGCCTCGGCCCAGTGGCAGCGATCTGGCGCGACAGCCTGGGGCCGGCCGTCGAGGAGGCGCTCGGCGGCGGACTGCTGGTCGACCTGCGCTCCACGATGTACGCCGGCTTCTGGCGGCCGCCGGCCGAGCTCGCCGACCGGGTGGCGACCATCCGGGTGCTGCACGAGAGCGACGGCAGGCGCTCGGTGGTCAGCCACTTCAACAAGGCGACCAAGGGCCGCATCGTGCGGGCGCTGCTCGAGGACGGCGGCAACCCGACCACGCCCGAGAAGCTGGCGGCGCTGCTCGCGTCGCTGGGCTGGACCGTCGAGACCGGCCGGCCGACCCGCAAGGGCACTCAGCTCGACGTCGTGGTGCAGGCCGTCTGAGCGCTACCAGCGCTGGGGCGTGTCGAACCGGTTGTTGCCCTGGGGCAGGGCGTTGAACAGCCGCATCGACGCCCGGGGTTCGGTCCCCTCGGGGCCGCCGGCGAAGAACGAGAGCACCGAGACCGACGCCGGGGTCAGCTCCATCCGGAACACCGCCTCCAGCGGCGCGTCCACCGCGTGGGCGACCAGGGTCTTGATCGGCGTGACGTGGCTGACCACGATCACGGTCTTGCCGGCGTGGGCGTCGAGCAGCCGTTGGAGCGCGGCGATCACCCGGGCCTCGACGGTCCGGAACGACTCACCGCTGCCGCCGGGGGCGACGTCGAGGGAGCCGAGCCACGCGTCCAGGTCGGCCTGGTGGTCGCGGGCGACCTCGGAGAAGGTCTTGCCGTCCCAGTCGCCGAACTCCATCTCGGCGAAGCCGGGCTCGACCTCGAGCGGGACCCCGAGCCGCTCGGCGACGATCTCCGCCGACTCCAGGGTGCGTCGTACGGGCGAGGTGACGACGACGTCGACCTGGTCGGCCATCGGCGACAGCCACTCGGCCGCGGCCCGGATCTGCTCCTTGCCCTCGTCGCTGAGCCCGGGGTTCGCGCTGGCGAGGCCGCCGGAGAACCGCTTCTCGACCGTGTGCGCGGTGACACCGTGGCGGAGCAGCACGACCGTGGTCGGCTTGCCCGCTGCCGCCGACCAGCCCCGCATCTGCTGCTGAACACTGGGAGAGGTCGACGCCGGCGATTCGGCCGGGCTCTCGATCACCTCGATCAGGGACTCGGCCGACGGGTCCTCGCCGGCCAGCGTCACGCCGTACCGCTTGCCGTCGAGCGCCTCGTTGGCCAACCGGTCGGCGTGCTGGTTGTGCTCGCGCGGGATCCAGACGTACGACGTGCCCGACGGCGCGAGCTCCTTGGCCTGGGCGGCGAGCACCTTGAGGTCCGGGTGCTTGATCTTCCAGCGACCGGCCATCTGCTCGACGACGAGCTTGGAGTCCATCCGGACCTCGACCGTGGCCTCGGGGGTGAACTGCTGGACCAACTTGAGCCCGGCCACGAGACCCGAGTACTCCGCCACGTTGTTCGTGGTGACCCCGATCGGCGAGGCGTCCTCTGCGATCAGCTCGCCGGTGTCGGCGTCCTTGAGCAGGGCGCCGTAGCCGGCGGGCCCCGGGTTGCCCCGGGATCCGCCGTCGGCCTCGACGATCACGGAGGTGCGGGTCACAGGCCTGACTCGGAGGTGCGCACGAGGATCCGGGTGCACTCCTCGCAACGGATCACCAGGTCGCTCGGCGACGCCTTGATCACGGCGAGCTCGGCGTTGTCGATCCCGAGCTGGCAGCCGGTGCAGCGACGCTGGTGGAGCGCGGCGGCGCCGACGCCGCCCTTCTGGGCGCGGATCTTCTCGTACAGCGCGAGGAGGTCGGCGGGCAGTCCCTCGATCGCCTCCTCACGCTTGCCGACCAGCTCGGCCAGCGCGGCGTCGATCTCACTCAGCTTCTCGTCGCGAGCCGCGGCCAGCGCGGCCAGCCGCTCGTCGGCCGCCTCGACCTGGGCGGTGAGCGAGTCGAGGGTGCGCTGGGCCTCCTCGACCTTCTCCATCACCTCGAGCTCGTCGTCCTCGAGCGAGGTGACCCGACGCTCCAGGGACTCCAGCTCGTGCTGCATCCGCTCGAGGTCCTTGGGGTTGGTGATCAGCCCCTGGTCCATCCGCTCACGGTCGCGCACCCGCCGGGCCTTGACCTGCTCGACGTCGCGGTCGATCTTCTTCTGCTCCACCGTCAGGTCGTCCACGACGATCCGGGCGTCGCGCGCCTGGTTGTCGAGCTCCGTCCGGCTGGCCTGGAGCGAGGTGATCTCGGCCGTCTCGGGCAGGCTCGCTCGCTGGTGCCGCAACTGGTCGGCCCGGGCGTCGATCTCCTGGACGTCGAGCAGCTTCAACTGGGCGAAGGGATCGGATTTCAGCGTGGGCTCCTCAGGATGTGCGGGCGTGACGGCTCAGGGACGGAACTGCCACGGGTCGGTGCGGATCGTGCTCACCGAGGTGTCCACCGTATCGCCCAGCGCCGCGACCAGCCGCGCCCGCACCACCGGCAGCCAGGTCCACTCCGCCGCCCAGTGCGCCACGTCGACGAGAGCCGGTCCCTGCTTCTCCAGGAACTCGGCCGCGACGTGGTGACGCAGGTCACTGGTCAGGTAGACGTCGGCGTCGGTGCTCAGGACCGCGTCGAGCAGGAAGTCACCGGCTCCGCCGCACACCGCGACCCGTCGTACGACGCGATCGGGGTCGCCCGCGACCCGGACGCCGTGCACGGTCTCGGGCAGCGCCGCAGCGACCCGGGCGGCGAAGTCGCCCAGCGTGGTCTCGGGCAGCGACCCGATCCGACCGAACCCGAGGGCGGAGGTGCCGGTGTCCGCGAGCTCCACGACGTCGTGCGCCGGCTCCTCGTAGGGGTGGGCCGCCCGCATCGCCGCCACGACCGCCGTACGACGCGCCCGGGGCAGGACCACCTCGACCCGGACCTCCTCGACCACCTCGAGCCGGTCCACCTCGCCGATCGTCGGGTTCGCACCGGCACCGGGCCGGAAACGTCCCTCACCGGGGGTGGAGAAGCTGCAGGTGTCGTAGTCGCCGACCCGCCCCGCCCCCGCGGCGGCCAGCGCGGCGCGCACCCGCTCCGCGTCGGGAGCCGGGACGTAGACGGTCAGCTTGTCCAGGGGGTCGCCGCTGGAGGACTGCACGGGACCGAGGCCGGTGAGCCCCACCGCCGTCGCCAGCGCCTCCGAGACTCCGTCGGCCGCCCGGTCGGCGTTCGTGTGCGCGGTCAGCAGGCCGCAGCCGGCCTCGACGAGCGTGGCCAGGGTCCGGCCCTTGGGAGTGGCGGCGGAGAAGCCGTGCACCGGCTTGAGGAAGAGCGGGTGGTGCACCACCAGCAGGTCGGCGCCCCAGGCGGCTGCCTCACGGGCGACCTCCAGGGTGGGGTCGACCGCGAACATGACCTTGCGCACCTCGGCCGCGGGGTCCCCCCAGACCAGACCGACGGCGTCCCAGCCGTCGGCGGTCGCGGGCGGGTACCACTCGTGGAGCAGGTCAACGACGTCGCTCAGCGCAGGCATGGCGTCAGGGTAGTGCCCGCTGGACAGCGCCCGAATCAGTTCACCTGCCGCTCCCTGCCCTCCCAGTACGGCGCTCGCAGCTTGAACTTCTGCAGCTTGCCGGTGGCGGTGCGGGCGAGCTCGTCGCGGAACTCCACCGAGGTGGGTGCCTTGTAGCCGGCGGCCCGCTGCTTGCACCAGGCGATCAGCTCCGCCTCGTCTGCCTGCTGCCCCTCGGCCAGCACCACGAGCGCGGTGATCGTCTCGCCCCACTTCTCGCTCGGCACCCCGATGACGGCGACCTCGGCCACGGCGGGGTGGGAGAAGAGCACGTCCTCGACCTCGATCGAGGAGACGTTCTCGCCGCCGGTGATGATCACGTCCTTCTTGCGGTCGCTGATGGTCAGGTAGCCGTCCTCGCCGATCACGCCCCCGTCCCCGGTGTGGAACCAGTCGCCGGCCAGGCACCGGGCGGTCTCCTCGGGCTGCTCCCAGTAACCCTCGAGGACCACGTTGGAGCGTGCGAGCACCTCGCCCTCGTTCTCGAGCTCCTCGGAGATCGCGAGCCGTACGCCGAGCGCCGGTGCCCCGGCCCGGGTCAGCTTCCCGGCCCGCTCGTCGGGGTCGAGGTCGTCCCACTCGGCCCGACCCCGGTTGATGGTGAGCAGCGGCGAGGTCTCGGTCAGGCCGTAGATCTGGATGAACTCCCAACCGAGCTCCTCCTCCACCCGCACGACGGTCCTCGTGGGCGGCGGGGCGCCGGCCATGATGATGCGCACCCGGTCGCGACCGGGGATGGGCCCGTCCCACTCCTGGGCCGCCTCGAGCACGGCGGCGGCCACGGCGGGCGCCGCACACAGCACGGTGACCCCGTGCTCCTCGACGCGGCGCAGGATCTCGGCGCCGTCGATCTTGCGGATCACCACCTGCTTGGCGCCGGCCTGGGTGGCGATGAAGGGCCAGCCCCAGCCGTTGGCGTGGAACATCGGCAGCGTGTGCAGGTAGACGTCACGGTCGCTGACCCCGGCGTGCAGGCCGAAGGTGACGGCGTTGGTCCAGATGTTGCGGTGGGTGATCTGCACGCCCTTGGGTCGGGCCGTGGTGCCCGAGGTGTAGTTGATCGTGGCGGTGGCGTTCTCGTCCGGGGTCCACGGGGTGGGCACGCTGCCCTCGGGGGCGTAGATCGCGTCGTCGTCGCCGATCACGAACCGGTGCTCGGCCTTCACGTCCGTGAGCTCCTCGTCGATCTCGGGGTCGACGATCAGCACCCGGGCGCCCGAGTGCTCGACGATGTACTGGACCTCGTCGGGGCGGAGCCGGAAGTTCACCGGCACCAGCACCCGGCCGTACCCGGCGACGCCGAAGAACGAGGTCAACAGTCGCGCGGAGTTGTGGCTCACGATCGCCACCCGCTCCCCCACCCCGATGCCGAGCTCGTCGAGGCGGGCCGCCTGCCGAGCAGCGAGGTCGGCCATCTGGCGGTAGGTGAGCTCGCCGGAGGTTCCCAGCGGGGTCGCGGGCTGCTTCGGCTCGTCCACCACCCCGACCCGGTCGCCGTAGACCTGCACGGCGCGGTCGATGAAGTCCGAGACACTGAACGGGACGAACATGGCTCCTCCAAGCGGTCGTGTGACGAGGGCCACTGTAGAGACCCGGCGGCAGGCTTCCACGGGGTGGAACGAGACCGGTCGGTGAGCGGCGCGGATCCAGCGACGAGCGGTCCGAGATGGGGTGGGTCGACAGGCTCAACGCGTCTGGGACGCATGGATCGTACGGCCGTGCTCGAGCACCCCGTCCCTCACCAATTCTGTGAACGAAAGGCTCGCCGGGTCGTGCCTCAGTGCTTCTCGGCGACGATCCGCCAGTTCAGGTCGGCGATCTTGGCGCGCTCGGCCTCGGTCCACGCCTGGCCGCCCTTCTGCAGCAGGTCCAGCGACTCCTCCACCCACGGGGGCACGATCCGCACCTTCTCCAGCGCCCGCACGACCATCCGCCCGCGCAGGATGAGGTCCCGCTTCTGCTCGCACAGCGGCCAGGCCTCGCTCTTGGAGGGGGCGGAGAGCACGATGTGGAAGCCGGCTCGCTCGAGCGCGGCGCAGACGTCGTCGGGGTACATCGACTGGGTGGCGGCGAGCGTCGGCAGGAAGAGCTTGTGCAGCGCGACGTGCTCCTCGTTCTTCCAGTCGAAGTGCGGCGTCAGCAGGTACTCCGAGCAGCTGTAGCGCGAGCCCGGCTTGAGCACCCGGTACATCTCCTGGGCGTGGGCGTCGAGCTCCTCCTTCTTGAAGAAGGGCCAGACCGCCTGGAAGGAGAAGCACCCGTCGAACGTCTCGTCGGGGTAGTCGAGCGGGTCGTGGTGGTTGCCGACCGTGAAGTGCAATCGGTCGCTCATCCGGGTCTGGGCGGCCCAGTCGATCGCGTTCTCGATCTGGTTGGGGTCGATGTTGTACCCGGAGACCTGACCGCCGGTCAGCGTCGCGAAGTGGTGCGAGATCCGTCCGCGGCCGCAGCCCATGTCGAGCAGGTGCGAGCTGGCGGGGTCCGAGAGGTGCAGCTCGGCGAGCACGGCCTTCTCGGTGAGCAGCTGGTTGTCGTACAAGCCCTTGGTCTCGTCGAGCATCGGCGGGATGTAGAGCTTCTCGAGGTCGAAGATCGAGAGCATGTTGTTGAGGACCTTGTAGTAGTCCGCCACGGCCTGCGTCTCGTCGGCCGTCTCCGTCGGCTCGCCGTCCTGCATCCGCTGGAAGAACCTGTAGGCATCGATGCACGCCTGCTTGTCCTCGGGGGGCAGCGTGGCCAGGCGCTTGAGGCCGGTCGCGGCCGTCTTGATCCGGTACCAGTTCACGTGTCCGACCTCGCTCCGACGATGGGGGTGCGTGCCCGCCGATGGTGGCACGTCTCCGGCCGTGGCACGGGAAAGTCGGGAGAAGGTCTTGCTGGGTGGGCGCAGAGGGGATCGAACCCCCGACCACCTCCTTGTAAGGGAGGTGCTCTACCGCTGAGCTATACGCCCTCGAAGCCCGCACAGACTACGCGAGCGAGGGCACGACCCGAACCCGGGTCACCCGTAAATGAGTCGAACCGCTGGCGTCTCGGGTCACCAGCGGTTCGACAAGTAGAACGATAAACAGTCGATCCGACCGCTGTCATGAACACGTGCCGAATGTCCGCAAACTGACACAGCGGTCTAGGCCAGTGCCCTCAGCTGGGCCAGGTGCTCGTCGAGATCGCGCCCCTGCGGAGCGGCGTTGTGCACCGACCAGCGCACGGTCCCGGACCGGTCGATGACGTACGACGAGCGGCGCGGAGCACCCGTCCGCTCGTCGAACACCCGGTAGGCGCGGGTGACCTCGCCGTGCGGCCAGAAGTCCGAGAGCAGGGGGAAGTTGAGGCCGTCCTGGTCGGCGAACGCCCGCAGCGCGTACGTCGGGTCGCACGAGATCGCCAGCACCTCGGTGTCGAAGGTGAGGAAGTCGGCCAGACGGTCCCGGACGCCGGCCATCTCGCCGGTGCAGATCCCGGAGAAGGCGAAGGGGTAGAAGAGGATCGCGACCGCCTTCTTCCCGCGGTACGACGAGAGGGAGACGTCCTGGCCGAACTGGTCGCGCAGGGTGAAGTCCGGGGCAGTCGCCCCCAGGCTGAGTCCACTCATGGTGGCGACATCCTCGCACCTGCGCTCGCGCGACGCCGAAGCCAGGTGGCCCTCACCCCGCGTGGTCGACGAGCTCACGCTTGAGCACCTTGCCGGTGGCGTTGCGCGGCAACTCGTCGAGGAAGACGATCTCGCGCGGCACCTTGTAGCGCGCGAGGTTCTGCTTCACCCAGCCCTTGAGGTCGTCCTCGGTCACGTCGGCCCCGGGCTTCAGCGAGACGAACGCGCGCAGCCGCTTGCCGAACTCCGGATCCTCCACCCCGACGGCGGCGACCTCCGCCACCGCCTCGTGCCGGGCGAGGCAGTCCTCGACCTCCTTGGGGAAGACGTTCTCGCCGCCGGAGACGATCATCTCGTCGTCACGACCCTCGACGTACAGGCGACCGTTCTCGTCGAAGCGGCCGACGTCGCCGGTCGACATCAGCCCGTCGATCATGTCCTTGTGGCCACCCCCGGTGTAGCCCTCGAAGAGCAGACTGTTGCCGACGAAGATCCGGCCGGACTCCCCCGGCGCGACCTCCGTGCCGTCGGCGTCGAAGAGCTTGACGACCGTCGCCCACGGCGGCTTGCCGGCCGAGGACGGCGCCTCCCGCAGGTCCACCGGGGTGGCGATCGAGGCGTAGGCCACCTCGGTCGAGCCGTAGATGTTGTAGAGGTTGTCGCCGAAGTGGTCCATCCAGTTCAGGGCGAGGTCCCCCGGCAGCGCGGAGCCGGACGCAGCCACGACCTTGACCCGGGAGAGATCCACCGAGGCGAGCGTCTCCTCGGGCAGCGCGAGCATCCGCTGCAGCATCACCGGGATCACGACCAGCGAGTCGCACTTCTCCGCCTCGGTGACCTCCAGGCAGGTCTGCGGGTCGAACCTGCGGTGCAGCACCACCGTCGAGCCGAGCAACATCGAGATGGCGAGGTGGGCGAAGCCCCAGGTGTGGAAGAGCGGTGCGGCGATGTGGGTGCGCCACCCGGCCCGCAGCGGCATCCGCGAGAGCAGCGAGACGGCCGCGTCGATCCCCGCCTCGTTGCGGGGGGCGCCCTTGGGTGTGCCGGTGGTGCCCGAGGTCAGGATCACGATGCGGGCGTGACGCTGCGGCGGATCGAGGTCGGCGTCGTCCTGCGAGGCGATCAGCGACTCCAGCGTGGCCTCCTGCGTCGCGCCGTCGCTCCAGGCCACCACGCGCTGGGCGATCTCGGCCGCTGAGAGCAGGTCGGTGAACTCCTCGTCGTGGATCACCACACTGGGCTTCTCACGCTCGAGGACGTCGACCAGCTGAGGTCCCGCGAAAGCGGTGTTCAGGTAGAGCAGGTCGGCACCGAGCTTGGCGACGGCCACGCTGGCATCGACGAAGCCGCGGTGGTTGCGGCACATGATGGCCACCGAGTCGCCCTCACCCACGCCGTGCTCGGCCAGCGCACGGGCCAGTGCGTTGGAGCGGCGGTGCAGCTCGCCGTACGTCAGCGAGCCGAGCTCGTCGACGATCCCGACCTGGTCGGGAGAGCGCAGCGCCAGGGCAGCGAAGCCACCGGCAGGGCCGGTCCCCCACTGCCTGACCGTGCGCAGCAGTCCGGCCAGCACGACCGGCGAGTACGGCCGGATGACCCCGGACCCGCCGAGAACCCTGAGCGTGGTTCCTGCGGCCGCGGCCCGGCCGATGACTTGTCGCAACACGAGGGACCTCTGGAGGGTGAGGGGGTCGGGTGGGTCAGGCGGGCGTCTTCGGAGCGACGAGGCGCGTCGCGGACCAGTCCTTGCTGACGGCAGCGGTGGTGGTCTGGGAGAGCCCCGCGATCGGTGCGGCCTCGGCGATGTCCGCCGGGTCGACGGCGTTGGGACGTCCGACCTTGGGGGTGAGCAGCCAGATGGCTCCTCCACCGACGAGGTCGGTCAGCGAGTCGACGAGCCCGTCGACCAGGTCACCGTCCTCGGCACGCCACCAGAGCAGGACGGCGTCGACGACGTTGCCGTAGTCGGTGTCGACCAGGTCAGCGTCGATCGCGTCCTCGATGGCGATCCGCAAATCGTCGTCGGTGTCGGTGTCCCAGCCCAGCTCCTGGATGACCATGCCGGGCTTGAACCCAAGCCTCTCGGCGGGGCCCGTGGGGGGTCCGTCTGTCTGGGTGGACCCGCCACCCGCGGTCGAACTCACTGAATCCTCCAGTACTTCGGATCAATCGCCCGTCCGGGCAACCTAGGTCAGCAGTAGTCCAGCGGAGTTCCCGCACGGGCGCAACCCATGCCGTTCGGACACGAGTCACCCACCACCAATGACTGCACCCTAGGGGACTACTCGTCGGTAGATTTCGTGAGCCTCCCCCGCGTGCAACGATGAGGTCGTGACCGAAGACTCACCCAGCACTTCCGCCGCCCCGACCGACGACCAGCTCGGCACTCGTTCCGGCACCACCGCGAAGCCCCGATCGGGCTCCCTCGCGTCGGTGATCCACGAAGGCCTGCCGACCCAGCTCCCGGACATCGACCCGGACGAGACGCAGGACTGGATCGCCTCCTTCGACGCCCTCGTCGACGAACGAGGCCGCGAGCGGGCCCGCTACGTGATGCTGCGCCTGCTGGAGCGTGCCCGCCAGACCCACGTCGGCGTGCCTGCCCTGCGCAGCACCGACTACATCAACACCATCCCGCCCGAGCGCGAGCCGTGGTTCCCCGGCGACCTCGAGATCGAGCGCCGCATCCGCGCGTTCATCCGGTGGAACGCCGCCGTGATGGTCTCCAGTGCCAACCGCAAGGGCCTCGAGGTCGGCGGCCACATCGCGACGTACCAGTCGTCGGCGAGCCTGTACGAGGTCGGCTTCAACCACTTCTTCCGCGGCAAGGACGCCCCCGGCGGCGGCGACCAGATCTACATCCAGGGCCACGGCTCGCCGGGCGTCTACGCCCGCGCCTTCCTGGAGGGTCGCCTCACCGAGGACCAGCTCTACCGCTTCCGCCAGGAGGTGCAGCACGGCGCCGGGCAGGGCCTGCCGTCGTACCCGCACCCCCGGCTGATGCCGGAGTTCTGGGAGTTCCCGACCGTCTCGATGGGGCTCACCGGGATCAACTCGATCTACCAGGCGCGCTTCAACCGCTACCTGCACAACCGCGGCATCAAGGAGACCGACCAGCAGCAGGTCTGGGCGTTCCTCGGTGACGGGGAGATGGCCGAGCCCGAGTCGCTGGGCGCGATCGGGATCGCCGCGCGCGAGGAGCTCGACAACCTCACCTGGGTCATCAACTGCAACCTGCAGCAGCTCGACGGCCCGGTGCGCGGCAACGGCAAGATCATCCAGGAGCTCGAGTCGACCTTCCGCGGCGCCGGCTGGAACGTGATCAAGGTCGTCTGGGGCGAGGAGTGGGACCCGCTGCTCGCCCGTGACGTCGACGGCGTGCTGGTGAACAAGATGAACACCACGCCGGACGGTCAGTTCCAGACCTACTCCACCGAGGACGGCGGCTACATCCGCGACCACTTCTTCGGTGGCGACCCCCGGCTGCGCAAGATGGTCGAGCACATGTCCGACCAGCAGATCCAGAAGCTGCCGCGCGGTGGCCACGACTACCGCAAGGTGTACGCCGCCTTCGACTCGGCCACCAAGCACGTCGGTCAGCCGACGGTGATCCTGGCCAAGACCATCAAGGGCTGGACGATCGACGCCCTCGAGGGCAAGAACGCCACCCACCAGATGAAGAAGCTCACCCCGGACGACCTGAAGAAGTTCCGGGACCGCCTTTACCTGCCGATCTCGGACCGTGATCTGGAGCGCTCCTACGACGAGACGGGGGCAGCACCGTTCTTCCACCCCGGCAAGAACGCCCCCGAGATCGAGTACATGATGGAGCGCCGCCAGGCCCTCGGCGGTCCGGTCCCGCGTCGGGTCAACCGCGCCAAGAACCTCACGCTCCCCGGCGACGGCGTCTACTCCGAGCTCAAGCAGGGCTCGGGCAAGAACAGCGTCGCCACCACGCAGGCCGTCGTACGACTCCTGCGTGACTGGATGAAGGACCCGGAGATCGGCAAGCGGATCGTGCCGATCGCGCCGGACGAGTACCGCACGTTCGGCATGGACTCGATGTTCCCGAGCGCCAAGGTCTACAACCCGGCCGGTCAGCAGTACGAGTCCGTCGACCGGAACATGTTGCTTTCCTACAAGGAGTCCGCCCAGGGCCAGATGCTCCACGAGGGCATCTCGGAGGCCGGCGCGATGGCCTCGGCGACCGCGGCGGGCTCGGCGTACAGCACGCACGGCGAGCACATGATCCCGTTCTACATCTTCTACTCGATGTTCGGTTTCCAGCGCACCGGCGACTCGATCTGGGCGATGGCCGACCAGCTCGCGCGTGGCTTCCTGATCGGCGCCACCGCCGGGCGGACCACGCTGACCGGCGAGGGGTTGCAGCACGCGGACGGCCACTCGCCGTTGCTCGCGGCGACCAACCCGGCCGTCGTGCACTACGACCCGGCGTTCGCCTACGAGGTCAGCCACGTCATGCAGTCCGGTCTCGAGCGGATGTACGGCGAGAACGCCGAGGACGTGATCTTCTACCTGACCGTCTACAACGAGCCCGTCGCCCAGCCGGCCGAGCCCGAGGACGTCGACGCGGAGGGCATCCTCAAGGGGATCCACCGGGTCTCCGTCGCGGAAGGTGACGGCCCGCGCGTGCAGTTGCTCGCCTCCGGTGTCGCCTACCCGTGGATCAAGGAGGCGGCGCAGGTGCTGGCCGAGGACTGGGGCGTCCAGGCGGACACCTGGTCGGTCACCTCGTGGAACGAGCTCGCGCGGGACGCCGTCGCTGCCGAGGAGTGGAACCTGCTCAACCCCGGCGAGGACCGGCGTACGGCGTACGTCTCGGACAAGCTGGCCGGCGTGGACGGGCCGGTCGTGGCCGTGTCGGACTACATGCGCGCCGTGCCGCTGCAGATCGCTCGCTGGGTCCCGGCGGACTACCGGGTGCTCGGTGCGGACGGTTTCGGCTTCGCCGACACCCGGCCCGCGGCGCGACGGTTCTTCCACATCGACGCGCAGTCGGTCGTCGTCCAAGCCCTGCAGGCGTTGGCGGACGCCGGCACGATCGGCCACGACCAGGTCGTGAAGGCGTTCCAGGAGTACCGGATCGACGACCCGACCGCCGTCTCCGGCGTCAAGCAGGAGGGCGGCGACGCCTGACCGCTGACCTGCCACTTGTGGTTGCCACCAGACCGCTGACCTGCCACTTGTGGTTGCCACCAGACCGCTGACCTGCCACTTGTGGTTGCCAGAAACGCACTGACCCGTCACTTTCGTCAACCGAAAGTGACGGGTCAGCGTCATTTGGAGAACCAGAAGTGGCAGGTCAGCGTCGCTGGCACAACCACAAGTGGCAGGTCACGCTCCGGTGATGGAGGTGACCGACGCGATCTCCGCCTCCGGCGCGCGCCCGTTCACCAGCAGGTCACGGAACCGCGAGCGGTTGTACGTCGCGGCCTGGGTCGTCCGCACGAACTCGTGCACGATCTTCGCGAACCGGTAGGGGTGGTCCTTGTGCGGGAAGTGGCCGGCGTTCGCAATCACCTCCACGCGAGCCTCCGGCGCCAGAGCGGCGATGTTGCTCGCGTGCCGCACCGGGATGACCTGGTCGTCACGTCCCCAGACCACCGCCATCGGCATGGCCTCGGTCAGGTACGCCCGGTCGGCCATCGTCACGATCTGACCGCGCCAGTCGACGACGGCGCTGACGACATGCCGGATCGCGGCGCGGGCGTAGGGGTCCTTGAACGAGTCGTAGATCTTCGCCACCTCGTCGAGGTCGCGGGTGAGCTTCCACCGGGTACGGGCGAGGGCCCTCATCCCGGCCATCCCGACATGGCGTACGCCGGGCAGGGTGAGCAGGCTCATCAGCTGGTGGTAGCCCGGCGTCGTGACCGCCCGGATCGCCGGGGTGACCTCGGGTCCGAGGCCACCGGAGGCGACGAGCATCAGACGCTCGGTACGCTCGGGGAACTGGTAGGCGAACTGCATCGCCACCCCTCCCCCGAAGCTGTGACCGATCACCGTGACGGTGTCGATCCCGAGAACGGTCAGCAGGTCGCGCAT
>NZ_JBFIKK010000017.1:0-34283 GCF_041600255.1 Nocardioides sp. | reverse complement strand
GTCGCCGGAGCCGTCGCCGCCGAAGCCGCCGTCGCCGGAGCCGTCGCCACCGAAGCCACCGTCGCCGGAGCCGTCGCCACCGAAGCCACCGTCGCCGGAGCCGTCGCCGCCGAAGCCTCCGTCGCCGCCCGTGCCGGAGCCGGACTGGATGCCGCCGCCGGCGTACATCGTGTTGACGCCGGCCTTCTGGCCGCAGCCGGCTGTGACCGTCAGGGAAAGGGCGAAGGCGAGCGCCACCACACGGCGCGTCGTCAGGGACTTCATCGGGCAACCTCCGCCGAGGAGAAGCCGCGGCTCTCGCGCAGGCGGTCGAGCGCACGGCTCACCCCACGACGGTTCGCTGCGGGGCTGGGGCGGCCGTTGGGGCCGAGGGCCAGCATCATCAAGTAGGCCAGGCCCAGGACGAGCGGAAGCATCAGGAAACTCACCTTCGGAAGACCGGAGTACCACGCGATGTTGGCCGCGACCGGGGTGATCCCCGCGTCGATGCCCTGGTCGTCTCCATTCGACGACCCACCGTTGTTCATGCCACCCGACGCCGAGCCGTCCAGGTCGGGCGAACCACCGAGGTCGCCGCCCGTGTCACCGCCACCCAGCGAACCGCCGAGGTCGCCGCCCGAGTCGCCGCCGCTGCCGCCGGAGCCGCCGAAGGAGCCGCCGCCGGTGTTGCCGCCCGAACTCCCCGAGCCCCCGGAGGAGCCCCCGGAGGAGCCGCCGGAGCCGCCGGAGCCGCCGTCTTCGCCGCCGCCCTCGGGAGCCTTGGTGCGGACGTCGATGCCGATGCCTTCGGTCTTGGTGCCCTCAAAGGCTACGTCGAAGGACGAGGGCGCGCTGGCCTTCTCGACCAGAACGACGGACGGGGAGCCGAAGAAGTCCTCGGAGAGCCACTCCGACGCCAGGTCGGTCAGGTCGAAGGTCCACAGCCCGGTGGGCTGACGCACCCCCGCCACCTCGGACTGCTTGCAGTCGTAGGTGGGCTTGTTCTTCCAGGCCGCGCCGTTGCCGTCGGCCCAGAAGACCTCGGTGACCGGGCAGGCGACGACCGCGGCCGCCGAGGCACCGAGGCTCGCGCCCGGAGCCTTCGACTCGCGCAGGACGAGCTGGAACTTCTTCAGCGTCGAGCCGGCCTCGGCTTCGAAGCTGAACTCGAGCGCGGAGAGCTTGGAGGCCTCCCCCAGCACCGCGGCGACGGGCATCGTCCCGGCCGGGGAGTTCGGCGCCGGTGGCTGGGGTGCCGCGAGCACGTTGGTGTCCGGCGGCGGCTCGTTGGCCACGTACCACCAGCCGGTCTTGATCACGGTGGCGCCGCGCATCGTGCCGGGCTCCACGTCGGGCTCGGCCTCCTTCAGCGCGCGCTTCTGCTTCAGCGCCAGCTTGCGGGCCTGCTTGCGGGTCAGGCCGTCATCCGCGGTGGACGCGTCGTCGGACGCGGTCGAGCTCACGGAAGGGGCGCCGAGGCCGGTGGCCTCGGGGTCAGCCGCATGGCCGACCCCTGGCAACGCACAGGTCAGCAGGGCCGGCAGCACCGGTAGGACAAGCCATCGCACGGACACGGGTCTCCTCGAGGAATCAGGGGTTTCCTGACCCCAAAAACGACTCGGGCCCCATCTGGTTACGCCAGTCACACGACTGTCAAGACCACTTCTTCCGCACAGCCCCAGCTCAGCGTCACTCCGGCGCCGCCGTGCCCGTAGCAGTGCACCACGTCTCCTGAGCGTTCGAGCCGGACCTCCGGCCGGACCGGCCGCAGACCGACCCTGTGATGAAGGACACGGGCCCCGTGCAGCTGTGGCACCAGGCGCTCGGCCCGGGCCAGGATCGCGGCCGCGGTCGCCGGTGAGGGGGTCCGCTCCCACTCGCCCTCGTCGGCGGTGCCCCCCACGACGATGTCGCGCGTGCGCGGCACCACGTACGTCGGGCCGTCACTGTGCAGCCACCAGTGCTCGAGCCCGCACTGCTCGAGCACCAGGACCTGGCCGCGCACCGGTCCCACGCTCGGGTCGGAGGCCAGTCGCCGCGCCCCGAGGCCGGCACAGTCGACCACCACGTCGGCGCCGCTCGGGAGCGCGCCGAGGTGCAGCCGGGTGATCGTGCCGCCGAGCTCCTGGACCCGGCCAGCCAGCCAGACCAGGTAGACCGGCATCTCGACGACCGGCGTGCGGAACGACCAGCCGTCGCGGAATCCCGCGGGCAGCTCTGAGACCCGCTCGAGGTTCGCAACGGCCGAGCGCCACCAGGGATCGGTCTGCGGGTCGGTGAAGACCTCGGTCCCCAGCACCATCCGGACCCCGGTGCGGGTGTCCTGCGACAGAGCGGCGAACACGTCGTACGACGTGGCGGCCCAGTCGGTCACCCGCCCCTGCGGCAGGGCACGGTAGGGGTACCAGATCGCCGCTGCCGTGGCGGAGGTCGTCTCCAGCGGCAGCTCTCGCGCGACCACGTCCACCCGGTGCCCGGCCTCGAGCAGCCGCACAGCGCAGGTCAGACCGATTACTCCCGCCCCCACGACCGTGATCCGCAGCATGGCCCACCTCCTGTGGGGACAGTCTGGACCACCACGTAACCCAGGTCACACGCCCTCGTTGATCGACCGACCCGAAAGGAACGTCGATGGCTCGCGTTGCCCGCATTCTCCTGACCCTGCTGGTGGCCCCGGGCCTGTCCGCCCTCGCGCTGACCGTCCCGGCATCCCCCGCCCAGGCCCACGAGGAGCGGCCGGCCGGGTTCCCCGACGAGACCGGGAAGCGCCCGAAGTTCCTGGGCTACGACAACGCCCGCCACCGGGTGGTGTGCCGGCCGAACAGCGCGAAGCGGATCAAGGCGATGCCCCCGGGCCGGGCGAAGCAACGCAGCCGTCGGATGCTCGACGAGTGCCGGTTCGGCTCAATCCAGACCGCCATCGACTCCATCAAGCGCCGGCGCACCTCGATCTACGTCCTGCCCGGGACCTACCACGAGAAGAAGTACGCCCGCGACAAGCGCAGCTACTACTGCTCGCACCTGGAGACCGAGTCCAAGGACGCGCTCCTGTCGGCGGAGTACATCGGCAGCCTCTCCTCCCCCGACACCGGAGCACAGGAGGGCACGAACGGGGAGTCCAACCCGATCGCCCTGTCCTACGCCGACCAGCGCCGGTGTCCGCACAACCTCAACCTGATCGCCGTCTTCGGCGACCGCACCCCGCGCAACGACTCCATCTCGTGCGACAGCAAGTTCTGCGGCACCCAGATCGTCGGCACCGGCCGGCGCAGCCTGGACGTCATCATCGACAACCGGTTCTCCAAGCTCAACGGCATCCGGATCGACCGGGGCGGTGGGGCCTACGTCCGCAACCTGACGGTGCAGCAGTCGGAGTTCAACGCCATCTACGTGCTGGAGACCGACGGCTTCGTGATCGACCGCGTCCTGACCCGCGGCAACGACGAGTACGGGATCCTCGCGTTCGCCTCCGACCACGGCCTGATCCAGAACTCCGAGGCCTACTTCAACGGGGACTCCGGCATCTACCCCGGCTCCGGCGCGGACCTGAATGCGGACAACCCGAACTTCGAGGTCACCCGCTACGCCATCGAGATCCGCAACAACAGCAGCCACGACAACGCGCTCGGCTACTCCGGCACCGCCGGGAACTCGATCTGGGCGCACCACAACGACTTCTACGACAACGCCACCGGCATCGCCACGGACTCGTTGTTCCCCGGACACCCGGGGCTCCCGCAGGACCACGCGCGGTGGAACCACAACCGGGTCTTCTCGAACAACTCGAACTACTACACCGAGTTCGTCGACACCGGGATCTGTGCGAAGCCGATGGCCGAGCGCGGGTACCTGGACGGCACCGTCTGCCCGGTCATCCCGGTCCCGGTGGGCACCGGGGTGCTGATCGCCGGCGGCAACTTCAACTCCACCGACCACAACTGGATCTACGACAACTGGCGCTACGGGACCATGCAGCTGTGGGTGCCGGCCGCCTTGCGCGACGACTACGACCCGCGTCACATGTACGACACCTCCAACCACAACCGGACGTTCAAGAACAAGTTCGGGATCAGCCCCTCCGGTCGTGAGCGCCCCAACGGGATGGACCACTGGTGGGACGACCAGGGCAACGGCAACTGCTGGGAGGACAACGAGTACGCCGGCGGCAAGCGCACCGACAACTTCACCTTCCCGGTGCCCTCCTGCGCGGACGGCGGCTCGGTCTTCACGCCCGGCGCGTTCGTGAAGGACGCCGGATTCCTGTCGTGCGTCGAGTACGACCGCAACGACCCCGACTGGCGGCACCCGCCCGGCTGCTCCTGGTTCGACAGTCCGTCGAGGCCCGGGCCCCGCGCCGCAGCTGCGGCACCGGTCTCCGCACCGACGTCGGCGCCGGCGACGAGCGGCATGGCGTTGGCCGCCACTCCCCTGGCGACAGCCGTCACCGGCCTGCTCCTGCTGGCCGGCCTGCGTCGGCGGCAGCGTGCTGCGTAGGGCGCTGCTGCTCGTCGCCCTGTTCGCACTCGTCCTGGGCGGCGGCTTCGTCGTCGCCGCCCGTCAGGCGCCGACCCTCTCGACCGCGACCCCGGTGGAGGTGGCCGGCACCGAGGCCTCGGCCGTCTTCACGATCGGCGACCGAACGGTGCGCCAGGTGCGGTACGCCGACGGCGGCACCCTGCGCTACACGTTCCGGCTGACCAACCGGGGACGCCTCCCGGTGACGGTGCGCGGTCTCGCCGCGGACCAGCCCGACCCGCGCCTGTTCACCTATGTCGCCCTGACCGGGGCCGACGGCGAACGCGACGTACGCCTCGGGGCCGGCGAGGACGCTGCGGTGACCCTGTCGCTGGCGATGGGCGGCTGCGAGTCGCTCTCGGCCCGGGCCGGGTCGTTCGTCACCGAGGTGTCGGTCCGCACCGAGCAGGCCGGCTTCGTCGACCACGACGTGGTGCTCACGCTTCCCGAGCAGATCCACACCGGGTCGCCGCGTGAGGCCTTCTGCCCGCGCTCGACCGCCACCTCGCGCCCGCCGGGGTGAAGATCACACCTCCGCCGGTTGGGTGACCTACCGACGGTATGCCATGCTGACTCCTGTCTTATTGACACTTTTTCAACAGGAGCTCCCGCGTGAAGCACACCGTCGTACGTCTCGCCCTCGTGACTCTGGTCGCCACCCTGCTCGCCGGCGTCCCGGCAACCTCGGCGTCCGCAGGCACCGCGACCACCGCGACCACCGCCGAGCGCGGCTCGCGCGTGATCACCCGCACGGTCGAGTTCCAGGTCGTCAACACGAACGCCACCCGGGTGGCCTGCGAGGCCGACCAGCAGGCCTACCGGGTCCGGGCCCGGATCGTGGGGCCCCGCCGCGAGGTGCTGAGCCCCGACGCGCCCCGGATCAACGTGCTGGTGCACGGCCTCGCGACCGGGTCCTGGTTCTGGAACCTGCGCTCGAAGCGATCGTTCGACTACGCCACCCAGCTCGCCCGGCGCGGTGAGACCTCCGTGGTGATCGACCGTCTCGGCTACGGCGCGAGCACCCTGCCCAACGGCGACGACACCTGCCTCGGCGCGCAGGCCGACATGCTCCACCAGATCGTTCAGAAGCTGTACTCCGGCCTGTACGTCTACCCCGGTCGCCCGGGGATCGATCCTCCGAAGGCCCAGCACGTGGTGCTGCACGGCCACGGCGTCGGTGCCGCGATCGCGCAGGTCGAGTCCGCCACCTTCCAGGACGTCGACGGACTGGTGCTGATGTCGTGGGCGGACGCCGGCTCCTCACAGCGTGCCGTCGAGGAGGCCCGGCAGACCTCGCAGCTGTGTGCCACCGGGGACGACTACGCCCGCTACGGCCAGACCAACCGCGAGTTCCGTGAGCTGCTCTTCGCCACCGCCCCCGCCGGGGTCCAGCGCAAAGCCGCCCGACTGCACGCGGCCAACCCCTGTGGGGACGCGCTGAGCCTGAGCCAGATGCTGGCCGGGTCGGAGGCCCTGGCCGACGAGATCAAGGAGCCGGTGCTGCTGATGTACGGCGGCAAGGACGTCCTGATCCGTGACGGGGCGGCCCAGGACCAGGCCGACTCGTACTCCGCCGCGGAGTCGGTCACCCTGCGGACCATCGCCGGGGCCGGCAGCGCGCTGCCGCTGGAACGGACCGCCGGGAAGACCCAGCGCCAGGTCGTCCGCTGGCTGCGCTCCACCTTCAACTGAGCCACGGGTGGTCGGCGCCGGCGAGGTCGCCCACCCCGTACTCGCGCAGGCCCTCGCGAGCCGGGACGTCGACACCGAGGACCGCAGCGGCGATCTCCGCGGCGCCGTCGTCGCAGACCAGGTCGGTCTCGTACTCAGCCTCACCGTGGCGCGCAACGATGACCCGGGTCGGGCACTGCAGGTTGCTCTCGGCCGAGGCCAGCCACTCAGGTCAGGTCGTTGGCCTCACGGATCACGTCGACGATGCCGTCCATGATCGCGGTCAGTCCGAAGTCCTTCGGCGTGTAGACCGCCGCGACGCCCAGCTCCCGCAGTCGTCGACCGTCTGACTCGGGGATGATCCCGCCGACGATGACCGGGACGTCGCCCATCCCAGCCTCGCGCAGACCGTCGAGCACGTCCGGCACCAGCTCCATGTGCGAGCCGGAGAGGATCGAGAGCCCGACGCAGTGCACGTCCTCGGCCACAGCCGCGGAGACGATCTGTGCGGGCGTCAGCCGGATCCCCTGGTAGATGACCTCGAAACCGGCATCGCGGGCGCGGACAGCGACCTGCTCGGCACCGTTGGAGTGCCCGTCGAGACCGGGCTTGCCGACCAGCAGGCGCAGGCGACCACCCAGCTCCTCCCCGGTGGCGCGCACGCGTTCGCGTACGGCCGTCAGCTCGGCGCCGGCCTCCGCCACACCCACCGCCCCACTGACCCCGGTCGGAGCACGGAACTCGCCGAACACCTCGCGCAGGGTGGCGGCCCACTCCCCCGTGGTGGCGCCCGCACGGGCTGCCTCCAGGGTCGCGGCCATCAGGTTGGTGTCGGTCTTGGCGTCGGCGGCCAGCCTCGCGAGCGCAGCCGTGACCGCCTCCTCGTCGCGCTGGGCCTTCCACTCCTGCACCGATCGCAGCGCCGACTCCTCGGCCTGCGGGTCGGCGGTCATGATCGCGCCGTCGAGGTCGGCGGTCAGCGGCGACGGCTCCGTGGTCTCGTAGATGTTGACCCCGACGATCTTCTCGTCGCCGGACTCGATGCGGCCACGGCGGGCGGCGTGGGCGGAGACCAGGGCCTGCTTCATGTAGCCGGACTCGACGGCGGCGATGGCGCCACCGAGCGCCTGGACCCGGTCGATCTCGGCACGGGCGCCCTCGACGAGCTCCTGCACCTTGGCCTCGATCACTGTCGAGCCCTCGAAGATATCGTCGTACTCCAGCAGGTCGGACTCGAAGGCGAGCACCTGCTGCAGCCGCAGCGACCACTGTTGGTCCCACGGCCGTGGCAGGCCGAGGGCCTCGTTCCAGGCCGGGAGCTGTACGGCGCGGGCGCGGGCGTTCTTGGAGAGGGTGACGCCGAGCATCTCGAGGACGATGCGCTGGACGTTGTTCTCGGGCTGCGCCTCGGTCAGGCCGAGGGAGTTGACCTGGACGCCGTAGCGGAAGCGCCGCATCTTCGGGTCCTGGACGCCGTAGCGCTCACGGGTGATCTCGTCCCAGAGCTGGACGAACGCCCGCATCTTGCAGGTCTCCTCGACGAAGCGGACACCCGCGTTGACGAAGAAGGAGATCCGACCGACGACCTTCTCGAAGTCCTCCTCCGAGACCTGGCCCGAGGCCTGCACCTGGTCGAGCACCGCGATCGCCGTGGTCAAGGCGTAGGCGAGCTCCTGCGTCGGCGTGGCCCCGGCCTCCTGCAGGTGGTAGCTGCAGATGTTGATCGGGTTCCACTTGGGGATCTGGTGGACGGTGTAGGAGATCATGTCGCTGATCAGGCGCAGGGAGTGCTCGGGCGGGAAGACGTAGGTCCCCCGGGAGAGGTACTCCTTGATGATGTCGTTCTGGGTGGTCCCCGCGAGCTGGGCGGCGACCTCCTCGGGGGCGAGGTCCGGGTTCTGCTCCTCGGCCACCACCTGGTACATCGCCAGCAGCCACATCGCGGTGGCGTTGATCGTCATCGAGGTGTTCATCTCGGTCAGCGGGATCTGGTCGAAGAGCCGACGCATCTCGCCGAGGTGGGGAACCGGGACGCCGACCTTGCCCACCTCACCGCGCGAGAGCGGCGAGTCGGGGTCGTACCCCGTCTGGGTCGGCAGGTCGAAGGCGACCGACAGTCCGGTCTGTCCCTTGGCGAGGTTGGTGCGGTAGAGCGCGTTCGACGCCGCGGCCGTGGAGTGGCCGGCATAGGTGCGCATCACCCACGGGCGATCCTTGGTGGGACGGTCGACGCTGCTGCTGTCCTGCTCGGTCATGGAGCGAGCGTAGAACGTGACCTACTCAGAAGTAATACGTCTCGGTGTGGGATGTCCGACACCGAGACCCCGACCGAGGGCACTCGGTTCAGGCGTTGGCGGTCTGCCGCTCGATCTCGACGACCCGAATCAGCCGCGAGATGTGCAGCATCCGGCGCACCGCGGGCCCGCAGCCGCGCAGCCGCAGGTGCCGACCGGAGCGGCTCGCCTCACGGGTGGCCATCGCCAGCACCTTGAGCGCGGTCACGTCCACCGCCGTCACCCGCGACAGGTCGACGAAGACGTCCTGTCGGTTCCCCTGGAGATGGGCGTACAGCGCCTTGCGCACCTCCCACGTGCTGCGCACGTCGAAGTCGCCGGTCAGAACCAGGGTCGGACCCTCAGTGCTGATGTCCATGGCGTTCCCTCCCGCCGGGCCCCCGAGACGGCCCGGATGTCCGGTGTGATGCTTCCTCGTACCCACTATGACGCGAGTCACCGGCATTCGGTTGCACCATCGGCCCACCATTCGAGACAGATACCCTCGAGCCATGGTCAACCTCACCCGGATCTACACCCGCACCGGCGATGCCGGCGAGACCCGTCTCGGCGACATGAGCCTCACCACCAAGACCGATCTGCGGCTCCAGGCCTATGCAGACGTGGACGAGGCGAACGCCCAGATCGGACTGGCGCTGGCGACCGGGGGTCTCGAGGAGGACGTGGTCGCCGTGCTGACCCGGATCCAGAACGATCTCTTCGACGTGGGGGCGGACTTCTGCACCCCCGTGGTCGAGGCGCCCGAGTTCCCGCCGCTGCGCATCGAGCAGGAGTACGTCGACCGGCTCGAGCGCTGGTGCGACCAGTACAACGAGGAGCTGCCGAACCTCCGCTCCTTCATCCTCAACGGAGGGACCCCGGGGGGCGCTCTGCTCCATGTCGCGCGCACCGTCGTCCGTCGCGCCGAACGGTCGGCGTGGGCGGCGCACGCCGAGCACGCGGAGACGATGAACGTCCTGGCGATCACCTACCTGAACCGGCTCTCCGACCTGCTGTTCATCCTGGCCCGGTACGCGAACCGCGCCGCGGGCGACGTGCTCTGGGTGCCCGGCGGTGAGCGCACGCAGTGAGGAACGAACGGAGGGCGTGAACCGCCCAACCAACCCGGCGGTGAGCGTACGCGGTGGGCGGGACCGCGAGCTGGACCGCGGCCAGCCCCATCAGGGCGGCGACGGCCAGCAGTGAGGGCAGGGTGCCCACCCGGTCCCCGAGCTGACCCAGCACGGGCGGTCCCGCCAGGAACGCCCCGTAGCCGATCGTGGAGACCACGCTGACGCGGGCGGCCGCCCGCACCGGGTCGGTGGCAGCGGCGCTCATCCCCACGGGGAACCCCAGCGCCGCACCGCACCCCCAGAGCACGATGCCGATGACGACGAGCGCGACGTGCCCACCCAGGACGACCAGGACGATCCCGGCGGCGGCACTGATCGCGGTCCCGAGCAGGACCGTGCGCCGCCCGTGCCGGTCCAGCAGCCTCGGCCCGACGAGTCGTGCCGTGGTCATGGTGGTGACGAACAGGCCGAACCCGGCCACCCCCGCCCAGTGCGGGGCGCCGTACCCGTCGATGAGGGCCAGCGCCAGCCAGTCGTTGGCCGACCCCTCGAGGACGGCGAAGCTGAGCACCATCACGCCGAGGGCCAGGGTGCGGGGCTCGCGCCACGCCGAGCGACGTACCTGCGGCTGCGCGGCGGGGGCGACGGGCAGGAAGGCGTGCGCGGCGCGCACCACCCCGGCCAGCGCCAGCACACCGACCACGCCGAGGTGCAGGAGCACGGACAGCTCCAGGGCCAGCACGAGGACCCCCACGGCTGCGCCACCGATGGTGCCCAGACTCCAGCCGGCGTGGAAGCGCGGCATGATCGTCCGCCGGAGCCGGCGTTCCACCTCGGCGGCCTCGACGTTCATGGCGACGTCCCACACCCCGTTCCCCAGGCCGTAGACCAGGAGGCCGATCGCCGTCAGGGGCACCGAGGCGGCCAGGGTGACTCCCGCGCCGGCCAGCAGCAGGCCGGCGGCAGAGGCCAAGCCACCGAGTCGTACGACGGTCCGCGCAGAGGTGGCCTCGATCAGCCGGCCGCTGGCGGGCAGCCCGATCAGCGATCCGGCCGCCAGGACGAGGAGCAGCAGGCCCAGTTCACCGTTGTCGAGGCCGAGTCGGGCCCGGAGGTCGGGGATCCGGGTGACCAGCGTGGCGAAGCCGAGACCGTTGAGGCCGAAGACCAGTGCGACGGCGTTGCGTGCCTGGAGGTCCGTACTCACCGCACCCGTGGTGAGCCGGGCGGCCCGGACTCCAGCCAGGACTGGAAGCCCATCAGGGACGAGGGGCCCATGGCCAGCTCGACGGGACCGGCGTCGCTCTCGCAGACGAGCACGACGTGGTCGGGGTAGAGCGAGATCTGTTCAGCGCCCTCGACCTCCCGGCGTCCGGCGTAGGAGAGCTCGGAACGAGCCCAGCTGCGCTTGGGGCGGGGCGAGAGGGAGAAGATCCGGAACCACTCGAGGCGGTCCCCGGAGTAGCGGCCGAGGCCGAGAAGCCAACCGCGCCCGGCCCTGGAGGACCGGACGCGGTAGCTGACTTCGAAGGTGCCGCCGTGCCGGGAGAGCGCACGTCGGCGGATGATCAGGCCGAGGCCGTAGAGGAGGACCAGGAGGAGCAGTACACCAGCGGTGTCGAGCACCCACTGCCAGACCGCCATCGGGAACCCTCCGTCACCGCCGCGCCCACCACGACGTTGCACACCCTAGCGGCCACGGCCAACGGTGATCGGTGGGGGTCAGGAGGCGCGTTCGACGGCGCGGACCCGGGCCTCGGCACGACGGACGGCCTCGGCCGCCTCGTCGTTGTTCTCGCCTGCGGCCTGGGCACGCTCCAGCTCGTGACGAGCCTTCTCCAGGTCGATCTCGTGCGACATCTCAGCGCGCTCGGCCAGGATCGAGATGCGGTTGTCGGCCACGGACAGGAAGCCCGCGTCGACGGCCGCGATCCAGGTCTCCCCCTCCACCGTCTGGACGTCGACGACGCCCTCGACGAGGAGGGAGAGCAGCGGGGCGTGACCCGGCAGGATCCCGACGTCACCCTCGGTGGTGCGGGCGATGACCATGCTGGCCTCGCCCGACCACACGAGCCGGTCCGCTGCGACGAGCTCGACCTGCAGCTGGTCGGCCATCACAGGTTCTTCTGCATCGCGGCCCACTTGGCCTCGACGTCGTCGAGCCCGCCGCACATGAAGAAGGCCTGCTCGGCGACGTGGTCGTACTCACCCTCGGCGATCTTGTTGAACGCCTCGATGGTGTCGGCCACGGGAACCGTCGAACCCTCGATGCCGGTGAACTGCTTGGCGACGTAGGTGTTCTGCGACAGGAACCGCTGGATACGACGCGCACGGGACACGATGATCTTGTCCTCTTCGGAGAGCTCGTCGACACCGAGGATCGCGATGATGTCCTGGAGCTCCTTGTTGCGCTGCAGGATCCGCTTGACGCGGATCGCGCAGTCGTAGTGCGCCTGCCCGATGTACTGGGCGTCCAGGATCCGCGACGTCGACGTGAGCGGGTCCACGGCGGGGTAGATGCCCTGCGAGGCGATGTCACGCGACAGCTCGGTGGTGGCGTCCAGGTGGGCGAACGTCGTGGCCGGAGCGGGGTCGGTGTAGTCGTCGGCGGGGACGTAGATCGCCTGCAGCGAGGTGATCGAGTTACCGCGCGTCGAGGTGATCCGCTCCTGCAGCTGACCCATCTCGTCGGCCAGGTTGGGCTGGTAACCCACCGCGGACGGCATCCGGCCGAGCAGGGTGGAGACCTCGGAACCCGCCTGGGTGAACCGGAAGATGTTGTCGATGAAGAGCAGCACGTCCTGGTTCTGCACGTCGCGGAAGTACTCCGCCATCGTCAGCGCCGAGAGGGCCACGCGCAGACGCGTGCCCGGCGGCTCGTCCATCTGACCGAAGACCAGGGCGGTCTGACCGAGAACGCCGGCCTCCTCCATCTCGGCGATGAGGTCGTTGCCCTCACGGGTGCGCTCACCGACACCGGCGAACACCGACACACCACCGTGGTCCTTGGCGACACGCGCGATCATCTCCTGGATGAGCACGGTCTTGCCGACACCGGCACCACCGAACAGGCCGATCTTGCCGCCCTGCACGTACGGGGTGAGCAGGTCGATGACCTTGATCCCGGTCTCGAACATCTCGGTCTTGGACTCGAGCTGGTCGAAGGCGGGCGCCTTGCGGTGGATGCCCCAGCGCTCGTTGACCTCGAAGGTCTCGCCGGGAGCGAGGTTGAGCACGTCGCCGGTCGCGTTGAACACGCGGCCCTTGGTGACGTCGCCGACGGGGACGGTGATCGACTCACCGGTGTCGATGACGCTCGCGCCGCGGACCAGGCCGTCGGTGGACTGCATCGAGATCGCCCGGACCATGCCGTCGCCGATGTGCAGCGCGACCTCGAGGATCAGGGTCTTCTTCTCGCCGCTCAGCTCGAGGTCGACCTCGAGCTTGTTGTACATCTCCGGCATCGCGTCCACGGGGAACTCGACGTCGACCACGGGGCCGGTGACCCTCGCGACGCGGCCGGTGCTTCCCGCGCCCGAGGCCTTCTGGGTCTCTTCAACAGTGGCAGTCATATCTCTCACTCATTCCCGGCGTTCGCGTCGGCCAGCGCGTTGACGCCACCGACGATCTCGCTGATTTCCTGGGTAATGCCGGCCTGGCGGGCTTGGTTGGCGATGCGGGTGTACTTCTTGATGAGCTCGTCGGCGTTGTCCGTGGCCGACTTCATCGCCTTCTGACGGGCAGCGAGCTCGGAAGCCGCGGCCTGGAGGTGGGCGAAGAAGATGCGGGACTGGACGTAGCGCGGCAGCAGCGAGTCGAGGACGTCGGCAGGCGACGGCTCGAACTCGTACAACGGGAGCACGTCGTCGGGCGAAGGAGCCTCGGTGCCCTCGACGACCTCGAGCGGCAGCAGCCGGATCGTGGTCGGCTCCTGCACCAGCATCGACTTGAAGCGCGTGTAGACCACGTGCACCTCGTCGACGCCCTGCGGGGCACCCTCCTGCGACTCCGACTCGTCGTCGCCGAGGAAGGCCGCGATCAGCGTGGCGCCGATGTCGCTCGCGACGTCGTACGACGGCTGGTCGGAGAAGCCCGTCCAGGACTGGACGACGGGACGCTGGCGGAAGCGGAAGTACGCCTCGCCCTTGCGCCCGGAGATGTAGAGGTCGACCTCCTTGCCCTCCTCCTTGAGCTTCTCAACGAGGCGTTCGGCCTCCTTGATCACGTTCGAGGAGTAGGCCCCCGCCAGGCCGCGGTCGCTGGTGACGACCAGGATCGCGGCACGGCGCGGGTTCTCGGGCTCGGTGGTCAGGGCGTGCTCGACGTTGGAGAACGTCGCCACGGCCGAGACCGCTCGGGTCAGCTCACGGGCGTACGGCGCTGCCGCCTGGGCCCGCTGCTGCGCCTTGATGATCCGGGACGCAGCGATGAGCTCCATGGCGCGCGTGATCTTCTTCATCGACTCCGTCGACTTGATCCGCGCGCGGTACTCACGCAGCGAGAGAGCCATGGGTCAGCTCCGCTTCTGCTTGACGATCTGCTCCTGCTCGACGTCCTCGTCCTCGAGCGCGACGTACTCCTCGTGACCGACCTTGATCGAGCCACCGTCGGAGGTCTCGAACTGGTCGAGGAAGGAGTCGTAGGCCTTCTCCAGCGCCTGCTCGGTGCCCTCCTCGAACTTGAGGGTCTCGCGGATCGTGGAGAGCGTCTCGGCGTGCGAGCGACGCAGGAAGTCCAGGAACTCGGTCTCGAAGCGCAGCACGTCGTCGGTGGGCACCTTGTCCAGGCGACCGGAGGTGCCGAGCCACAGCGAGACCGTCATCTCCTCGACCGGGTACGGCGAGTAGGCGGGCTGCTTGAGCAGGGCCATCAGGCGCTGACCGCGGTCGAGCTGCTGACGCGAGGCGGCGTCGAGGTCCGAGGCGAACATGGCGAACGCCTCCATGGCGCGGAACTGCGCCAGGTCGACCTTGAGCGAACCGGTGACGGCCTTCATCGCCTTGGTCATCGCCGCGCCACCGACACGGGAGACCGAGACACCGACGTCGATGGCCGGACGCTGGTTGGCCGCGAACAGGTCGGACTGCAGGAAGATCTGACCGTCGGTGATCGAGATGACGTTGGTCGGGATGAACGCCGAGACGTCGTTGGCCTTGGTCTCGATGATCGGCAGACCGGTCATCGAGCCGGAGCCCATCTCCTCGTTCAGCTTCGCGCAACGCTCGAGCAGACGCGAGTGCAGGTAGAAGACGTCGCCCGGGTACGCCTCGCGGCCCGGCGGGCGGCGCAGCAGCAGCGACACGGCGCGGTACGCCTCGGCCTGCTTGGTCAGGTCGTCGAACACGATGAGGACGTGCTTGCCCTCGTACATCCAGTGCTGGCCGATGGCCGAGCCGGTGTAGGGGGCGAGGTACTTGAAGCCGGCCGAGTCGGAGGCCGGGGACGCCACGATGGTGGTGTACTCCAGCGCGCCGGACTCCTCGAGGGCGCCACGCACGGAGGCGATGGTCGAGCCCTTCTGACCGATGGCGACGTAGATGCAGCGCACCTGCTTCGACGGGTCACCGGAGTCCCAGTACTGCTTCTGGTTGATGATCGTGTCGATCGCGACCGTGGTCTTGCCGGTGGCGCGGTCACCGATGATCAGCTGGCGCTGACCACGACCGATCGGGGTCAGGGCGTCGATCGCCTTGATCCCGGTGGCCAGGGGCTCGTGCACCGACTTGCGCTGGACGACCGAGGGCGCCTGCGTCTCGAGGTTGCGGCGGCCGGTGGTCTCGATGTCGCCGAGACCGTCGATCGGGTTGCCGAGCGGGTCGACGACGCGACCGAGGTAACCGTCACCGACGGGCACCGAGAGGACCTCGCCGGTGCGACGCACCGTCTGGCCCTCCTCGATCTTGTCGAAGTCACCCAGGACGACGACACCGATCTCGCGGGTGTCGAGGTTCAGGGCGAGGCCCAGCGTGCCGTCCTCGAACTCGAGCAGCTCGTTGGCCATGGCCGAGGGCAGGCCGCTCACGCGGGCGATGCCGTCGCCGGCCTCGGCCACGGTGCCGACCTCTTCGCGGCTCGCGGTGTCGGGCTTGTAGTCCGACACGAAGCGCTGCAGCGCGTCACGGATCTCGTCCGGACGGATCGAAAGCTCCGTCATCACTCTTCCTTCTGTTAAGTCTGCTCGGTTCGGTTCAGGTCTGAGGCGTTGGCCGGCGGTCAGCCGACAAGCTTGCGGCGGGCATCGTCAAGACGCCCCGAGACGGTGCCGTCGATGATGTCGTCACCGATCTCGACGCGCATGCCGCCGATCACCTCCGGTGACACCACGACGTTCAGGTGCACCGACCGGCCGTACTGACGAGTCAGTGCGTCGGTCAGTCGCTGGAGCTCGGAGTCGGAGAGGTCCTTGGCCACACGAACGGTGGCCACTCCCTCGCCGTACACCTCGGCGGCGATCTGCTGGTAGGCCTTGAGCGCCACACCCACCGTACGGTGCGACCCGGCGATGGACTGCTGGGCCAGCTGGAGGGTGGAGCTCAGGGCCTTGCCGTCGAGGAGCCCCTGCAGGAGTGCGCGCTTGTCCTCGTCCGACCGCGCAGGGTCGGAGAGGGCGTCACGCAGCTCGGGGGTGTCCTTGACCAGCTGGCCGACGGCGAACAGCTCGTCGGCGAGGCGACCGGAGTCGCTCCCCGCCGAACGCACCGTCGCCTCGACACCGATGTGCTCGAGAGCGTCACCGAGGTCGCGACCGGCGGTCCACCGACGGGAGGCCGCGTCAGCGACCAGCCCGAGGGCGGCGTCGTCGATCTTGCCGGCCAGGATGTCGCGGACGAGGGCCGACTTGGCCTCCCCGGCCACCGACACGTCCGTGAGGACACGTCGAAGGCTCGGCTCGCGACGCAGGATGGCGGCGACCGAGAAGAGGTCCTCCCCCACCTTCGCGGCATCGACGGAGCCGGAGACCACGGTCTTCAGCTCCTCCGAGATCGCTGCGAAGGCGTCGGCGGACGTTCCCCGGAAGGTCATCAGCTGACCCCACCCGGTGCTGCTTCGAGCTCCTCGAGGAAGCGCTCGACCACGCGGCTCTGGCGAGCCTCGTCGTCCAGGCTCTCCCCGACGATGCGACCGGCCAGGCCGGTCGCGAGCGAGCCGACCTCGGCACGGAGCGAGGTGACCGCCTGCTGGCGCTCGGCCTCGATCTGGGCCTTGCCGTGCTCGACGATGCGCTGAGCCTCGGCCTGGGCCTGCTCACGCATCTCGGTCACGATCTGGGCGCCCTGCTCGCGAGCTTCCTCACGAATCCGGGCGGCCTCGTGCCGGGCGTCGCCCAGCCGCTTCTCGAGCTCGGCGAGCTTGGCGTCGGCCTCCGCCTGCTTGGTCTCAGCGGCTGCCAACCCTCCCTCGATCGCCTTGGTTCGATCGGCGAAGGTCGTCTCGAACGCGGGAGCGACGAACTTCTTCACGAGGAGGAAGAGCAGCCCGAACACGACGAGCGAGAGAACGATCTCGACCGGGTGCGGGATGAGGGGGTTGAGCCCCTCCTCCCCTGCCGCGAGGAGTGTCAAAGTCTGCATGGGCAGGTCCTTAATCCGGGTCCGACGACGTCAGCTGGACGACGCGGGTCAGCTGAGAACGAACGCGAGGGCGATACCGATGATCGCGAGCGCCTCGGCGAGCGCGAAGCCCAGGATGGCGATGGTCTGCAGGCGGCCCTGGGCCTCCGGCTGACGAGCAACACCGTTGATGTAGGCGGCGAAGATCAGACCGATACCAACACCGGGGCCGATGGCTGCGAGGCCGTAGCCGATCATGTTGAGCGAGCCGTTGATGTCACCGTTCACGGTGAGGATCCTTTCGATTGGTTCTTGCTACGGAGGTCGTGCGTGTTACGTGGAGCTCTCAGTGCTCGTCTGCCAGAGCACCTGAGATGTACATGGCGTTCAGCAGGACGAAGACGTACGCCTGCAGGAACTGGATCAGGATCTCGAGGAACGCGATCGCGATGAAGAGGACCCAGGCGAGGATGCCGACGGGTGCGTACTGGATCGCCATCTCGGCCACGAGGTACTCGCCACCGAGGGCGAAGAGGATGAGCAGCAGGTGCCCGGCGAACATGTTCGCGAAGAGTCGCAGGGCCAGGGTGACCGGCCGCACGAGGATGTTCGACATGAACTCCAGCGGCACGATGAGCAGCAGGATCGGGCCACCGACGCCGGAGGGCAGCGACTGGTGCTTGATGTAGCCCATGAAGCCGTGCTTCTGGATGCCGACGCCGTTGTAGATGACCCAGCTGAGCAGCGCGAGCCCGTAGACCATCCCGGACCGCGACATCGTCGGGAACTGGATGAACGGGATCGTCGCGAAGAGGTTGTTGACCAGGATGAAGAAGAAGACGGTCACCAGGTACGGCACGAAGCGCTGGAAGTCGTGGCTGCCGAGGATGTCGCGCCCCATCGAGTTGCGCACGAAGCCGTAGGCCTCCTCCCCGACGAACTGGAGGCGGCCCGGCACCATCGCCCGCTTGCGCGAGGCGTAGTAGAAGAACGCGAAGACGATGACGCCGGCGAGAACCACCTGGATCATCGGCTTGGTCACGCCGAGGTACATCGTCTGGCCCAGGAACTCGAAAGTCCGGTCCGGCCCGATCGGCGGCAGATTGAAGTCGCCGGGGCCGGGAGGCGTGAAGGACTCGGACCCGAGGGCGGACGTCCCGATCAAACTCACCATGTCTCCTGTGTCTTCGGCATCAAACGACTCATGTGTTCTTGCTCTGCTCGGTCACTGGAGCGCGGAACCGCCGCCAGGTCATGAACATCCCGAGCCCAACCCCCAGCAGGATGCCGACCACCACGAAGAACGAGGTGTTCAGCCACCGGTCGAGGGCGAGGCCAATCCCGCCGTACAGCAGGACGCCCGCAACGAGATACCCGAAGGCCAGCCAAGGGTCCCCCTGCGGGGTGGTGCCCGGCTCAGCGTCCTGGGGTGTTCGCTCAGCCATCGCGCACCGGACAATAGCAGTCGTGGAGAGTCATCGTTCACTCCCCTCCGGGCCGGAGCCCGTCGTGGAGCCCAGGTCGTAGGCCGGGATGCGGCGCCGGGTCGCCAGGGCGACCTGGGCGGAGATCCAGACGAGAGCGCCGGCGATGATCGTGCCGCCCAGCCAGCGACGGTCGAGAGTGGAGTCGAGCAGGCCCGAGCCGGAGATCACGATGAAGACCAGGCCCATCATCAGTACCTGCAGCGCATAGGTCAGCACGGCGACCAGCAGGGCGGCGGAGGGCAGCAGTCCGGCGACGGCATTGACGACGAAGGAGCCGAACGCGAAGACGGTGAGCGCGATCAGGGCCCCGACCAGGGCACCGGCGGCGGCCGCTCCCCCGCTGACGACGGCTCCGAGCAGGGTGGCGAGGAGACCGATCACCAGCGTGGCGAGGGCCGCACCGAGGAGCACAGCGACGCCGCTCTCGCGGCGATCGTGCTTCGACTCGGTCGTCATCTTCGGCGGCCGTTCTGTGGGGGACATTTCGATCCGTGCGCGGGGCGGGCGAGCCGCGTCCCGAGCGCTCGTGAAAACTATCACAAGGTCTCGGGCGGGTCGAAACCACCCTCTTCGGACGGCGGCGCGAGCTCGTGCCGGTGTCGGTGCGGGGCGTGGATGATGGGCAGGACGAAGGTCAGCAGGACGGTCGCGGCCGCCATCGAGCCGAGCGTGATCCACATCCACCGGCCGGTGTAGAGGCTCAGGATCACCGTGCCGAAGGCCACCAGGCCTGCCCAGAGCCACATGATGAAGACCGCCCGACGCTGGGAGTGGCCGATCTCCAGCAGCCGGTGGTGCAGGTGCTGCTTGTCGGGGGCGAACGGCGAGCGCCCGGCCCGGGTGCGGCGCACGACGGCCAGGGTGAGGTCGAGCATCGGGACGATCAGGATCGAGATCGGCAGGAAGAGCGGGAGCAGGGTGGGCAGCAGGCTCGGCGAGGAGCTGTCCGCACCCTGGCTGAGCTCGGTGCCGGAGAACTGCCCGGTCAGCGTCAGCGCACTCGCGGAGAGGACCAGCCCGATCAGCATCGACCCGCTGTCGCCCATGAAGACCCGGGCAGGGTGGAAGTTGTGCGGCAGGAAGCCGATGCAGGCACCCGCGAGGGCAGCGCTGAGCAGCGCACCCGTGGTCGCCAGCGAGACCCCGTTGAGCGCGGCCAGCTGGTAGCAGAAGAGGAAGAAGGCGACGGCCCCGATGCCCACGACGCCGGCCGCCAGCCCGTCGAGCCCGTCGACGAAGTTCACGGCGTTGACGGTCGCCACCACCACGAACCCGGTCAGCAGGGCGCCCTGGGAGGCATCCAGCGAGAAGACGGTGTTGTTGTCCATCGGCAGGAAGACGTACTGGATCCCGAAGTAGACCAGCAGTCCCGCCGCGATCACCTGTCCCCCGAGCTTGGTGAGCGCGTCCAGCTCGAAGAGGTCGTCCAGGACGCCCACCGCGCAGATCAGGGCCCCGGCGACCAGCACGATCCCGGCGTCCCGGAAGACGAAGGGCCCGCTGAGGCTCAGGAAGGGCAGCTGGCGCGCCACCAGGTAGGCGGCGACCAGACCCCCGAGCATGGCCAGCCCTCCGAGGTACGGAATCGGCTCGTCGTGCACGTCCCGGTCGCGGACCGCGGCCACCGCCCCGGTGCGCAGCGCGATCTCCCGGGCCACCACGGTCAGCAGGTAGGTCACCGCTGCTGCGACGAGGAAGACCAGGACGTACTCGCGCACGAGGTCAGTCCTCGTCCGTCAGGGTGGCACCCAGTGGCTCGAGGACGGCGTTGAGCTCCTCCAGGGTGAGGGCACCACGGCGCAGCACGCGACCCTGCGCGCCGGTGACGTCGACGATGGTGGAGGCCACCGCGCCGGGCGACTCGCCCCCGTCGACGATCGCGGCGACGGCATCGCCCAGCATCTGCTCGGCCTGGTCGGCGTCGGTCGCCGCCGGCATGCCGGTCAGGTTCGCCGAACTCACCGCCAGCGGGCCAGTCCGGTCCAGGATCTCCAGGGCGACCTCGTGATCGGGCATCCGCACGGCCACCGTGCCGCGAGTGTCGCCGAGGTCCCACTGCAACGAGCTCTGCTGGCGGCAGACCAGCGTCAACGGCCCCGGCCAGAAGGCGTCCATCAGGGCGCGGGCGTAGCCGGGGATGTCGACGGCGAGGGCGTCGACCGTTGCGGCAGCACTCACCAGCACCGGCGGCGGCATCTCCCGCCCACGGCCCTTGGCCGCGAGCAGGCTGCGCACGGCGGCGGGGTCGAAGGCGTCCGCGGCGACGCCGTAGACGGTGTCGGTGGGCAGCACCACGAGCTCGCCGCGCTGAATGGCGAGACTGGCCGCCTCGATCGCGGTCTCCCGCTCCTCGTCGGTGCTGGTGGGGTAACGCTCGCTCGTCACGCGGTCCTTGCCTCCTGCTCGTCCGAAGCCGACCGCAATCTAGCGGTCAGCGAACACCGTACGGTCATCGCGCCAGCCGGGCAGTGAGAAAGCGCGCGCGGCCGGCCAGGTCCGGGTGGTCACGCAACTCGGTCCAGTACCCGGAGGCGACGAACACCTCGGGGGCCGCGCTCCCCTGCTCGTCGGCGTGCTCGGCGCCCACCACCCCACCGGGCCGCAGCAGCAGGGCCGCCCGCTCCGCCAGCACCCGCAGGGCATCGAGGCCGTCGGCGCCGGAGAAGAGGGCGAGGTGCGGATCGTGGTCGCGGGCCTCGGGCGCCACCGACTCCCACGCCTCCAACGGGATGTACGGCGGGTTGCAGGTGATCACGTCCACGGTGCCGGCGAGCTCGGAGAACGCCGTGGCCATGTCGCCCTGGCGCAGGTCGACACCGGTCCCGGCCAGGTTGCGGACCGCCCAGGCGTGCGCGGCCTCGTCGAGCTCGACCGCGTGCACTCGCGCCGCCGGGAGCTCGTCGACCAGGGCTCGCGCGATCGCCCCCGAGCCGGTGCACAGGTCGACCAGGACAGGAGCGCGCCCTTCGTCACGAGCCACCCGCTCGGCCTGCTCGATCGCCCAGCCGGCCAGCAGCTCGGTCTCGGGGCGAGGCACGAAGACACCCGGCCCCACCTGGAGCTCCACGTGGCGGAAGAACGCCACCCCGGTCAGGTGCTGGAGCGGCACGCGGTCGGCTCGCCTCGCCACCAGGTCGTCGTACACCGAAGCCAGGGCCGGGTCGACCCGGTCCACCAGCACCAGTCGCCCCCGCGTCGTGTCGAGGACGTGGGCGAGCAGCTCGGCGGCGTCATGGTCGGGGCTGGCCACGCCCGCCTGCGCCAGCCGGGTCGTCGCGCGCGCGAGGAGCTCGCGCCGGGGCACGGAGGTGTCGACCATCAGGACTCGAGGGCGTCGAGCCGGGACTGCAGGTCTGCCTCGAGGCAGGAGTCGAGGACCGGCTGGAGGTCTCCGTCGAGCACCTGGTCGAGGTTGTAGGACTTGTAGCCCGTGCGGTGGTCGGAGATGCGGTTCTCCGGGTAGTTGTAGGTCCGGATCCGCTCGGAGCGATCGACGGTCCGGATCTGGCTGCGGCGCGCCTCACTGGCCTCGGCCGCGGCCTGCTCCTGGGCCGCCGCGAGGAGCCGGGAACGCAGGATGCGCATCGCCTGCTCGCGGTTCTGCAACTGGCTCTTCTCGTTCTGGCAGCTCACCACGATCCCGGTCGGGACGTGGGTGATCCGCACCGCGGAGTCGGTCGTGTTCACGCTCTGGCCGCCGGGGCCGCTGCTGCGGAAGACGTCGATGCGCAGATCGTTCTCGTCGACCTCGACGTCGACCTGCTCGGCCTCCGGCAGGACCAGGACGCCTGCGGCGCTGGTGTGCACACGGCCCTGCGACTCCGTCACCGGCACCCGCTGGACGCGGTGCACGCCCCCCTCGAACTTCAGTTGTGCGAACGGCGCCTCGCCCGGCTCGGGGGTGCCCTTGGCCTTCACCGCGACCGTCACGGACTTGTATCCGCCGAGGTCGGACTCGGTGGCATCGAGGATCTCGACCTTCCAGCCGCGGGCCTCGGCGTACCGGGTGTACATCCGGAGCAGGTCGGCGGCGAAGAGCGCCGACTCCTCGCCACCCTCCCCCGACTTCACCTCGAGGATCGCGTCCTTCTCGTCGGTCGGGTCGCGGGGCACCAGGAGCCGCCGCAGCCGCTCCTCGGCGGTCGCCAGCTTCTCCACCAGCTGCTCCGCCTCCGCTGCGAAGGAGGCGTCGTCCGCGGCGAGCTCCCGCGCCGCACCGAGGTCGTCGCCGAGCTGCTGCCAGTCACGCCAGGCGCCGATCAGCGAGGAGAGCTGGGCGTAGCGCTGGTTGAGCCGCTTGGCGAGTCGGGCGTCGGCGTGCGTCTCCGGGGCAGCCAGCTGACCCTCGAGCTCATGGTGCTCGGCGAGGAAGCCCTCGACGGCTTCGAACATGGTGGGGCTCCTCGGGAGACGGACGGCGTGGGCAAATGCAAAGCGCCGGCCGCCGCAGCATGCGGTGACCGGCGCCAGCACGGGGCTACTTCTTGTCGGCAGCCTTGGCGTAGCGAGCCTGGAACCGGGCGACGCGGCCGCCGGTGTCGAGGATCTTCTGCTTGCCGGTGTAGAACGGGTGGCACTGCGAGCAGACGTCGGCGTGCATCGTGCCGGACTCAGCGGTGCTGCGGGTCTCGAACGACGCGCCACAGGTGCAGGTCACCTTGGTGGGCGTGTAGTTCGGGTGGATGTCCTTCTTCATGGTGTCCTCTCAGCCGCCGGGTCGCTCGCCGCGATCTGCGGGGAGCGTGAACCGGAACCAGCGCCCAAGTCTGCCACTCGCGAGCCGGGAGCGGTAATTCGGGCTCACCCCCGGGACAGCAGCGCCTCGACCCGCTCGGCGAGGTGGCGTGGGCTGAACGGTTTGGTGATGTAGTCGTCGGCGCCGGAGTCGTAGCCGACCTCGAGGTCGGAGGCCTGGGCGCGGGCCGTGAGCAGGATGACCGGGAGGTCCAGCAGGTCGGGGTCCGCCCGCATCGCGCGGATGGCGTCCAGGCCGGAGACCCCCGGCATCATCACGTCGAGGACGGCCAGGTCCGGCCGCTGCGCCTGACAGGCCGCGAGAGCAGCGGCACCGTCACCGACGGCGACCACGTCGTGGCCGAGCCGGGAGAGCTTGAACTCCACGAGCTCACGTATGTCCACGTCGTCGTCCGCGACCACGATCCGTGCCACGCCAGCCCCTCCGATCGCCTCGGTCCTGCGTCCCGGCCGTCGGCCGAACGACCCGAAGCCTAGGCCATCCGCGCCGAGCGACCCCGAGAAAGGACGAACCGGGCCGCCCCCGCAGGGGCGACCCGGTTCGGTCGTTGCACTGAGTCCGAGGACGTCAGTCGCTGCCGCCGCCTGCCATCGGGGTGGTCTTCTGCACCTGCATGAGGAACTCCATGTTGCTGCCCGACTTCTTGAGTCGCTCGAGCAGCAGCTCCCGCGCCTGCTGGCCGTCGAGGCCGGAGAGCACGCGGCGGAGCTTCCAGATGACGGCCAGCTCCTCCTTGCTCATCAGCAGCTCCTCACGACGCGTGCCGGACTGCACGGCGTCGATGGCCGGGAAGATGCGCTTGTCCGCGAAGTCGCGGCGCAGGCGGATCTCCATGTTGCCGGTGCCCTTGAACTCCTCGAAGATCACCTCGTCCATCTTGGAGCCGCTCTCGATGAGGGCGGTCGCGAGGATGGTGAGCGAGCCGCCGTTCTCGATGTTGCGGGCCGCACCGAAGAAGCGCTTGGGCGGGTAGAGCGCCGCCGAGTCCACACCACCGGAGAGGATCCGGCCGCTGGCGGGGGCCGCGAGGTTGTACGCGCGACCCAGCCGAGTGATGCCGTCGAGCAGCACGACGACGTCGTGGCCGAGCTCGACCAGTCGCTTGGCGCGCTCGATGGCGAGCTCCGCGACGATCGTGTGGTCGCTCGCCGGACGGTCGAAGGTCGAGGAGATGACCTCTCCCTTGACCGAGCGCTCGAAGTCGGTGACCTCCTCAGGACGCTCGTCCACGAGCACCACCATCAGGTGGCACTCGGGGTTGTTCGTCGTGATCGAGTTGGCGATCGACTGCATGATCATCGTCTTGCCGGCCTTGGACGGCGAGACGATGAGGCCGCGCTGGCCCTTGCCGATCGGAGCAGCGATGTCGATGACACGCCCGATCAGGTTGGTGGGCTCGGTCTCGAGACGCAGACGCTCGGAGGCGTAGAGCGGGGTCAGCTTCTGGAACTCGACCCGGTTCTTGGCCGCCTCGGGCTCGGCGCCGTTGACCGACTCGATCCGGACCATCGGGTTGAACTTCTCCTTGCGCTCGCCCTCACGGGGCTGGCGCACCTGACCGATGACGGCGTCGCCGCGGCGCAGGCCGAGCTTGCGGACCATCGACATGGCGACGTAGACGTCGTCGGAGCCGGGGAGGTAGCCGCTGGTACGCACGAAGGCGTAGTTGTCGGAGAGGTCGAGGATGCCGGCAGCCGGCACCAGTACGTCGTCCTCGAGGATCGTGGTGTCGGGCTCGTTGCGCTGACCGCCACCGCGGTTGCTGCGGCCGCGGTCGTTGCCGCCGCCGCCACCGTCCCGGTCGCGGCCCCGGCGACGCCGGTTGCGACGGCTGCCCTCGCCACCCTGGTCGCCGTAGTTGTCGTTGCGGCCGCCCTGGTCGCGGCCGCCCTGGTTCTGGCCGCCCTGGTTCTGGCCGCCCTGGTGGGACTGCCGACCCTGGTCGCGGTTCTGGTCGCGGTTGGACTGCTTGCCCTGGTCGCGGTTGCCGCCCTGGCTGGACTGCTCGCCCTTGCCCTGGTCGCGGTTGCCGCCCTGGCTGGACTGCTCGCCCTTGCCCTGGTCACGGTTGCCGCCCTGGCTGGACTGCTCGCCCTTGCCCTGGTCGCCCTTGCCCTGGTCACGGTTCGATTGCCGACCGCGCTCGCGGGAGGAGTCACCCGACTCGGCAGAGGACTTCTCCTCGCTGCGGGACTCGCCCGCCGAGGAGTCGGAGGTGCGCGACTTCGCGCCGCCGCCGCTCTGCGCGGCCTTGATCGCGTCGACGAGCTGGGCCTTCTTCATGGCGCCAGCGCCCGAGATTCCCATGCCCCCCGCCATCGACTTGAGGTCGGCGATGAGCATGGAGTTGAGTCCACCGCTGCGCTTCTTCGGAGCGTCCGTGGACGCCTTCGAGGCATCCGAGGTGGATTCGATGGTTTCCGTCACGTGAGGTCCTTCCCACGTATCAGTGCCGAGTCGGCCCGGCGGCCGTCGGTTTCTGGTCATTGCTTCCTCACCGCCGTCACTCGCCGCAGGGAGGGTGACTCGCGGGTGTGCAAGACGAGGTCTGCACGGGCTTGAGGAAGAGGTCGCACCCAGGGACTGGTGTCACCTGCTGGCGCTACGCCGAGATGTCTGACGCACCTTCAGGGTAGCACCCGGGAACCGCGATGTGTCACCGGGCACGTTTCTCGCTCAGGCGAGTCGTACGCCGTCGGTGTCGACGTCGAGTCGATGGGCCTGCCACCCCTGCGGGCAGCGCTCGAGCAACGCGTGCCCGTCGTCGTCGAAGGCGAGCACCGTCGGCCCGGCGCCCGACACGACGGCCGGGACCGAGTCGGCCCGCAACCGGTCGACCAGTGCCAACGACTCCGGCATCGCGGGTCGGCGTTGGTCCTGGTGGAGGTAGTCGCGCGTGGCCCGCAGCAGCTGCTCGGGCTGGCCGGCCAGAGCGGCCACCAGCAGCGCCGTACGACCCGCATTGGCAGCGGCGTCGGCGTGCGGCACCGTCGCCGGCAGCAACCCGCGGGCGACCTCCGTGGACACCCGCGTCGGTGGCACGAAGACGACCACGGAGACCCGTGGGTCGACCGCCGAGCCCACGGCGTAGTGGCCGTCCGGATCCTCACCGGAGATGACGAACCCGCCGTACCAGGCAGGGGCGACGTTGTCGGGGTGACCTTCCAGGCGAACGGCCAACCGGAAGGCGGCGTCGTCCGACATCACCAGCGTGCCGCCCGCCACCAGGGACCGGGCCAGCCAGACGCCCGCGACGATCGCCGCGGACGAGGACCCCAGCCCCCGCGCGTGCGGAATCACGTTGTGGCAGGCCAGCCTCAACCCGGGCGGATCGACGTGCATCTCCGCGAAGGCGGCGCGCATCGAGCGCACCACGAGGTGCGACTCGTCGCGGGGCACGTCCTCGGAACCGGCGCCGTCGATGGTGACGCTCAGCCCCGACTCGACGACCTCGGCCTCGAGCTCGTCGCGCAACGACAGGGCGATCCCCAGCGAGTCGAAACCGGGCCCGAGGTTCGCCGAGGTGGCGGGAACCGAGGCCCGCACGGGGCCGCTGACGAAGGGGGCCATGACCGGGCGTCGCCCTCAGGCCAGTCCGGCAGCGCGGGCGGCTGCCTCGACGTCGGCGTCCACCACGGTGTCCACGATCGCCCCGAACCCCTCCAGGGCCGTGACGGTGTCCTTGAGTCCGTGTCCGGTGACGGTGACGACCAGGGTCTTGTCGGTGTAGGACTCCCCCGCCTGGAGCTCGGCGAGCAGCCCGGCGACACCGGCCGCGGAGGCCGGCTCCACGAACACACCGTCACGCCTGGCGAGCTCTCGCTGCGCGGCCAGGATCTGGTCGTCGCTGACGGCCGCGAACCGGCCGCCGGACTCGTCGCGGGCCGCCTCGGCGAGCTTCCATGATGCGGGGTTGCCGATCCGGATCGCAGTCGCCTTGGTCTCGGGGTCAGGGAAGGGTTCGCCGGTCACCAACGGCGCGGCACCCTCGGCCTGGAACCCCCGCATCACCGGGCGACGCGTGGCGAGGCCGAGGTCGGCGTACTGCGTGTAGCCCAGCCAGTACGCCGCAATGTTGCCGGCGTTGCCGACCGGCAGCAGGTGGAAGTCGGGGGCGTCGCCGAGGAAGTCGACGATCTCGAAGGCAGCCGACTTCTGGCCCTCGAGCCGGACCGGGTTGACCGAATTCACCAGCGCGACCGGGAACTCCTCGGCCAGGCCCTTGGCGATCGCGAGGCAGTCGTCGAAGTTGCCGCGCACCATGATCACCTGGGCGCCGTGCAGGATCGCCTGCGCCATCTTGCCGGCCGCGATCTTGCCCTCGGGCACGAGCACCAGCGGCTTGAGCCCGGCCTTGGCGGCGTAGGCCGCCATCGACGCGGAGGTGTTGCCGGTCGAGGCGCAGACCACGGCGCGAGCACCCTGGTGCTTGGCCACCGAGATCGCGGCGGTCATGCCGCGGTCCTTGAACGAGCCGGTGGGGTTGTCGCCCTCGACCTTGAGCCACACCTCTGCCCCGGTCAGACCGCTCAGCCACTCGGAGTGGACCAGCGGGGTGCCGCCCTCGCGCAGGGTGATCGCGGGCGTGTCCTCGGGGATGTCGAGCAGGTGGCGGTACTCCTCGATGACGCCGCGCCACTGATGGGTGCGGCGGCCGGTCTCGACGCTCATTCGGCGTCACCCTCCACGCGCATCACCGAGGTGACCTCGCGGACGATCTCCATCCGGCGCAGGTGGGCGACGGTCGCACTCAGCTCGGCGTCGCTCGCCTGGTGGGAGACGACCACGAGTTGGGCGTCGGCACCGCGGCCCTCCTGGCGGACGGTCTGAATCGAGACGCCGTGGTCGGCGAAGGCCGTCGCCACCGCGGCGAGCACGCCCGCGCGATCCTGGACGTCGATCGCCACGTGGTAGCGAGTGGTGGTCTCCCCCATCGGCAGGATCGCCCGATCGGCGTACGCGGACTCGCCGGCGCCACGGGTGTCGGCGAGCCGGTTGCGGGCCACGGTGACCAGGTCGCCGAGCACGGCGGAGGCGGTCGGTGCGCCGCCGGCGCCCGGCCCGTAGAACATCAGTTGGCCCGCGGCCTGGGACTCGACGAAGACCGCGTTGTAGGCCTCCCGGACCGAGGCGAGCGGGTGCGAGCGCGGGATCATCGCGGGGTGCACGCGCACCGCCACCGCGTCGTCGCGCAGCTCGCAGATCGCGAGCAGCTTCACCACCGCACCCATGTCGCGCGCGGACTTGATGTCGTGGGCGGTCACCTCGGAGATGCCCTCGCGGTGCACGTCGGCGGCGGTCACCCGGGAGTGGAAGGCCAGCGAGGCCAGGATGGCCGCCTTCGCGGCCGCGTCGAACCCCTCGACATCCGCGGTCGGGTCGGCCTCGGCGTACCCGAGCTCCTGGGCCTCCTCGAGCGCCTCGGTGAACCCGGCGCCGGAGGTGTCCATCTTGTCCAGGATGAAATTGGTGGTGCCGTTGACGATGCCCAGCACCCGGGTCACCTTGTCGCCGGCGAGGGACTCGCGCAGCGGACGCAGGATCGGGATCGCGCCGGCCACGGCGGCCTCGTAGTAGAGGTCGCGGCCGGCCTTCTCGGCCGCCTCGAACAGCGTCGGGCCGTCCTCGGCCAACAGTGCCTTGTTGGCCGTGACGACCGAGGCGCCGCCGTCCAGAGCGGCCAGGATCAGCGACCGGGCCGGCTCGATGCCACCGATCACCTCCACCACCACGTCGACGTCCTCGCGACTGACGAGAGCCTCGGCGTCGGTGGTCAGCAGCCCCTCCGGCACGTCGACCTCGCGGGCCGCGTCGAGGCGGCGGACCGCCACCCCGACCAGCTCGACCGGTGCGCCGACCCGGGCCGTGAGGTCACCGGCCTGCTCCAGGAGAAGTCGCACCACCTGGGAGCCCACTGAGCCGCAGCCCAGCACCGCCACCCGGAGAGGTTCGTGCTCGATGCTCGCGTTCACGCCATTCCACCCACGTCGGTTGCCAACAGGTCGTCCACAGTCTCGCGTCGTACGACGACGCGCGTCGCGCCGTCCCGCACAGCGATCACCGGAGGCCGAAGTGCGTGGTTGTAGTTGGACGCCATCGAGCGGCAGTAGGCACCCGTGCCCGGGACCGCGATCAGGTCGCCCGGCGCGACATCGGCGGGCAGGAACTCATCCTTGACCACGATGTCGCCGGCCTCGCAGTGCTTGCCCACCACCCGCGCCAGCATCGGCGGAGCCTGCGACGCGCGGGAGGCCAGCGTGCAGGAGTAGTCGGCGTCGTAGAGGGCGGTGCGGATGTTGTCGCTCATGCCGCCGTCGACCGAGACGTAGGTGCGCACGGCACCTCCGTCGAGCGCCACCTGCTTGACCGTGCCGACCTCGTAGACCGTGCACATCGACGGCCCGACGATCGCGCGGCCGGGCTCGATCGAGAGCCGCGGGGCCGCGATGCCCAGGGCACGGCACTCGTGCTCGACGATGGCGGTCATCTCGGCGGCGAGCTGCGCGGGCTCGGAGGGGTCGTCCTGGGTCGTGTACGCGATCCCGAACCCGCCACCGAGGTCCATCTCGGGCATCTCGACGGCGAGGTCGCGCAGCACCCGGGCGTGCAGCGCGAGCACCCGACGGGCCGCGACCTCGAAGCCCGAGGAGTCGAAGATCTGCGAGCCGATGTGCGAGTGCAGGCCGAGCAGCTCCAGGCCCGGGGCGGCGAGCACGCGGCGTACCGCCTCGAAGGCGTCGCCGGAGGTGATCGAGAAGCCGAACTTCTGGTCCTCGTGCGCGGTGGCGATGTACTCGTGGGTGTGCGCCTCGACCCCGGCGGTGACCCGCACCAGCAGCCGGGCCGTGGTGTCGCGCTCGGCGACGATCGCGGCCAGCCGCTCGATCTCGGCGAAGGAGTCGACGATGATCCGTCCGACCCCGAGGTCGACGGCCCGGGTCAGCTCCTCGACGGTCTTGTTGTTGCCGTGGAAGCCGATCCGGCCCGGGTCCACCCCGGCGCGCTCGGCGACGGTCAGCTCGCCGCCCGAGCAGACGTCCAGGAAGAGCCCTTCCTCCGCGACCCACCGGGCGGTCGTGGTGGAGAGGAAGGCCTTGCCGGCGTAGAAGACGTCGTACGCCGCGAAGGCGTCCCGGAAGGCCGCCGCGCGTGCCCGGAAGTCGACCTCGTCCAGGACGTACGCCGGAGAGCCGTGCTCGGCCACCAGGTCGGCGACGCGGACGCCCCCGATCTCCAGGGCGCCGTCCACCTTCACCGCAGTCCGGGACCAGAGGTGCTCCACCAGGGCATTGGTGTCCGCGGGCTCCCGCAACCAGGCGGGACCACGCGCGCCGTCCTCGGCGTGGGCCCAGCCGGCCTCATGCGCTCGCATCGACCCTCACATCCGCTCGGGCGCCGAGACGCCGAGCAGGGCGAGCCCGTTGGCGAGCACGGTCCGGGTGGCGGCCACGAGCATCAGGCGGGCCTCGTTGATCGGGCCGGGGGTCTCGTCGCCCTGGGGCAGCATCCGGCACTCACGGGTGTCGTACCACTTGTTGAAGACCGAGGCCGTGGCCTCGAGGTAGCGGGCGACCCGGTGCGGCTCGCGCAGTTCCGCCGCACCGGCGACCACCCGCGGGAACTCGGCCAGTGCCCGCAGCAGCTCGCCCTCGAGCGGGTGCGAGAGCAGGGCCGGGTCGAAGCCACCGTCGGGGCCGGTCGGCAGCGACATGCCGAGGTCGGCGGCGTTCTCCATCATCCGGCAGGTGCGGGCGTGGCCGTACTGCACGTAGTAGACGGGGTTGTCGTTGGACGCCTTGGCCCAGAGGTCGAGGTCCAGGTCGATGTTGGAGTCCGAGCTGTAGCGGGCGAGGGCGTAGCGGGCGGCATCGACGCCGATCGCGGCCACCAGGTCGTCGATGGTGACGACGGTGCCGGCGCGCTTGGACATCCGCAGAGGCTGGCCGTCGCGGAGCAGGTTGACCATCTGGCCGATCAGGATCTCCAGGTTCCTGCCCGGCTCGTCGCCGAAGGCGGCACACATGGCGTTCATCCGGCCGACGTAGCCGTGGTGGTCGGCGCCGAGCATGATGAAGCAGCGGTCGAAGCCGCGCTCGCGCTTGTCGAGGTAGTAGGCCAGGTCGCCGGAGAGGTAGGCGCCCTTGCCGTCGGACTTGATGATCACCCGGTCCTTGTCGTCACCGAACTTCTCGGTGGCGAGCCAGATCGCGCCGTCCTTCTCGTAGGTGTTGCCCAGCTCGGTCAGCCGCTCGACCGCTCGCGTGACGGCACCGCTCTTGTGCAGGTTGTCCTCGTGGAAGTAGACGTCGAAGTGGACGTCGAAGTCGTGCAGGCTCTGCTTGATCTCGGCGAACATCAGCTCGACACCCTCGACACGGAAGATCTCCTGCGCCTCGGCCTCGGGGAGCTCGAGCACCTCGGGCCGCTCGGCCACGACGTCCTTGGCGATCTCCTCGATGTACTGGCCGCCGTACCCGTCCTCGGGGACCGGTCGGCCCTTCGCCCAGGCCAGCAGCGAGGAGCTGAACCGGTCCAGCTGCGCACCGTGGTCGTTGAAGTAGTACTCGCGGGTGACCTCGGCGCCGGTCATCGTGAAGATGCGACCGAGCGCGTCACCGACCGCGGCCCAGCGAACCGCACCGATGTGCAGCGGACCGGTGGGGTTGGCCGAGACGAACTCCAGGTTGATCTTCTCGCCGGCGAAGGCGTCCGAGGCGCCGTACGTCGCACCGGCGGCGACGACGTCCGCGGCGACCTGGCCCTGGGCCTGGGCGGCGACCGTGATGTTCAGGAAGCCGGGACCGGCGATCTCCACCGCGGCAACCCCGTCGGAGGCTTCCAGACCGGTCTGCACGAGCGCTGCGAACTCCCGCGGGTTCATCCCCGCCTTCTTGCCCAGCTGCAGGGCGACGTTGGTGGCGTAGTCGCCGTGCCCCTTCTGCCGGGGTCGCTCCACGGTGACAGTGGTCGGGACGCCGTCGGGCAGCGTCACGGAGCCGTCGGCCACCAGGGCCTGGAGCACGTCGACGATGGTCGTGGAGATCTGGTCAGGAGTCACCGCGTCAGCCTATCGGCGGGTCCCGGTTTCCTCTGAGTCGGTGACGACGGGTAGTGTCCCGATTCGCATCGAGCCGCGGATCTCCGCGTCCCGAGCACGCCTCCGTAGCTCAGGGGATAGAGCACTGGTTTCCGGTACCAGGTGCCGCAGGTTCGAATCCTGCCGGGGGCACTCACCATCACACCGGCCGAGCGTTGTGACGCCGGTCATGTTCCGGGTCCCATGCGCCCCACCAAACTCTCCTGTTCTGGTCCAGACCAGAACGACAATTTCCTCTCAATGTCTGGTCGACCCGTGACCTCCCCCGTCACGCTTCGTTGAGATCAGCGCTGTCCACGGGCAGGCGAGGGCACCGTCGGAGCATCCGCTCCGAACCCGCCGCCCCAGCGACGCGAACTGAGGGAGAACAATTCAGTGAGGAAGACTGCTCGCGGCACGCTCGCCGCTGCCACTGCCGCCGCCGTGATTGCCGGCGCTCTGGCCACCGGACCCGTTGCGTCGGCCGGGGCCGGCAACGGTCGCACCATGACGAACTACGGGTACAAGGGCACCGCCGTCGGCGCGAAGCTCTACGTGAACAACGCCCAGGTGCTCAGCGCCAAGGATGCCGTTGCTCCGCTGCGCTGCACGCGCATGGCCGGACGTACCTCGCAGGACCGCTCGGTCCTCAGCACCCCCGAGAACTCCCTGATCTCTCTCTCCACCTCCACCAGCAAGACGGTGAGCTACAAGAACAAGGGCGTCTCGGGCGTCCGCGCCACCAACGTCCTCGGCGACGTGGTCGTCGGCGGCACGCTCCCCGGGCGTGACGAGTCCACCCCGCTGGTGACCATCAAGGGTCTCGAGACCGTCGCCAACGCGTTCCACACCAAGGACGGGTTCGGCCACGAGGAGTCCTTCGCGGCTCCGGAGTTCGACATCGACGTCAGCGTGCTGATCGACAACGGCGTTCCGATCCCCAAGGAGCTCAACACGCTCCTCGACGCGATCGAGGACGCCGGCGGCCAGCTCACCACGGCCGTCGTCGACGTCCTGGCCAACGTCCCGGCCCCGATCGAGATCCCGAACCTCGGCTCCATCGGCCTGGGCATCCAGAAGGGCCACGCGAACAAGCGCGGCGCCGAGTCCGACGTCAAGGCCCTCGAGCTGAAGGTCACCGCCACCGGCGAGGACCAGGTCCTCCAGCTCGGCCACGCGCGTGCCGTGATCAGCGGCCCGGCCAAGGGTGGCGTCTTCCGCTCCACCTCGATGCCGCTCGACGCCAAGATCGCCGACGGTCTGCTGCACTTCGGTGGCGTCCGTCCGCGCACCATCCCCTGCGCCGGCACCAACGGCAAGGTGAAGAACAAGCACCTCAACTCCGCCTCGGTGCTCCTGCCGCGGGACATGATCGTCGGCGCGACCGACATCGACTACTCCTACATGGGTGAGCAGCTGGGCAAGAACCGTGCGAAGGGCGTCAACGCCTCCAGCATCGGCGCGGTCAGCATCAAGTCGCTCGACCTGAAGATCGAGGGGATCGCCTCCAAGGTGATCACCAAGAGCAAGACCAACCGCAAGGGCAAGACGGTCATCCGGTCGGTGCCGCGCTTCAGCATCGCCACGATCACCTTCGAGGGCAACAACATCGCGATCCCGACGCCCGGCAAGCCGGTCACGATCGACGGCCTGGGCATCCTCGAGTCCCGCATCGTCGAGGGCAACCGTTGGGGCAAGCGGGTCACCGCTCTCCGCGTGACGCTCACCGACTACAGCGCAGTGCTCGACCTCGGTATCTCGGCGAGCCAAATCTTCGCCTACTGATCCACCGGGACCCCCGGCGACGGCGCCCCTCCCCCACGCGGGAAGGGGCGCCGTTCGCATGTCCGCTGACCTGCCACTTGTGGTTGCCGCACGACCGCTGACCTGCCGGTTGTGGTTG
>NZ_JBFIKK010000016.1:0-34637 GCF_041600255.1 Nocardioides sp. | reverse complement strand
TGAAGACGTCGGAGGGCACCCCGAAGCCGGCCACGTGACCGATGTGGCGGGGGCCGTTGGCGTAGGGCCAGGCGACGGCGGACAGCACGGTACTCATGCGCGAATCCTAGGCGGAGCGGAGTCGGGCATCCTCGGGCAGGTCACGGGGTAGAAAGGAACCCATGACCCAGCGTCCCTCGCCCACTCCCGCCCCCGTCCCCGGACGCCGCGAGGAGATCGACCGGGTACGCCGGCTGCTGTACCGAGCTCTGGCGCCGTTCTGGGTGGTGCCGACGCTCTGGTGCCTCGGGGCGGTCGCGATGGGGTTGGCGATCCCGCAGATCGAGCGGGACTCCCCCGGCGCCCTGCCGTTCCTCTTCCAGGGCGGCGCGTCGGGAGCACGCACGGTGCTCTCGAGCATCGCGGGAGCGATGATCTCGGTGACCGGCCTGGTCTTCTCGATCACGATCGTGGTGCTGCAGCTGGCCAGCAGCCAGTTCTCCCCGCGGGTGCTGCGCACTTTTTTGGAGAGCCGGATCACCCAGCACACCCTGGGGGTCTTCGCCGCCTCCTTCCTGTACTCGCTCACGGTGCTGCGCTCGGTGATCGACACCGAGAGCAGCTCGGTGCCGCAGGTGGGTGTGACGGTCGCGTACCTGCTGGTGCTGGGCGCGGTCGGGATGTTCCTCGCGTTCATCCACCACATCACCCAGTCGATCTCGGTGACCAACGTGATCCGGCAGGCGGCCGACGAGACGCGGCGGCTGCTGCATCGCGGGCAGGAGGAGGCCAGGCACCACCCCGAGACGATTCCGGACCTGCCCCACCTGGGTGGGCAGCACACGGTGCTCGCGTCGACGTCGGGCTATCTGGACACCATCGACCAGTCCGTCCTGTGCAGTGCCGCCACCGAGCACGAGAGCCGGATCGAGCTGCTGTACCCGTTGGGCTCGTTCGTCGTCGAGGGGGCGCCCGTCGCCCTCGTCCACGGTGGCGGCTCGGGTGACGTCGACTGGGACGCCCGGGTGCACGCCGGCCTGGGCTACGCGCACGACCGGAGCATGCAGCAGGACATCTCCTTCGGCGTACGACGCCTGGTCGACATCGCCGAGCGAGCGCTCTCGCCGGGCATCAACGACCCGACGACCGCCGTCCAGGTGATCCACGAGCTGCACGACATCCTGCGGCGGATGGTGGTCGCCCGCGACCCCTACCCGGTCCGGCACGACGACACCGGTGCCGTGCGGCTGGTCACCCGGGACTGGACGTTCGCCCAGTTCCTCGACCTGGCCGTGGACGAGATCGCGCACTACGGTGCGGACTCGCTGCAGATCCCCCGGCGCCTCGACGAGATGCTGCTCGACCTGGAGACCGCCGCGACACCGAGGCACCGGCCGACGGTCGCTGCCAAGGCCGCGCACGTCCGGCAGGTGAGGGCGTAGCCGTCGGGTCTCAGGTCAGCTGAAGTCGAGCTCGGCGGTGCGGGCCCGCTTGAGCTCGAAGAAGTACGGGTAGTTCGCCATCGCGACGGCGCCGTCCCAGATCTTGCCGGCCTCCTCGCCTCGCGGGATCGAGGTCATCACCGGGCCGAAGAAAGCGGTGCCCTCGATCGCGATCGTGGGCGTACCGACGTCGTCGCCGACCTGGTCCATGCCGAGGTGGTGGGAGACCTTGACGGACTCGTCGTACGACGGGTCGTCCATCGCGTCGGCGAGTTCGACCGGAAGGCCGGCATCGGCCAGCGACTTCTCGATCATCGTGCGGTCCACGGCCAGGCCCTCGACGTGGATCCGGGTGCCCATCGCGGTGTAGAGCGGGAGCAGGAACTCTTTGCCGTGCTGCTGCTCGGCGGCGATGCAGACGCGCACGGGCCCCCAGGCGTCGGCGAGCATGTCGCGGTAGGCCTGCGGGATGTCCCGATCCTGGTTGAGGTACCCCAGGCTCATCACGTGCCAGGTGACCTGGATGTCGCGCACGTCCTCCACCTCGAGGATCCAGCGGGAGGTGATCCAGGCGAACGGGCACTTGGGGTCGAACCAGAAGTCAGCGTTGGTCATGAAACTTTCAACAAATCCTGGGGTGGGGGCATTCCTCAGAGCAGCGAAAGCCCCAGCCCGGCCAGGGCGCAGACACCCAGGGTCCGCAGCACCGACCACTTCAACCGGAAGACCAGGACCAGCGCCAGGCCCAGCACCGCGATCACCGACCACTGGTACGACGACCAGACCGGCAGCACCAGGTCCAGCGGGCCCGAGGTGATCGACCGGGTCCGCGCGAAGAGCGTGTGGACGGCGAAGTAGACCGCGAGGTTCGCGATCACCCCCACCACCGCCGCCATCACCCCGGTCAGCGCCGATGCCAGCCGGGCGCTGTCGCGCAGCCGCTCCACATAGGGGGCGCCCAGGAAGATGAACACGAAGCACGGCACGAACGTCACCCACACGGTGAGCAGCGAACCGAGGACCCCGGCCAGCCAGGGGTCGAGGTCTCCCGGGTTGCGGTAGGCACCGAGGAACGCGACGAACTGCACCACCATGATCAGCGGCCCCGGCGTCGACTCGGCCAGCCCCAACCCGCGCACCATCTCGCCGGCCGAGAGCCACCCGAAGGTGCCGACCGCCGCCTGGGCGACGTACGACAGCACCGCGTACGCGCCGCCGAAGGTCACCAGGGCCATGCCCCCGAAGAAGATGCCCTGATCGGTGAAGACCGTGCGGGCGCCGGAGGCCAGGACCCAGGCAGCCAGCACGGGCGCCACCCACAACGCCGCCCCGAGGACGAGGATCCGTCCGGAACGGCGGGCGGACGGACGGGCCCGGTGCAGCGCATCGTCCGGGACCAGGGGCGCGACTGCGTCTCCCGCCGCCGGACTCACCGGGCGGCTCATCACGTCCGGCCAGCGAGAACCGATCCACCAGCCTGCCGCGCCGGCACCCAGGACGACCAACGGGAACGGCAGCCCCAGCACCGCCAGCAGCACGAAGGCGGTGGCGGCGAGCGCGACGAGTGCCGGGTGGTGCAGGGTCCGACTGCTGAGGCGGACCACGGCCTGGACCACCACCGCGACCACCGCCGGGGCCAGGCCCAGGAAGAGGCCACTGACGACGGCGGTGTCGCCCTGGGCGACGTACAGGACCGACAGGGCGAGGATCGTGACGAGGCCAGGCAGGACGAAGAGCACGCCGGCGATCAGGCCGCCCAGCCACCCGTTGAGCAGCCAGCCCGTGTAGACGGCCAACTGCTGGGCCTCGGGGCCGGGCAGCAGCATGCAGTAGCTCAGCGCATGCATGAACCGTCGCTCCCCGATCCAACGGCGCTCGTCGACGAGCGTGCGCTGCATGACGGCGATCTGTCCGGCCGGCCCGCCGAACGTCTGCAGCGAGATCAGGAACCAGGCCTTGGTCGACTCGCGCAGCGGCACGACGTCACGGGGGGTCTCGAGCACGAGCCCATCATGGGGGAATACACGGTTGCCGCGGCGTGTGACGCGAGTGACATGATGCGGACATGCCTGGAACCAACCTCACTCGGGATGAGGCCGCCGCCCGCGCCGCCCTCCTCGACATCGACTCGTACTCCATCGACCTGGACCTGACGACCGGTGACACGACCTTCGCCTCCACGACCACGATCAGGTTCTCCTGCTCCGAGCCCGGGGCGGAGACCTTCGCCGACCTCGTCGACGCCACCGTCCACGAGATCACCCTGAACGGTGCACCGGTCGACGTCTCGGCGTACGCCGACAGCCGGATCGCGCTCAGCGGCCTGGCGGCGGAGAACGAGCTCGTCGTGCGCGCGGACTGCCGCTACAGCCGCACGGGTGAGGGCCTGCACCGCTTCGTCGACCCCGTCGACGAGCGCGTCTACCTCTACTCCCAGTTCGAGGTCCCCGATGCCCGCCGGGTCTACACGACCTTCGAGCAGCCCGACCTGAAGGCGCCGTTCACGTTCAACGTGACCGCTCCCGCGCACTGGAAGGTCGTCTCGAACTCCCCCAGCCCCGAGCCGCGTGAGCTCGGCGACGGCACGGCGGTGTGGAACTTCGAGCCCACCAAGCCGATGTCGACCTACATCACCGCGATCGTCGCCGGCGAGTACCACGAAGTGCAGCACACCTACGTCGGGAAGTTCGGCGAGATCCCGCTCGGCCACTACTGCCGCCAGTCGCTCGTCGAGCACCTCGACGTCGACGAGCTGGTCAAGCTGACCGAACAGGGCTTCGCGTTCTTCGAGGAGGCCTTCGACTACGGCTACCCCTTCGGCAAGTACGACCAGCTCTACGTGCCGGAGTACAACATGGGCGCGATGGAGAACGCCGGCTGCGTGACGCTGCGCGACGAGTACCTGCCCCGCAGCCGCCAGGATCGCGCGTTCTACGAGTTCCGCGCGTCGGTGATCCTGCACGAGATGGCGCACATGTGGTTCGGCGACCTGGTCACGATGAAGTGGTGGGACGACCTCTGGCTCAACGAGTCCTTCGCCGAGTGGGCCTGCTACCACGCCGCCGTCGAGGTCACCGAGTTCGACGAGTCCTGGACCGGCTTCACCAACGCCCGCAAGAACTGGGCCTACCGCCAGGACCAGCTGCCCTCCACGCACCCCGTGGCAGCCGACAACGTCGACCTCCGCGCGGTCGAGGTCAACTTCGACGGCATCACCTACGCCAAGGGCGCCTCGGTGCTCAAGCAGCTGGTGGCGTGGGTCGGGCTCGAGCACTTCATGACCGGGATCCAGGCCTACTTCAAGGAGTTCGAGTTCTCGAACTCCGAGTTCACCGACCTGCTCTCCGCCCTGGAGAAGGCCTCGGGCCGTGAGCTCCAGTCGTGGGCCCAGGAGTGGCTGCAGACCTCGGGGGTCAACACGCTGGCGCCCGAGTTCACCCTCGACGACGACGGCAACTACGCGTCGTTCGCGATCCGCCAGACGGCGAACGACGAGTTCCCCACCCTGCGTCGGCACCGCATCCGGGTCGGCCTGTACGACGCGGTCCCCAACGCGGCGGGCGAGAGCCGGCTGGTGCGTCGCTCGACCGTCGAGACCGACGTCGTCGGCGAGCTGACCGAGCTCGCCGAGCTGGTCGGGGAGCGTCAGCCCGACCTGTTGCTGCTCAACGAGGGCGACCTGACCTACGCCAAGATCCGCCTCGACGAGCGTTCCCTGGCCACCGTCGTCGGCGGTCTCGGCACGCTCGATGACTCGCTGGCCCGCGCCCTGTGCTGGGGCGCCGCGTGGGACATGACCCGCGACGCCGAGATGAGCGCGACGGACTTCGTCACCCTGGTGCTCAGCGCGATCGGGCACGAGACCGACGCGTTCGGCGTCAGCCGGATCCCGTCGTACGCCGCTCAGGCCGCGAACTCCTACAGCGCACCGCAGAACCGTGACGCCGTACGAGCCACGTGGGAGCAGGGCCTGCGCCGCCTGCTCGAGCAGGCGGCGCCGGGCAGCGACCACCAGCTGTCGTTCGTCCGGGCCCTTGCCTCGGCCGCGCACTCGGACGCTGTCCTGGACGACCTCGAGGCCCTGCTCGACGGCTCGCTGGTCTTCGAGGGCCTCGAGATCGACACCGACCTGCGCTGGACGCTGCTGACCGGGCTGGCGAAGAACGGCCGCGCCGACGGCGACCGGATCGCCGAGGAGCTGTCCCGCGACAACACCAACTCCGGCCAGGAGCACGCGGCGGCGGCCCGGGCGGCTCGCCCGACCGCGGAGGCGAAGGCGGAGGCATGGGAGATCGCGACCGTGCGCGACGACGTGGCCAACGAGACCCAGCGCAGCGTGGTGATGGCGTTCCAGGTCTACGGCCAGGACGAGGTGCTCGCGCCGTACGTGGAGAAGTACCTGACGACGGCCGACACCATGTGGGAGGAGAAGGGCACCCAGCGTGCGTCGACGGCGCTGGAGTTCATGTTCCCCAAGCAGCTCGCCAGCCAGGAGCTCCTGGACCGGGTCGACGCCTGGTTGGAGTCCTCCCCCGCCAACCCCGCCGCGAAGCGGTACGTGCGTGAGGGTCGGGCGGACGTGGCCCGGGCGCTGGCCGCCCAGGCGAAAGATGCGGCCAGCTGAGCAGATTCACTGGTTAACCAGTGAAACCCGCACTGCACCCGGATAACTATCTGGGTGAAGTGCGGGTTTTCTGGGTGAAGTCAGAGGTTGGGGGCGGGGCGGCCGGTCGTACGACGCGGTGCTCGCGGGCGCAGCCTCAGCCGGCGTGCAGCGTGTTCGCGGGGCGCGCGTGGTCGGCCAGCATCGCGATGCCGCGGCGCAGCCCGCCGCACAGGTCGCCCTCCGCGAAGTGCGACTGCATCTCCAGCGTCGCCAGCTCGACCTCGGCGTCGGTGAGGTGACGCCGTACCCCGCCGCCGGTGACCACCTCGAGGGCGCGAGCGCTCGGGTCGACCATGATCAAGATGCTGCGCGACGGCGCCACCAGTGAGTTGTGCAGCTGGGTCGCGAACGCCCGCGGCTCCCCCTCGGCACGGCCGACGAAGACCGAGATCTCCGCCCGGCACAGCTGCTCGGCCTTGCGGATCGCCTCGTCCAGCGCGGTGCGCTCCGCGGCGGTGAAGGAATCACCAGCGCGCACTTGCGCCACCGGCCTTCGACTCGTCGTTGTCAGGTCCGGCCAGCTCGGAGGTGCCCTTGCGGGGCCCACCGAACCACTGGTCCTCCCCGGCGCCACCCCCGGCCGAGACACGCTCGCCACGCACCAGCGGGGGCACGTACACGGCCGCCCAGACCAGGGCGAAGAGCAGGATCGGCACACCGCCCAGGAGCAGCAGGGCGTAGAGCGGGGAGACCGGTTCGGGGTTGCTCCACCCCTCCGGGACGTCCGCGTGGGCCGGTCCGGCGAGCACCACCAGCGTCGCCGAGGCGACGAGGACGGCGGTCGTACGGCGAGCGAGGGTCACGAGCATGGCAGTCACGCAGGACAGGATATCGGCTCCGCACCCGACACCCGACCGGCACGGGGTCGCTTGGGTCACATCGGGCGCCCTGAGGTCGGAATCGGGCGCTCGATCTGGTCATACTGGGCCGCATGTCTGCCCCCGCGCCGTCCAACCCGTGCGAGACCGAGGACCAGGTCTGCACCTGGGTCTTCGACCAGACCGAGAACGCCACCGTCGCCCAGATCGCCGACGTGATCATCGGCAAGCCGATCGCCCTGCTCGGGCTGCTCGTCCTCGGCCTGGTGATCCGTTGGGTCCTGCACCGGCTCGTCGACCGCCTTGTCACGCGCGCCGAGGAGGGCGTGCTCCCCGACCGGGTGAGCCGGATGTCGCTCGGCAACCCCCGCGGCATCCAGCACGAGGCGGCTCAGCAGGTGGTGACGAGCACCCGCCGCGCCCAGCGCGCCAAGACGATGGGCGGCCTGCTCAAGAGCATCGTCACCGGCGTCGTCGCCGCCATCATCGGGACGATGATGCTCAGCGAGATCGAGGTCGACATCGCCCCGATCATCGCCAGCGCCGGCATCATCGGCGTCGCGATCGGCTTCGGCGCCCAGACGCTGGTCAAGGACTTCCTGTCCGGCATCTTCATGATCTTCGAGGACCAGTACGGCGTGGGCGACGTGGTCGACCTCGGTGAGGCCACCGGCACGGTCGAGGCGGTCAGCCTCCGCGTCACCCGCCTGCGCGACGTCAACGGCACGGTCTGGTACGCCCGCAACGGCGAGATCCTCCGCGTCGGCAACATGAGCCAGAACTGGGCGCGCACCGTGCTCGACGTGAGCGTCGGCTACCAGGAGGACCTCGCCCGGGTACGCCGGGTGCTCAAGGAGGTCGCGCACGACCTGTGGCTCGACGACGACTTCCGCGGTCAGATCATCGAGGAGCCCGAGGTCTGGGGTGTGCAGGACCTGGCCGCCGACGGGGTGACCGTCCGGGTCACCCTGAAGACCGCGCCGCTCGAGCAGTGGGCGATCGCCCGGGAGATGCGCGAGCGGATCAAGGCGCGCTTCGACTACGAGGGGATCGAGATCCCGTTCCCCCAGCGCGTCGTGTGGCAGCGCAGCGAGGCCACGAAGGCCGAAGACGCCCCCGACCAGGTGGCCGAGGGCGTCTCCGAGAGCTGAGCGTCAGGCGAGTGCTGCGTCCAGCGTGATCGTGGTACCGGTGAGCGCCTGGCTGACCGGGCAGCCCTCCTTGGCGGCCTCGGCGGCGGCGACGAAGTCGTCCTCGCTGATGCCGTCGACGACACCGCGCACGGTGAGCTTGATGCCGGTGATGCCGGTGCCGGGGGTGAACTCGACGTCGGCGCTGGTGTCCAGCGAGGTCGCGGCGGTGCCGGCCTTGGCGAGACCGTTGGAGAGCGCCATCGAGAAGCAGGCGGAGTGAGCAGCCGCAATCAGCTCCTCGGGGCTGGTCTTCCCGTTCGCCTCCTCGGCGCGCGAGGGCCAGGAAACGTCGAAGGTGCCGAGGCCGGACGAGTCCATCGTCACCTGGCCGGCGCCCTCGAACAGGCTGCCTTCCCAGTGCGTGGTCGCCTTGCGGGTCGTTGCCATCTGCAGATCACTCCTTGTGGGTTCGGGTCTCTCGGGCCGAGTCTGACACGCCGGTGTCCGGGCGGCCGCGGGGTCTCGGCACAATGGTCCGGTGACCACGTACTACGACGACATCGGCGGCTTCGAGACGATGAAGACGATCGTCGCGACGTTCTACGAGGGCGTCGCGGGTGACGAGGTCCTGCGCCCGCTCTACCCGGAGGAGGACCTCGGCCCCGCCGAGGAGCGCTTCCTGCTCTTCCTGGTGCAGTACTGGGGCGGCCCGACGACGTACTCCGAGACCCGCGGCCACCCCCGGCTTCGGATGCGGCACGCCCCCTTCGCCGTCACTCCCGAGGCCAAGGACCGCTGGCTGGTGCACTTCCGGGCCGGTCTCGACGCCGTCGACCTGACGCCTGAGCAGGATGCGCAGTTCTGGGACTACGTCACCCACGCCGCGCAGTTCATGGTGAACAAGCTCGACTGATCCTCGTCGCGGACCAGAAAATAGTGCTGGATCGACGTAACGCCCTGTGCTGGTGGCGACAGGTAGTGAGTGAATCGGCGCCCGCCGACCCCCGACTCCTCCCCCGGAGCACTTGATGCGCAGACCGTCCACAGTCAAGATCATCACCGCCAGCGTCGCACTTGCCGCCGTGACATCGGTGGGAGCCGTTCATGCAGCCGGCACCCAGGCAGCCGGTTCGGGCGCCGCAGCGGGAACCTCCGCGGAGCTCGACCGGGGCCCCACTGGTCTGCAGCGCGCAGCCGAGGCAGGCGCTCAGGTCGTGAACAGCAGCCACGACGACGACTCCGACGAGCCGACCGAGGTCGACCCCGACGAGGATCTGGAGGAGAGCCCCGAGGGGGACGACTCCGACACCGACGTCGACGACGATGCCTCCGACGACGACGACCATGACGACGACCGCGACAGCCGGGAAGACGACCGCGACGACGACCGCGACAGCCGGGAAGACGACCGCGACGACGACCGCGACAGCCGGGAGGACGACCGCGACGACGACCGCGACAGCCGGGAGGACGACTCGGACGAATCTGAGGACGCCGACGACGATGACGACGAGGATGAGGACGACTCCGACAGGGACGACGACTGACCTAGACCGCCTGCCCTCGCAGAGACGGCTCCGGCGGTGACCTCGCTCGACAACCCCGGGGTCATCGCCGGGACGCCCACGTCACAGAAGGACTCATCATGGCCGGACCTCACCGGGACACGCTGGACCTCCGGGTCGACGCACCCGTCCGCGAGCCGGATCCCGTCCTGCTGGCCCACCTGGCCGCGCTAGCCCGGCAGTCGAGCGCAACCGCCGTCGCCACGACGAACGCGCAGCGCAGGCGCCCCTGGGCCATCTCCTTGGCCGCAGCAAGCGTGGTGCTGATTGCCGGTGTCGGCAGCTGGGCTGCCGGCACGATCGGTGGCTCCGAATCCCCCACCCCGGAGCCGGCGCCGATCACCCAGCCGGCCGATCCCGACGAGACCATCGCGCGGGACCCGATCCAGCGCGAAGGCACCGGTGGAGCGGACCGGCTCGACTCCCCCGCCACGGAGATCGATGGATCCGGCACCCGCGACCCAGCCGGCACCCAGGACACCGACGGCCCGAGCGGATCGGACGACGGACCCGCCGATCTCGCCGGTGGCGGGCAGAACGGCTCGGGGTCCCACGGCACCGGCTCTGGGTCGGGCGGCTACGGGGCGAGTGACAGCGGCTCGAGCAAGAACGGAACCGGCAAGGACGGTTCAGGCAAGGACGGATCCGGAGAAGGCGGCTCCGGGCCGCGGAGCCCAGGATCCGACGACGAGGAGGACGAGGAGGACGAGGACGACGACAAGGACCTCGACGAGCTCGACGAGCTGGACGACTCCGACCTGCCGGACGACGACTGAGCGCCCGGATGCACCTCGACGATGACGTGGTCCACCGCGCCAAGGGCGGCGACCCGGACGCGTGGGGAGAGCTGTACCGGCTTCACGCCGGGCGTCTCGTTGTCTGGCTGAGCACCCGGCCGACCGGAGACTGCTCGGTCCATGCCGAGGACCTCGCCGCCGACACCTGGCTCACCGCCGCGCAGAAAGTGGGCGACTTCACCGGCTCCGCCGACGAGTTCGCAGGCTGGCTCTTCGGCATTGCCCGGAAACTGTCCGCCAACACCCGGAGACGGACGCTCCGGCGGGCCACCTCACCCACGGCGGAGCCGCCCGCTCGGGTCGGGTCGGAAGGGCACGAGTCAGTGGTCGTCGGACACCACTGGGTGATGCAGGCCCTCGCCCAGCTGCCGCCCCGGGAACGGGACGTCATCGCCTGCCTCGAGGTGGTCGGCCTGGACGTCGAGGGCACTGCCCGGGCGTTGGGCATCACGCCGGTGGCCACCCGGGTCGCGCGTCACCGCGGGTTGCGCCGTCTGCGCCGAACGATGATCGTGCAGGGATCACCCGAACCCGGTTCACCCGGACAACCGGGGCCCGGGCGAGCCGCGCTCGAGTGCGGGAAGCGGGACGAGGCTGCGTACGAGGTCCCCGGCTGAATCAGGGCAGCAGTTCGCGGAGCCGTTCGCGGTACACCTCGGGCGGCTCGGCGGATCGCTGGGTGGCGAGATCGAAGAAGACGATCGTGACGCTGGCCCGGGAGAGCTCGGTCTCGCCGTCGTAGATCGCCGACTCGATGGTCGCCGACCGGTTGCCCACGTGCGAGACCCAGGACCACAGGTCGTAGGGCTCGGGACGGAAGAGGATCGGCACCCGGTAGTCCACGTCGGTCTGGGCGACCACCATGGCCATCCGAGGCGTGCCCGGCGGCAGGTCCTTCCAGATCCGCGCGGTGAGCACGATCCGCGCCTCCTGGAAGTACTCGAAGTACTTCACGTTGTTGACGTGGCGGTAGACGTCCACGTCCGAGAACCGCACCTGGACCGGGTAGTGCCCGACCTCGTCGCGGCGCACCGGGGCGGCAGGCGGGCGCGGGCCGCTGTCACCGGGCTCGAGGAACATCGTGAGCGTCTCCTTCTCCACCGGCGTGAGCCGACGCGGCCGCTCGGTGGCGAAGACGTACGGCGTCAGCAGCGTGGTCGCGCGCAGGTAGACCCGACGCCCGCCCTCGACGTCCGGGTCCTCGTGGAAGATCTCGTAGGCCATCGTGAACGAGGCGGCCCGGATCTCGGTCACCCAGCTCTCGATCCGCACCGGGCGGAAGTCGAAGGTGAGCGGCGCCGCATAGGTCACCTCGTGGCGTACGACGACCACGCCCTCGGCCAGCTCGCCGGTCTGCGCGGCGGGGCCGTGGGTGCGCAGCATGTCGACCCGGGCCTCCTGGAGGTAGTCGACGTAGACCACGTTGTTCACGTGCCCGAGGAGATCCATGTCGGCCCACCGCATCGGGCACTCGTAGACGTGTCGCACCCCTCGATGCTGTCAGAGAGCCGACGAGAGTCGGGCGTCTAGGACCGCGTGACGAACGCCTCGCCCACGCCGGTTCGTCGCGCGGCTAGGGTGACCAGCGCAGCAAGCCACCCCTAGATCGGAGTTTCCATGCCCGAGGCAGTCATCGTTTCCGTAGCTCGCACCCCCATCGGTCGAGCGAACAAGGGGTCGCTGAAGGACTTCCGCCCCGATGATCTCAGCGCGTTCATCGTCAAGACCGCGCTGGACAAGATCCCCGAGCTCGACCGGAACACGGTCGACGACCTCTACCTCGGCTGCGGTCTGCCGGGCGGCATGTCGGGCAACAACATGGGCCGCATCGTCAACGTGCTCAATGGCATGGACAACGTCCCCGGCGCCACCGTGACCCGCTACTGCGCCTCGTCGGTGCAGAGCACCCGGATGGCCTTCCACGCGATCAAGGCCGGCGAGGGCGATGTCTTCATCTCCGCCGGGGTCGAGATGGTCTCGAGCTTCGCGCACGGCACCTCGGACCACTGGCCCAACACCCAGAACCCGCTCTTCGAGGACGCCAAGGCGCGCACCGCGAAGACCGCCGAGGGCGGCGTCGGCTGGCACGACCCGCGTGAGGACGGCCTGCTCCCCGACGCCTACATCGCGATGGGCCAGACGGCCGAGAACGTCGCCAAGATCCGTGGCCTCAAGCGCGAGGAGCTCGACGAGTTCGGCGTCCGCTCGCAGAACCTCGCCGAGAAGGCGATCAACGACGGCTTCTGGGCCCGGGAGATCACGCCGGTCACCACCCCCGACGGCACGGTCGTCAGCACCGACGACGGTCCCCGGCCGGGCGTCACCCTCGAGGCCGCCTCGCAGCTCAAGCCGGTCTTCCGCCCCGACGGCGTCGTCACCGCCGCGAACTGCTGTCCGCTCAACGACGGCGCCGCGGCCGTGGTGATCATGTCCGACACCAAGGCCGCCGAGCTCGGTCTGACCCCGCTCGCCCGGATCGTCTCCACCGGCGTCAGTGGTCTCTCCCCCGAGATCATGGGCCTCGGCCCGGTGGAGGCCACCCGGCGTGCGCTGGCCAACGCCAACATGAGCATCGGCGACATCGATCTCGTCGAGATCAACGAGGCATTCGCGGCCCAGGTCGTGCCCTCCTACCAGGACCTCGGCATCGACATCGACCGCCTCAACGTCAACGGCGGCGCCATCGCGGTGGGCCACCCGTTCGGCATGACCGGCGCCCGCCTGCAGAACACGATGCTCAACTCGCTCGACTGGCACGACAAGAGCACCGGCCTGATCACCATGTGCGTCGGTGGCGGCCAGGGCATGGCGCTGATTCTCGAGCGCCTGCGCTGAGCTCTTCCGGCCGCGGGCCGGGTTAGGCTGCCGTCCATGACCGACGACAGGCCGGCCCGCTGGCTGGAACCCTCCGAGCAGCGATCGTGGCGCGCTCTGGTGATGGGGACGACGCTCCTCATGGACCGGCTCGACGACGACCTGCGCCGTGAACACGACATCTCCCTGACCGAGTTCGAGATCCTGGTACGCCTCTCCGAACGTCCTGGCCGACGGATGCGGATGGCCCAACTCGCGGACGCCCTGGCGCACAGCCGCAGCCGTGTGACCCACACCGTTTCCCGGATGGAGGCGGCCGGGCTGGTCAGCCGGGCCAGCTCGCCCGAGGACGGCCGCGGCATCCTGGCCACGATGACCGACAAGGGAATTGATCTCCTGGAACGCGTGGCCCCCACCCACGTGGACGGCGTGCTCGACCACCTGGTCAACCTGGTCAGTCCGGAGGACTTCGAGGCGGTCGGCCGGGTGATGAACGCCGTCTCCGACCACCTGGTCGATGCACACCCCGAGATGGAGGTGCGCCTTCCGGTGCCCTCCCCCGCCCGCTGACAACCCGTCCTACGACGAAGGCCCGCCCGGAGATCTCCGGGCGGGCCTTCGTGCGTACGGGGTGGAGGATCAGTCGCGGGTCAGGCGGCGGTGCGTGACCCGGTGCGGTCGGGCCGCTTCGACACCGAGGCGCTCGATCTTGTTCTCCTCGTAGGCGGCGTAGTTGCCCTCGAACCAGAACCACTTGGCCGTGTCCTCGTCGTCGCCCTCCCAGGCGAGGATGTGGGTGGCCACGCGGTCGAGGAACCACCGGTCGTGGGAGGTGACCACGGCGCAGCCGGGGAAGTCGAGCAGCGCGTCCTCGAGGGAGGAGAGCGTCTCCACGTCCAGGTCGTTGGTGGGCTCGTCGAGCAGCAGCATGTTGCCGCCCATCTTGAGCGTCAGCGCCAGATTGAGCCGGTTGCGCTCACCGCCGGAGAGGACGCCGGCCTTCTTCTGCTGGTCCGGGCCCTTGAAGCCGAACGACGCGACGTAGGCGCGCGAGTTCATCTCGAAGTTGGCGACCTTGATGAAGTCGAGCCCGTCGGAGACGACCTCCCAGACGTTCTTGTTCGGGTCGATGCCGCCCCGGCTCTGGTCGACGTAGGAGATCTTGACGGTCTGACCGACCTTCAGCTCGCCCTCGTCCGGCTTCTCCTGCCCGGTGATCATCCGGAACAGCGTGGTCTTGCCGACACCGTTCGGGCCGATCACGCCGACGATGCCGGCCCGGGGCAGGGAGAAGGACAGGTCGTGCATCAGGGTGCGACCGTCGTACCCCTTGGCGAGGTCGTGGGCCTCGAGGACCACGTCCCCGAGGCGCGGGCCTGCCGGGATGTTGATCTCGGAGGTGTCGATCTTGCGCATCCGGTCCGCCTCGGCGGCCATCTCCTCGTAGCGAGCCAGACGCGACTTGCTCTTGGTCTGACGTGCCTTCGCGTTCGAGCGGACCCACTCCAGCTCGCGCTCGAGAGCCTTGGCGCGCTTGGCGTCCTTGGCGCCCTCGATCTTGAGGCGCTCCTTCTTGGTCTCCAGGTACGTCGTGTAGTTGCCCTCGTAGGGGTGCGCCTGGCCTCGGTCCAGCTCGAGGATCCAGGAGGCGACGTTGTCCAGGAAGTACCGGTCGTGGGTGACCGCCAGGACGGCGCCCGGGTAGGAGGCGAGGTGCCCTTCCAGCCACTGGACGGACTCGGCGTCGAGGTGGTTGGTGGGCTCGTCGAGCAGCAGCAGGCTGGGCTGCTGCAGGAGCAGCTTGCACAGGGCCACGCGGCGACGCTCTCCTCCGGAGAGGTTGTCCACCAGGACGTCCGGCGGCGGGCAGCGCAGCGCGTCCATCGCCTGGTCGAGGCGACTGTCGAGGTCCCACGCGTTAGCGTGATCGAGGTCCGTCTGCAGGTCGCCCATCTCGGCGAGCAGGGTGTCGTAGTCGGCGTCCGGGCTGGACAGCTCCTCGGAGATCGCGTTGAACCGGTCGAGCTTGCCCTTGATCTCGCCGACCGCCTCCTCGACGTTCTCCAGGACGGTCTTGCCCTCGCTCAGCGGCGGCTCCTGCTGGAGCATGCCGACCGTGGCGTCCGGGTCACGGATCGCGTCACCGTTGTTGGCGTGGTCGAGCCCCGCCATGATCTTCAGCAGCGAGGACTTGCCGGTGCCGTTCGGGCCGACGACACCGATCTTGGCCCCGTGCAGGAAGGAGAGGGTGACGTTCTCGAGGACGACCTTGTCACCGTGGGCCTTGCGCACGTTGCGCAGGGTGAAAACATATTCCGACATGGTGGATGAGCCTACGGCCAACCCGACCGGAGGACCCGATCGGGGTGGCCCGCCCGGCCCCCGTCCCGGCGCCTCAGGCAGCCACCTCCTCGGTCGCGGCGACCGCCTCCGCGGGCCGCGACACCCGGGTGAACTCGCTCGTGCCCCGGTTGAGGTCATGGCCGACAAACACGGCGTCGACCTCGAACGAGGTCACCTCCATGCCCGCCGAGTTCGTCCACACCTGGGCGTTCAGCCGGCCGTGAACCACGACGGGGTCCCCCCGGCGCAGCGACGCGGCACAGTGCTCACCCAGCGTCCGCCAGGCGGAGACGGTGAACCACTGGGTGTCGCCGTCGACCCACTGGTCGCTCTTCTTCTGGTAGCGGCGCGGCGTGCAGGCGACGCGCAGCTTGGCCACCGTCGCCTCGCCGACCTCACGCACCACCACGTCGCTGCCGAGCCAGCCCTGCAGCGTGATCATGGACTCGTTCATCGTGCTCTCCCTCGTCTCGGCCCGGCGTGGATGCCGGGCGGTCGACGACGAGACTCGGCGTTCCCACCGACGATCGGGCCGAAGCCTCCCCGCGGCTGGGGATGCGGCGGTTCGGAGGAGCTGCTGTGCAGGAGTCGCGGACGTCAGCCCAGCGCCTTGGCCAACCCGGCCTTCACGGCGGCGTGCGCGGCCAACTCCGCCTCCATCGGCTCGATGACGAGCTCGCGGGCGACGTCGTGCACCGCCGAGCGCAGGCGGCGGTCGGCGACCTTGGCCCGCCGGCGGGCCGTCGCGTTGACCAGGACCCGGGACATCAACGCCAGCAGGATCCCCAGGGCGACACCGCCGATCAGCAGCATGGTCGGGATCGGGAAGCCGCTCGCCTCCGGCACACCCGGGGTGCCCAGCTGCAGGTAGCTCGCTCCGGCCAGCACCCCGAGCCAGGCGGCGCCGGTCAGGGCCACGAGAAGCAGCATCCACTGCAGGTAGCGCAGGGCCCCCGCCCACCGCGGCACACCGCTCACGCCCAGGTCGGTGCTGCCCAGCGCCGCGTCCAGTCGATCGCCCAGGTCGGGCAGGCGGGCGACGGAGGCGCTGCGCACCGACTCCACCCACGGCTGGGCGAGCCCCTCGGTGACGTCGTCGCTGAGCGCGCGCACCTCGCTGTCGATGCGCGCCCGCTGGACCGGGGTCGCCTCCGGCGCCGAGGTGCGGGCCCGACCGGTCAGGCTCTTGCCGGCGGCGCCCAGGTCGAGGTGCAGACGCTTGAGCGGGTCGGGCTTGAAGCGGGAGATCCACGCGGTGACCGGCCACCCGGTGGCGCGAGCGGCACGCAGCCGCGCCGAGCGCTCCACCGCGTCGACGACCGTCGGCACACCGGCCGCGTCCGCGAGCGCGTCGTCCAGGGCCGCGGCGCGCTCGGCCGAGATGCCGCGCGAACTCCCGGCGCCACAGGCCTCGGCGAGCCGCGTGGCAGCCGCTCGCAGATCCGCCTCGAGGCGCGACTTGGTCATCTCCTTGGCAGCCACCCGGCGGGCGATCTCGTTGCGCAGCTCCGGGAGACCGGTGCCGAGCCGGGCGCTCAGTGCGATGACCGGTACGTCGACCAGGCCGTCGTCGACCAGCAGGCGCCGGACATCGGCGAGCATGCCCTCGCGACGCTCCTCGGGCACGGTGTCGATGTGGTTGAGGACGACGAGCATGACGTCCTGGTGGGTCGACAGCGGAGCGAGGTAGCGGTCGTGGATCGCGGCGTCGGCGTACTTCTGCGGGTCGAGCACCCACACGAGCAGGTCGGCGAGGTCGACCAACCGGTCCACCTCGAGGTGGTGCGAGACCTCGGTGGAGTCGTGGTCGGGCAGGTCGAGCAGGACCACGCCCTGCAACGCCGCCTCGGCCGGGTCCTGACGACCCGTGTCGAGCATGGAGTCGCGGGTGGTCTGGTGACGCGGTGGGATCCCGAGCCACTCGAGCAGCTCGTCGGCACCGTCGCGTCCCCAGACGCAGGCGGTGGCCCACGAGGTGGTCGGGCGACGTACGCCGACGGCGGAGAGCTCGAGCCCGGTCAGCGCGTTGAAGGTGGAGGACTTGCCCGAACCGGTCGCGCCGGCGATGGCGACCACGGTGTGCTCGGCGGAGAGCCGCAGCCGTCCCGATGCCCGGGCGACCACGTCCTCGGCGTCACTGACGACCTCGGCGTCGACCCGTCCGCGGGCAGCGGTCACCGCAGCATCGAGCCCGTCGAGACGCGCACCGATGTCGGAGCCACGGGTGACCATCTTCTTGGCCCCCTGGAGCAAGGACGTCATCTTCTCCCTCGACCCACCGCCACGAGGCGGCGCTGGCGGACAGTGCTGCGGCACACCCTAGGGGGTGGGCCACTCACGACGAGGACTCCCCCGCCTGCTGGGCGGCGAAGCGCAGGTCGTCGACACGACGGGCCGCGGCACGCAGGTGCTCGGGCTGGTGCGGGTCGACGCCGAGCGAGTCGAGCAGGTCGGTGTAACGCGCCCGCTCGGTGTCGAGCAGTTCGGCGACGCGAGCCTCCAACGAGAGGCGCGCGCGCTCGGCGAGCGAGCGCACGGCCTGGTCCCCGAAGACCGCCTCCAGCAGCTTCTGGCCCAGCACGGCACCGCCGCCGGCGATTCCGGCCTCGGCCCCGACCAGAGCTCCACCCGTGTGCGCGAAGACAACCACCATCAGCGCGACGGAGAGCCCGTTCACGCCGTAGGCCATCACCTTCGCCGTGCCCCGTTTGTCGGCCCCCTCGGTGCGCACCATCTCGAGGACGTCCTGCTGCCAGTCGCGTACCGAGCGCTCGGCGCGGCGGCGCAGGTCGCGCGAGGCACGCCCCAGGTCCTCCCCGGCGTCCTGGAGCAGCGTCCGGCCCGACTCGAGCGACTGCCAGGAGGCTGCGGCCCGCTCGGCTGCCGCCTCGGCGTGCTCCAGGATCAGCGTCTCCAGGCCGGACTCGACCGCGACGGTGACGCGTTCGGCCTGCTGCGGCTTGCCCTTGACCGAGGAGACGATTCGGTCGCGCAGCCAGCCGACCCGGTTCTCCAACGACTTGAGCAGCTCGCCGGTGCCGACGAACTCCTGCCAGCGGGCGAGCACCTCCCCGCGCAGCAGGGTCCCGTCAGCGGAGGCCTGGGCCACCGCGGCGGTCGCGTCGGCGTACGCGCTGTCGGCATCCGAGCGGAGCTGGGCGAGAGCCGTGACCTGCTCGGTGGCTGCGTCGGCGACACCGTGGGCCCGACGGGTCAGGGTGCGGACGGCGCCGTCGAGGGTCTGCTTGACGACCACGGCCCGGGCATCGACGTCGTCGGCCAGCGACTGGAGCCAGCCACGGATGTCGAGGACGGCCTCCACCGGCAGCAGACCGTCGGCGTCGACGTCGGACTCCTCGATCGTGAACAGCGGGGAGTCCTTGAGTCCGCGACTGGCCAGCATTCGCGCCAGGTGGGTGGCGACGGTCTCGACCGCGGCCGGGGGCGTCCGGTCCAGCACGATGGCGACGGCGGCGGATCGCTCGGCGGCCTGCCGCAGGTAGTCCCACGGCACCTGGTCGGCGTACCGGGCCGCGGAGGTGACGAAGAGCCAGAGGTCGGCGGCGGCGAGCAGCTGCGCCGCGAGGACCCGGTTGCGCTCCTCGACCGAGTCGATGTCGGGGGCGTCCAGGATCGCCAGCCCGGCAGGGATCGCCTCGGAGGCGACCAACTGCAGGGCCTGCGGGTCGTTGGTGGAGTGGGTGACCCGCTCCAGGTCCGGCAGCAGGCGGTCCTGGCCGAACCACTCCGCGTCGTCGGGGTGGTGCACGAGCACCGGGGAGCGGGTGGTCGGGCGCAGGACGCCCGGCTCGGTGACCCGTCGTCCGACGAGCGAGTTCACCAGCGTCGACTTGCCGGCTCCGGTCGACCCACCGACGACGGTCAGCATCGGCGCCTCGACGGTCATCATCCGCGGGATGACGTAGTCCTCGAGCTGGTCGACGGCCTCGCGCAAAACGGTACGCCGCTCCTCCACCCCGGGCACGTCCAGCGGCAGCCGGGTGTCCTGCAGCGAACCGCGCAACATCACCAGCGCGGTCAGCATCTGGGTGCTGTGCGGCTGCGGATCGCCGTGGAGCTCTGTCATCGGGTGGGTACCACCTGTCCGGGGAATGCGATCGAGGGGCGCACCGCGCCGATCCGCAGAACGTAGTCCTGCCCACGTGCGGCGAAGTCGGGCGGGGGTGTCCCGCGCAGGAAGCGGTGATGCAGGAAACCGAGCTCGATGGCGGCCTGCTGGTACTCACGCATGGCCCGTTCGCCCGCCTTGCCGCCGTGCTGGCGCGCATAGCGGCGACCCAGCCGACGCGCGCGCAGGTCGACGACCCAGCCGATGTCGCTGGCCGGAATCAGGCCGCGCTGCGCCGCGTCCCCCAGCGCGGCGGTGAGCATCCGGCGCTCGGAGCGGCGGGTCCAGACGGCGAACGCGATCACCGCGAGGAAACCGGGAGCCATCAACAGCCCGTAGACGGCGACGAAGCTCTCCAGACCGAAGACGGTGGAGGCGTTCCACGTCGCGTGCGTGGCGACGGCGATGACGTACCCGGTCAGCGGAGCCGCGAGGCGCACGACGGGGCGGCGCGTGCCGACGGCGATCCCCACGCCGATGCCGATGAAGGCGGTGAAGAAGGGGTGCGCGAACGGGCTGATCAGGCACCGGACCACGAAAGTGCTGGTCAGCGCGACGGTGCCGCCGGGGCCCAGCCCGTCCAGCCCGTCGTACGCGGCGGCGAGGTAGAGGATGTTCTCGGTGAAGGCGAAGCCGATGCCGACCATGCCGGCGTAGACGATCCCGTCCAGCACACCATCGAGCTCGGCGCGTCGCCACCACAACAGCAGGAGCAGGAAGAGCCCCTTGCTGCCCTCCTCCGCGATCGGCGCCACAACGGCGAGCGAGACGTTCTCGGTGAAACCGACGACGAACCCGCCGACCCCCTGGATCAGCAGCGCCGCAGCGGTCGCCACGAACACGCCCCAGAGCAGGCCGGCAGCGAGCAGGCGGCGCGGCTCGGGCTCGTAACGGTCCAACCAGAGGTAGCAGCCGACCAGCGGGCCGACCGGGAGCGCGGCCAGGATCGTGGCGAGGAGCACGGTGGACGGGGCGCCGGCGAGCGCCAGCACGATCAGGATGGGCAGCGCCCCAGCCAGGACGAGCAGGGTGACGACGACCGTGAAGGCGACACTGTCACGACGCGGTCCGGGCATGGGCGGCAGCCTATCGCTCGACTCCGCTCGAGCCGTGGACCGGCGTAGGGTGAAGAGCGTGAGTGAGAACACCCAGGCCCCGTCCTCCGCCTCCCAGCCTGATGCCCCGACCGAGAGCCAGCCCCGCACGGAGTCGCACGACCCGAGCGTGCCGGCGGCGTACTCGGCCTTCATGCGCACCGGGTGGGGTGAGCGTGAACTCGACCTGCCCCGCCACCCGGTCGCCGAGCACGCTGCCCGTCGGCGCGCCGAGCTCGCCGAGGCTTTCCCCGGTGAGCGCCTGGTGCTGCCCGCCGGCACGTACAAGGTGCGCTCCAACGACACCGACTACCGCTTCCGCCCGGACACCGCGCACACCTACTTCTCCGGCAACCAGACCAGCGACGCCGTCCTGGTGATCGAGGACGGCGAGTCGGTGCTCTATGCCCGGCCCCGCTCGGCCCGTGACACCGACGAGTTCTTCCGGGACCGCCAGTACGGCGAGCTGTGGGCCGGGCGCCGCCCCTCGCAGCAGGAGATCTCCGACTCCCTGGGCATCGAGGTGCGCCACCTCGACGACCTGCCGGCAGCCCTGGGCGGCGCCGGCAAGACCCGCGTGCACCGGGGCGTCGCCGCCGGGATCGACCGGCTGGTCTCCTCCGACGAGTCGCGCGACGAGGAGTTCGCCCGGGTCGCCTCGGAGATGCGCCTGGTCAAGGACGCGTGGGAGATCGCCGAGCTCCAGGAGGCCTGCGACATCACCACGCTGGGCTTCGAGGACTCCGTGCGCGAGTGGGACGACGTGCTGAAGTACGGCGAGCGCTGGATCGAGGGCACCTTCTTCCGCCGGGCCCGGGCGATGGGCAACGACATCGGCTACGACTCGATCGTCGGCGGCGGCAAGCACGCCACGACGCTGCACTGGATCGAGAACTCCGGCCCGATCACCCCCGGCGAGCTGGTCCTGCTGGACATGGGCGTGGAGGGCAACAACCTGTACACCGCCGACGTCAGCCGCACCCTGCCGGTGAACGGCCGGTTCACCGGCCTCCAGCGCGAGCTCTACGACCTCGTGCTCACCGCCCAGCAGGCCGGGATCGACGCGGTCCGGCCGAACACGCCGTTCCTGGCTGCGCACCACGCCGCGATGACGGTGCTGGCGCACGGCCTCGAGGGCATGGGCCTGCTGCCGGTCTCCGCCGAGGAGGCGCTGGACCCGGAGAGCAAGGTCTACGCCCGGTGGACCCTGCACGGCACCAGCCACATGCTCGGGATGGACGTGCACGACTGCGGCAACGCCTCGGCCGACATCTACCCCAAGGGCGACCTGGTCGAGGGCATGGTGCTGACCGTGGAGCCGGGCCTGTACTTCCAGGAGGACGACCTGCTGGTGCCCGAGGAACTGCGCGGGATCGGCATCCGGATCGAGGACGACATCCTTGTCACCGCCGACGGCAGTCGGAACCTCTCCGAGGCCCTGCCGCGTACGGCGGACGACGTGGAGGCCTGGATGGCCAGCCGACACGGCTGAGCCGCTCGGTCACCGGGTGACCCGAACGACTCATGGTCGCAGGCCGGATCCGGTCCTAGCCTGAGGTCGTGCGCAGGAGTTCCTGACGGCCCGCGGCACGCCGGGCGACGCACCTGTCTCGGAGGTCGACATGCCCGCAGCCGAATTCATCGCCGACACCCTCGAGCCCGTCCGCAGGCTGGCCAGCGACCCGACCAGGGAGCCCACCGACGGGGTGGGACTGTGCCTGTCCGGCGGCGGCTACCGGGCCATGCTCTTCCACACCGGAGTGCTCTGGCGCCTGCACGAAGTGGGCTGGCTGGGCACGGTCGACCGGGTCTCGTCGGTCTCGGGCGGTTCGATGGTCGCCGCCCTCGTCGCCAAGCACTGGACCGACCTCACCTCGCCCGGCGACCGGATGGCGACGTTCCGCGAGGTCGTGGTCGACCCGGTCCGGGCCCTTGCGTCGCGCACCATCGACCGGACCTCGGTGATCACGGGCCTGCTCTCCCCCTTCTCCAGCATCGGGGAACAGGTGGAGTCGGAGCTGCGGTGCCACCTGCTCGGCGCCACCACGCTGGCGGAGCTGCCGCTGCAGCCGACGTTCGTCTTCAACGCGACCAACACCGGCACCGGCAAGCTGGTCAGGTTCACCCGCCGCTACGTGGCCGACTGGCGGGTGGGACGCATCGCCGACCCCGACCTGCGGCTCTCGGTGGCCGTCACGGCGTCGGCGGCGGCCCCGCCGTTCCTCTCCCCCTACCTGCTGGACCTCTCGGGCGCACAGTGGACCGACGACGACGGGAACGACCTCACCGACGGGGAGTACCGCGACGAGTGGGCCCTCACCGATGGCGCCGTCTACGACAACCTGGGCCTGGAGACCGCCTGGAAGAAGTGCCGGACCCTCTTCGTCTCCGACGCGGGCGGGACGCTGGAGCCCGACCCCGACCCGGCCCGCGACTGGGCGCGGCACATGGCCCGGATCACCGAGGTCCTCGACCACCAGGTGCGCTCGCTGCGCAAGCGACAGGTGATCGGCTCGCTCGTCGAGGGCCGGCGGCTCGGCGCCTACGTCGGGATCCGTAGCGACATCACGCACTTCGAGGCGCCGCACCTGCTGCCCGCCCCGGTCGAGCAGACGCTGGCGCTGGCGGCCACCCCCACCCGGCTCAAGGCGCTCAGCACGGGGCACCAGGAGCGGCTGGTCAACTGGGGGTACGCCGTGGCCGACGCCGGTTACCGCGCTCACCTGGACCCGGCCGCCGAGCCCCCCGCGGCCTATCCCTACCCGGGCGGGGTCGGCTGACCCGGACCGACACGAGTGGGCGGGTCACGCCGGCTGCGGCATACTTGCCCGCGGGTCGGAGCTCCGATCCCCGGCCCCTGTAGCTCAGCTGGATAGAGCAAGAGCCTTCTAATCTCTAGGTCGCAGGTTCGAATCCTGCCGGGGGCACCACCGGCCGTCAGGCCTCGCTCGCCTCGGCGTCCACCACACGGATCCGGTCCGGCTCGAAGCCGTTCTGCATCCCCCAGAGCATCGCCTGGGTCCGCCGGGTCACCCCGATCTTGCGGTAGGCGAGCCGGATGTAGGTCTTCACCGAGTTGATGCTCAGGTAGCTGCGCTCCGCGATCTCCTGGTTGCTCAGCCCCTGGGTGATCAGCGCCAGCACCTCCGCCTCCCGGTGCGACAACCCCACCTCGCGCCCCGGCCACGCCCCCCGCTCCGCGCTCGGGTCGTCGACCGTCCCCCCGGCCTCGTCGCGGGGCAGCACGATCGTGCCGGCATGGACGGCCTCGATCGCCTCCACCATCGCCTCGCCGTCCAGCGCCTTGGACAGGTAGCCCGAGGCACCCTTGACGATGGCCCGCTCCACGAGGTCGGGCTGGGTGTTCCAGCTGAAGATGATCACCCGTGCTGACGAGCCGTGCACGAGGTCCTCCAGGTCCACGCCGTCCCCCTGCACCTGGCCGAAGGTGTCGTAGAGGATCACGTCGACGTCGGTGAGCACGGGAAGTCCCGAGTCGAGCTCGACCACCTTCACCCGTTCACGGTGGGCGGCCAGCATCGCCGCCACCCCGGCGACGACGATCGCGTAGTCGTTGACCACGGCGACGCGGATCGGAGAGCCAGTGCGCATGACACGAACCCTATTCACCCGCGAGGGGGATGTGGGGACTTGCCAACGTACTTAGGGTGGGAGACGACACTCGAGCAGCGGGGGACACGCCCGCCTCACCACAAGGATGACCGTGCCGGACTCTCGGACCTGGCGTGTGCTGTGTCCTCGCGCTGCGCGCACCTGCGAGTACGACCACTCGTCCTTCATCGACGCCCTGGCCGATGCGGCTCTCGGGGCCTTACGCAGCGTCCCGTACGACGCGCTGCCATCGGCCAGGGTCCAACCGTCGTGTCCTCCGCTGCCAGGTGTCGATCCGACCATCGGCCGATCGTGGTGACGTCCACCTTCACCGCCGAGGGGTCGGGCACCTCCCCCGAGCTCTGGCGCCGACACCCGGACTGGGCCGGCGTCCCGCCGCTGGAGCTGCGCAACGGGGCCGAGGAGTGCACCCGGCTGGTCGTCGTGGCCGCCCACCCGAACGACGAGAGTCTGGGCGCCGGAGGGTTGATCGCCTCCGCCCACGAGGCCGGCCTGGCCGTCTACGTCCTGCTGCTGACCGCCGGAGAGGCCTCGCACCCCGAGTCCCCGACCCGGACCCGGCACGACCTGGCCACCCAGCGCATGGCCGAGGCCAAGGCAGCACTCGCGATCCTGGCGCCCGGTGCGCCGCTGGTCTTCCTCGGCGCTGCCGACGGGGCAGTGGCCAGGTCGCAGTCCGACATCACCACCAGCCTGGTCGAGCTGATCGGGGACGGTCGTCGAACCCTGCTGGTCGCACCGTGGCGCGAGGACGGCCACACCGACCACGAGGCGGCCGGCCGGGCCGCGGTGGCCGCGGCTCGCCGTACCGGGGCACGCCTGGTGCAGTACCCGATCTGGATGTGGCACCACGGCGACCCCGCCGACGCACCCTGGAGCTCGTTGGCCCGACTCGACCTCACCTCGCAGACGCTGGACCGCAAGGCCCGCGCGATCCAGGCGCACACCACCCAGGTCCATCCGCTCTCCGAGGAGCCCGGTGACGAGGTCCTGTTCTCCCCGAGCGTCCTCGCCCACTTCACCGGCGGGCGCGAACACTTCGTCGTCGAGCCCAACGACGACGACACGCTCGACCACCTGCACCGCACCGAGGCGGATCCGTGGGGTGCCGACGTCCGCTGGTACGAGCACCGCAAGCGCGAGCTGACCCTGGCCACGCTCCCCCGTCCGCGGTTCCGTCGCGCACTCGAGGTGGGCTGCTCCCGCGGGGCCCTGGCCGAGGCGCTGGCGGCGCGGTGCGACGAGCTGGTGGCGGTGGACCGCAGCCCGACCGCGTCACTCGCCGCCCGGACCCGACTGGCGGACGTCCGCGGGGTGAGCGTGCAGGAGATGGACGTCCCCGGCCACTGGCCCCCGGGCCGCTTCGACCTGATCGTGGTCTCCGAGACCGGCTACTTCCTGAGCCCTGCGGACGTCGACGGCCTGATCGACCGGATCGCTGACAGCCTCGACGACGACGGTGTGGTGCTGCTGTGCCACTGGCGTCACCCGGTCTCGGGCTGGGTGCTGGACGGATCGGCCGTGCACGACCTCTTCCTCTCCAGCCGGCTGCCCGACGAGGCGGCTCGCTACACCGACCGGGACGTCGAGATCCTGGTGCTCTGCGGCCCGCACGTGTGGCCCGAGCCCAGCAGGTAGGACTCACCTCGGCGCGGCTGCGCCGAATGGCGGGCTGGGACGGTCAGAATCGAGGTGGCCCAGCGCAGTATGAGAGCGCTGGGCCTTTGTCATGCCCGCCCGGTGTCGCCCCGCCCGCTGTCACGCCCCGGCGCTCGTCCGGCCGGCGTACTCGTCGATCTCGGCCAGCACCCGCGCGCGCACGTCGTTCTCGGCGTACGACGCGTGCACGGCCGCGCGGGCCAGGTCCGCGATGCCGGACTCGTCGAGGTCCAGCAGGTCGGCCGCGATGGCGTACTCCTGGTTGAGCGTGGTGCCGAACATCGGCGGGTCGTCGGAGTTGATGGTGACCGTGACGCCGGCGTCGCGGAACGCCCGCAGCGGGTGCTCGGCCAGGCTCGCCACGGCGCGGGTCGCGACGTTCGACGACGGGCAGACCTCCAGCGGGATGCCGCGCTCGGCCAGGTGGGCCAGCAAGGCCGGGTCCTGGACCGAGGAGGTGCCGTGCCCGATCCGTTCGGCGCCGAGCAGGTCGAGGGCGTGCCAGACCGTCTCGGGTCCGGTGGTCTCACCGGCGTGCGGCAGGCTGCGCAGGCCGGAGGCCCGGGCCGCGTCGAAGTGCGGCTGGAACTGGGGCCTCGGCACACCGATCTCCGGACCGCCCAGTCCGAAGCCGATCAGGCCGTCGGTGCGATGGTCCAGGGCGTAGCCCAGGGTCGCATCGGCCGCCGGCAGCCCAGCCTCGCCAGGAATGTCGTAGATCCAGCGCAGCACCAGGCCGAAGTCCCGTTCGGCGGCCACCCGGGCGTCCTCGATCGCCTCCGAGTACGCCTCGATCGGCATGCCGACGCCGTCCTCGTGCGGCCGCACCGACGTGTACGGCGTGCAGGTGAGCTCGGCGTAGCGCAGGTTCTGACCGGTCGCCATCTCGCGGGCCACCTCGTAGGTCAGGTAGCGGATGTCCTCCGGAGTCCGGACCAGGTCGACGACTGCCAGGTAGACCTCGATGAAGTGGGCGAAGTCGCGGAACTCGTAGAAGCGCGCCAGCTCCGCCGGGTCGCTCGGGACGACACCGGGATGGCGGGAGGCCAGCTCGCTGACGATCCGGGCGGAGGCGGACCCGACGTGGTGGACGTGCAGTTCGGCCTTGGGCAGGCCGGCGATGAAGGCGGAGTGGTCGGTCGACGTCATCCGAGGACTCTCTCAGGATCTGGTCGATCCGGGCCAGTCAGCCGATCTGGGCGAACAGGTCGGCGGCCTGCTCCTCGATCCCCTGACGGTTGTTCAGCGGCTCACCGTTGACCAGCACCGTCGGCGTCGTGTTGATGCCGGCCTTGGAGGCGGCGTCGGAGGCGTTGATCACCCACTGCCGGAAGGCGGTCTCCTCGATCGGGCCGCGCACCTGCTCCTCGTCGGCACCGGCCTCCACTGCCCAGGCGACCAGGTCGTCGGTGTCCGGGTAGGGACCGCCCTCGGAGGGCTGGTTCTCGAAGAGCAGGTCGTGGAACTCCTTGGCGACCTCGGGGCCGGAGACGTCGAGCACGACCCCGAAGGCGCTGGCGGCCTCCATCGAGTAGTCGATGCCGAGCAGCTGGAAGGGGCGGTACTCGACGTACACCTCACCCTCGGCGGCGAGCTCCGCGAGCCGCTCCCGGGTGGCGCCCTCCAGCTCGGCGCAGAACGGGCACAGGAAGTCCTCGTAGACGACCACCGTGTCGGGGGCGTCGGGGTCGCCGACAGCCAAAGCGTAGGTGTCCGTGGCCCCGGCCGGCGGGTCGGTCGGCTTGGTGGCGAGGTCGCGGTTGCTCTGCAGGAAGTAGCCGACGACCACCACCAGCACCAGCCCGGCCAGGATGCTGCCCACGGTCGTGATCTGTCGGATCCGGTTCTGCCGCTCGAGGGCGCTCAGCTCAGCAGCTGCGCGCTCGGCGCGGGAGCGTGCGGCGTTCTGCTTCGACATCGGTCAGGGCCTTTCGGTGAGGGCGCGGCTGCGGAAGAGCACACGGTCGAGGGAGTAGCGCGAGCATGGCGACCACACCAGGTACGCCGAGAGCAGGAGCAGCCCGGCATCCCGGGCGATCTCCCACGGGTACTGCGCGGACGCGCCCGGCTTGGCGCCACCGCCTCCGAAGCAGCCGCACTCGATCTCGATCCCCCGGACCCAGACCGAGACGATGCCGATCACGAACGCGGCGAAGAGCAGGACGGAGAGGGCGGCCGCACCCCGGGTCAGCAGGCCCGTCACCAGCACCAGACCCAGCACGACCTCCAGCACCGGCAGCAGGTGACCCACGGTCGGCACGATGCTCTCGGGCAGCAGGTCGTAGGCGCGCACGGCCCGGACGCTGGCGTAGGGGTCGGGCAGCTTGAGGGCGCCCGCGACGAGCCAGACGCCGCCGGTGACGAGCCTGGCCACCAGTCCGAACCACTCCTTCATGGCGGACACCCTAGGCAGCCCACCTGAGCGAGGCCTGAGGGCGCCGTGAGAGCTCGGGCGCTTTGCGCGAACTCGTCGTACGTCGAGCGCGCGGGCGTAGGGTGACTCCTCGTGAACGAGAGACTGGTGTGGATCGACTGCGAAATGACCGGGCTGGACCTCGGCGCCGACGCGCTGATCGAGGTGGCGGCCCTGGTGACCGACTTCGACCTGAACGTGCTGGGTGAGGGCATCGACCTGATCATCAAGCCCCCGGCGGAGTCGCTGGAGCAGATGGGCGACTTCGTCCGGAACATGCACGAGACCAGCGGGCTGCTCGAGGAGCTCGAGTCGGGCATCCCCATGGCCGACGCCGAGCAGCAGGTGCTGGACTACATCAAGGAGCACTGCCCCGACGGCAGCCGGCCGCCTCTGGCCGGCAACACCGTCGCCACCGACCGCGCCTTCCTCGCCCGGGACATGCCGACCCTGGAGTCGTTCCTGCACTACCGGATCGTCGACGTCTCCTCGATCAAGGAGCTCTCTCGGCGGTGGTTCCCGCGCGCCTACTTCCAGTCCCCGGCGAAGCTGGGCAACCACCGGGCGCTCGCCGACATCCAGGAGAGCATCGAGGAGCTTCGCTACTACCGCGAGGCCGTCTTCGTGCCCTCCCCCGGACCGGACAGCGCGGTCGCACGCGCGATCGCGGCCCGCCACGCGGGTTCGCTGACGGGTCTGCCCGAAGACGCTCCCGATGCGGAGACTGCTCCGGGGATCTAGTACGATTCGGCGACGGTTCGGCCCCAGGGTCGAGCCCACGGTGGGTATAGCTCAGCTGGTAGAGCGCCGCCTTGTGGTGGCGGATGTCGCGGGTTCGAGTCCCGTTACTCACCCCGAGAGATCGAGCCCCTGACCTGGTCGCCCAGGTCAGGGGCTCGATTCATTTCGCTGGAGACAAGGGCCAACCCCTCAGCGGTTGCCTTCGGCGTTCCGGTCGCTCTTCTGCGCAGGACGCAGCGGGCTGTCGAAGGAGATTCCTTCGGGACCGACACTGACCATGAAGGGCTCGTCCTGATTCGCGCCCGAGGAGTTCTCGGTGTTCACGAACATGAACTCCGACGTGTCGAAGTCCGCGCCGCAGCCCGTCGGTCCGGCCGGGTTGTCAACGCACGGTCGGTAGTTGATCTGAGCGTCTCCGGCACCGTCACTGATCACCGAGACCGACACGGGGCTCGTGGAGATCGAGCGCGGGAACTTGACGATGTAGAAGCCAGTGCCGAGATAGGTGACCCCCTCGACGCCGTTGCCGCGGAGCAGGGTGCCGTCCGCGGCCACGATCGCCCACAGCGGCTTCTCGACCCGTGTGGCCCGCTCGCGGGCATCCGGCGAGAGGTCCGCGAACGCCAGGCTCCCGTTCCTGACGTCCTTGCCCGTCAGGGAACTGTTCTTGACGTCCTTGCCGGTGAGGTTGTTGTTCTTGATGTCCTTGCTCGTCACGGAGTTGTTCTTGATGTCCCGTCCGGTGATCAATCCGGCCGCGACGGCCGTGCCTGAGCAGGCCACGATCAAGGCCAGCACGGAGATGATGATCGACGGCGTCAGGCGGGGGCCGGGGCTGAATGCAGTGTTGGGCATGAGGCTCTCCTCGGTCGAGCGACGAGCCGCTCCCCCATCGGGCCTCTTGACGTCCCTCGAGAAGGACTGTCGCGTGGACTCCCCACCCTAGGAGCCCGCCCCGCCGAGCGTGACGAATTCCGTGACGCGGCCCGTTGCGAGCCGCGGACTCAGCCGGGGATGTGACCGAAGTGGCCGCGCTGGAAGTCCTCGTAGGCCTGCAGGACCTCGGACCTGGTGTTCATCACGAAGGGCCCGGCCCAGGCGAGCGGCTCACGGATCGGGCGGCCACCGACCACGATCACGTCCATCTTCGGCGAGCGGCTCTCCTGGCTGCCGTCGGCCGTGATCGTGAGGTAGTCCCCCGCCCCGAGCACGGCGGTCTGCCCGGTGTGGATCGGGTGGGCGTCGGTGCCGACCGTGCCGCGGCCGTTGAGGACGTAGACGAGGGCGTTGAACTCGACGTCCCAGGGCAACTCGAGGCGGGCGCCCGGCTCGAGCGTGGTGTGCACCAGCGTCATCGGGGTGAATGTCGAGCCCGGACCGGAGTGACCGGCGATCGAGCCGGCGATGACGCGGACCAGCGCGCCGGCGTCGCTCGAGGCCAGCAGCGCGACCTCGCCGGAGCGGATGTCCTGGTACTTGGGGTCGATCATCTTGGCGTCGCGCGGCAGGTTCACCCAGAGCTGGATGCCGTGGAAGAGGCCACCGCTCTGCACCAGCCACTCGGGCGGCGCCTCGATGTGCAGGAGCCCGGCGCCCGCGGTCATCCACTGGGTGTCGCCGTTGGTGATCGTGCCGCCACCGCCGTGGCTGTCCTGGTGGTCGAAGACCCCGTCGATGATGTAGGTGACGGTCTCGAACCCGCGGTGCGGGTGCCAGGGCGTGCCCTTGGCCTCGCCGGGTGCGTACTCCACCTCACCCATCTGGTCCATCATGATGAACGGGTCGAGGTGGGCCAGGTCGAGACCGGCGAACGCGCGACGGACCGGAAAGCCTTCTCCCTCGTGGCCCTGCGGCGCGGTGGAGACCTGCCAGACGGGCCGCGGCTGGTCGCCCAGTCCGGGCGTGGTCAGGCGCGGCAGAACGGTCAGGTCGTCAGCGGTGATCGCGGGCATCGGGTGGACCTCCTCGGGTGTCACCAGCCTCAACCGTAGTTGAAACCTTGATATTCCTCCGCCGGACGCCGGTCCGGTCCGGACCGGCTCGCGGCGCAGGGGTGGGGTACGTCGGGGCTCTCCGGACGACGGCTAGGTTGATCCGATGCACTCGGTGAAGAGCTCGTACGACGTCGTCATCGTCGGAGGGGGCCACAACGGTCTGGTCGCAGCGGCGTACCTGGCAAAGGCCGGCCAGCAGGTGCTGGTCCTGGAGCGTCTGGGCCACACCGGTGGTGCCGCCGTCTCCGCCACCGCCTTCGCAGGACAACCGGCCCGCCTCTCGCGCTACTCCTACCTGGTCTCGCTGCTCCCGAACGAGCTGATCACCGACCTCGGCCTCGACCTCTCGTTCGCGTCGCGCACCACCGCGTCGTACACCCCGGTGCTGCGCGACGGAGACGCCCGCGGGCTGCTCGTCGAGCGGCCCGAGGGTCCGGCCACCCGGAAGTCCTTCCGGGAGCTCACCGGAAGCGACGCCGAGTACGACGCGTGGCAGGCCTTCTACTCCGACGTCAGCGACCTGGCGGCCGTCGTGGCGCCCACGCTGCTCTCGCCGCTGCCCACCGAGCGGACCATCCGCGAGCAGGTCGACCCGGCCGTCTGGCGTGACCTGGTCACCGAGCCGCTGGGAGCGGCGATCGAGTCCCGCTTCCGCGACGACACCGTGCGCGGCGTGGTGGCCACCGACGCCCTGATCGGCACCTTCGCCTCCATGCACGACCCGTCCCTGATCCAGAACCGGTGCTTCCTCTACCACCTGATCGGCAACGGTGACGGCGAGTGGCGCGTCCCGGTCGGCGGCATGGGTGCAGTCACCGACGCCCTGGCCCGAGCCGCCCGCGAGGCCGGAGCCCAGATCGTCACCGGCGCCGGTGTCAGCGCGATCGACACCGCCGGCGACGGAGCCGAGGTCACCTTCCACGACGGGGTCCGCACCCACGCGGTCACCAGCCGGTTCGTGCTCTCGAACGTCGCCCCGTGGGTGCTGCGGATCCTGCTCGGCGAGGGCGAGGACCCGCAGAGCAAGCCCGAGGGAGCCCAGCTCAAGATCAACTTCCTGCTCGACCGGCTGCCCCGGCTCAGGTCCGGGGTCGACCCCGCCGTCGCCTTCGCCGGCACGCTGCACCTGAGCGAGGACTTCACCCAGCTGGAGGCCGCGTACGCCGATGCCGCCGCGGGTCGGGTGCCCGCGCAGATGCCCGGCGAGGTCTACTGCCACTCGCTCAGCGACCCATCGATCCTCGGCGACTCGACGCCGGGCACCCACACGCTCACCTACTTCGGCCTGCACGCTCCCGCATCGCTCTTCGAGAACGACCCCGGCGCCAAGGACCTGGCGGTGCAGCGCGCGCTCGCGTCACTGAACGAGCACCTCGTGGAGCCGATCGAGAGCTGCCTGGCCACCGACGGCGACGGCCGGCCCTGCCTCGAGGCCAAGGTTCCCCAGGACATCGAGAAGGACCTGGCCATGCCGGGCGGCCACATCTTCCACGGCGACCTGGCCTGGCCCTGGGCCCCGAACCGCTCGCGCCTGGAGACCCCGGCCCAGCGCTGGGGCGTCCAGACCGACGACCCGGCCGTGCTGCTGTGCGGCTCGGGGGCGCGCCGCGGGGGCGCGGTGTCGGGCCTGGGCGGGCACAACGCGGCCCAGGCGGTGCTCGAGTCCCTCTGAGGCCGGCCCGATTTTTCTTCTCGGGCGAGCCGCTGGTATTGTTCCACTCGCTTCACCACGCGCGGCATTAGCTCAATTGGCAGAGCAGCTGACTCTTAATCAGCGGGTTCGGGGTTCAAGTCCCTGATGCCGTACCACCACGAAGGCCAAGACGCATCACGCGTCCTGGCCTTCGTTCATTTCGCCGGCGCGCGGCTCACTGGTGCGTGACCCAGGCGCCGTACGTGCGGTGGCCCTTCACGACGTCGGTGTACTCCCCCCACTCCATCGTGCCGAAGGTGTTGACCCGCAGTCGTCGCGGCTTGTCACCCTCGAGCGTCAGGCAGCCGCGACCGATCACGGTCCGCAGCACCACCCCCTTCTTCTTCACCCGAGCCCGGTGCAGGCCGCACTCCACCTCGGTCCCGTCGAAGAGCGCCCGATAGGGGTTCTTCTTCGGGGGCCAGCCGTCGTCGGTGCGCACCACCGAGACGCTCGGGTCGTCGGAGACCTCGTTCCTGACGACGACGAACACGAGGAACTCCGGCTGCCGGTTTCCCCGGGTGTCCACGAAGTGCCACATCTCGTGGGGCAGTTCGCCGCGGGTGTTCGGCTCGTCGACCATCCGGGTCGTGAGCCGCACTCGCTTGACGGTGTGGTCGACGGTGACCTTCTTGATGTCCGATCCGTACTTCCCGTCGCCCGTGGCGTCCTTGGTGACCGTGAGCTGGGCGTGTGCCGGGGCAGCCAACAGGAGACCTGAGGCCAGTGCGGCGAGCAGAGCGAGGGGCTTGTGCATCGTGGGTCCTTTCCCGAGTCCGGTGTGATGCACCAGTAGGACGCCACCATTCGCCCCGAAGTTGTCCCGGAGTTGCCCCGAAGTTGCCCGCCAGTGCGGCGCTACCGGACGTTGTTGTGGTGCCGAACCAGGTTCTCCTGCACCCGGGCGGCGAGCGTCGCGTCGTCGAAGAGCCACTCCACGTCGCGTGGGTTGATCACCAGCAGGTGCATCGGGGTGGTCGCGGTCACCGTGGCCGTGCGTTCGGTGTGCTCGAGGATGCCGATCTCGCCGATCATCTCGCCCCGGGTGGTCTGCCGGATCAACTCGTCGCCGATCCGGACCTCCGCCACCCCCTCGACCACGATGAACGCCTCGTAGGCGCGGGTGCCCTCGACGGTGAGCGTGCGCCCCGCGGGCACCTCGACCTCGTCGACGTGCTGGTCGATCCGCGCCAGCACCTTGTCGGGCAGCCCGGACAACATCGGGACCTCGCGGAGGAAGTCGAGGCGAGCGGTGGGAACTCCATGCTTCAGTTTCTTGAACATGACCATCACCTTTCCGGCCTCCCCGTCACAGGATGATGGCACCGACCACGGGAGGGGGCAATGGCCCTGGTGGTGACTAGCCAAGCTCGCTGAGCCGCTCGCGGTACTCCGCGGTGTCGATCTCCCCGCGGGCGTACCGCTCGGCCAGGAGTGCCTTCGCCCGCTGGTTCGGCTCGGATTCGTCACCGCCGCGTGTCGTGCTCGGATGACTGCCGAGCGACCGAGCGACCAGTGTGAACGGCGCCCTTCGAGGCGCAATACGCCGCTGCGCCGACCGTTCCCAGGTCGCCCCAGATCGATCCGAAATTGACGATGGCTCCCGATCGTTGCGCCCGCATTGGAGTCAGCGCGGTGACACATAAAGAACGTCCCGCCGACGTTCACGCTCATCACCCTGTGCCATTGCTCAGGGCTGGTGTCGATGCCATCAGCCCGCACGA
>NZ_JBFIKK010000015.1:0-37680 GCF_041600255.1 Nocardioides sp. | reverse complement strand
GCAACCACAAGTGGCAGGTCAGCGGCTTGTGAGCAACCACAAGTGGCAGGTCAGCGGAGGGATTCGGCGCGCTGCTTCAGTCCGGCGGCGTGGCGCTCGAAGCCGTCGGCCACCCGCCCCGGACCGGCGAAGCCGACCAGCGGGCCGGAGAACTCCTCCACCGTGGCGTAGACGGTGGGCCCGCCGGGGCGCTGGCTCAACCGCTGGAAGCGCGTCCCCCGAACCAGGCCCAGCTTCGCCGGCAGACCCTCGTACACGTAGGCCAGGCAGGCCGTCGTCGTTCCCTCGTCGTCGGTCGTGGGGTGCTCGAGGGCGGTGATCCGCTCCGGGGAGCGGGCCGTGGACCCGTTGCGCCAGCGCACGTGCAGCACGATCGGGTCGCCCACACTCGCCGGGCTCGGACACTCGACACGCTCGACGAACGGGTTCCACTCGCCGTACGACGCGGTGTCGAGCATGACCGACCAGACGAGCTCGAGCGGCGCGTCGATCTCGATCCGCGCCGAGGGGCGCGGTTCCATCTTCACCGGTGTCTCAGCGCCGGTTGGTGAACTGGACGGCGAAGTCGAGGTCCTGGCTCCTCACCAGCTGCTGCACAGCCTGCAGGTCGTCGCGCTTCTTGGAGGAGATGCGCAGCTCGTCGCCCTGGATCTGCGCCTTCACGCCCTTGGGGCCCTCGTCGCGGATCAGCTTGGAGATCTTCTTGGCGTCCTCGGAGCTGATGCCCTCCTTGAGCGCGATCGAGATCTTCGAGACCTGACCCGACTGGCGGGGCTCGCCAGCATCGAGGATCTTGAGGCTCTGCTGACGCTTGATCAGCTTGTCCTTGAACAGATCGAGCACGGCGGTGGCGCGGTCGTCGGCCGATGCGGTGATCTCGATGGCGTCGTCTCCCTGCCACTCGATCGTGGCGCCGGTGCCCTTGAAGTCGAAGCGGGTGGCGATCTCGCGAGCGGTCTGCCCGAGGGCGTTGTCGACCTCCTGGCGGTCGAGCTTGCTGACGATGTCGAACGACGAGTCGGCCATGTCTTCTCCTGGGTCGCAGTTTTCGTTAGGCGTGGTGCCTGCGCTATTGTTTCGCCTTGCTGCCGGTCGGCCAAACGCTGACCAGCACTCCCGGCAGGTTGCCCGAGCGGCCAATGGGAACGGACTGTAAATCCGTCGCGAAAGCTTCGAAGGTTCGAATCCTTCACCTGCCACGCTGAAGCCTTGCACCTCCACCGGTGCAGGGCTTCAGTTCATTTCGGGCTCAGCAGCTCTCGCGTACGACGAGCGCGGTCGGCATGACCACACGCACCGGCGCCGCGGACGACTGCCCGCGGATCTGCTGGATCAGCATGCGGGTCGCCTGGTCGGCCATCTCGGCCACCGGGTTGCGCAGTGTCGTCAGGGGCGGCGAGGTGTGCTCGGCGACCCCGAGGTCGTCGAAGCCGACGACCGCGACGTCCTGGGGTACGCGTCGGCCGGTGGCGCGCAGGGCGTTGAGGGCTCCGGAGGCCATCAGGTCGGAGGCGACGAACAGGCCGTCGAGATCGGGGTGCTCCTCGAGCAGGGCGCGCGTGGCGCGCTCCCCCCCGGCGACGGTGAAGTCGCCGTGCGCCACGCGGTCGCGGAGTACGCCGGCCGCTGCCAGGCCGGCGCGCCAGCCTTCGAGGCGGTCCACCGAGGCGGTCATGTCCTCCGGCCCGGCCACGGTGCCGATCCGCCGGCAGCCTCGCGCCAGGAGAGCCTCCGCGGCCAGCCTGCCTCCCTCGACGTTGTCGGTGTCGACGTAGGTGACCAGGTTGCTGCCGGACCACGGGCGGCCGCAGAAGACGCTGGGCAGGCCGAGCTCGGCGAGCCGGTGCGCCATCCGGTCCTGTCGGTGGTGGGAGGTGACCAGCGCACCGTCCGCGTGTCGGCCGCGCAGGTAGCGCAGCGTGCGGTCACCCACCGCCCCTCGCGGGGCCAGCAGCAGGACCATCTGCAGCTCGTGCTCGGCGAGGACCCGGGAGACAGCGCGCAGCGTCCCGGCGAAGAACGGATCGGTGAAGACCCGGTCCTCCGGCTCGGGCACCACGACGGCGATGGAGTCGGTTCGCCGGGTGACCAGTGATCGGGCGGCCGGGTTGGGGGAGTAGTTCAGCGTGCTCACCGCGGCGTCGACGGCTGCCTGAGCCCGGGCCGAGACCTTCGCGCCACCGTTGACGGCGCGGGAGGCGGTGGCTCGGGAGACGCCGGCCACCCGCGCGACGTCGTCGAGCGTGGCGTTGGTGCTGGGTGGGTCGGGGGGCTCCACGGGGCGCACGGTACTACTCCGGCAACCGGCCGGTGGCGGCAACGGAGGCGTACCAGTGCGCGCTGTCCTTGGGCACCCGTTCCTGGGTCTCGTAGTCGACGTAGACGATCCCGAACCGCTTCGAGTACCCGTAGGCCCACTCGAAGTTGTCCAGCAGGCTCCAGACGAAGTACCCGCCCACGTCCACACCCGCGTCCATCGCCTCCTTGAGTTGGCGCAGATGTGCGTCCACGTAGGCGATCCGGTCCGGGTCGTGCACGGCACCGTCGGCGCTGGGGCGGTCGGGGAAGGCGGCGCCGTTCTCGGTGATGTAGATCCGCGGGAGTGTGTAGTCGGCGTCCAGTCGCAGCAGCAGGTCGCGCAGACCCCAGGGCTGGATCTCCCAGCCCATGTCGGTGAGGGGGAGTCCTCGGCTGGGGAAGGTGACGTGCTCGGCGGAGACGAACGGCGTCGTCGTCGGCCGCTCGGGCTGGACGGAGCCGGCCCCGACGACGTCGGTCCGAGGGTGCCCCGAGACGTGGTTGCCGTGGTAGTAGTTCACGCCCAGCACGTCGATCGGGGCGGAGATGGTCGCCAGGTCGCCGTCGGCGATGACGTGCTGCCAGCCCAGCTCCTCGGTGTCGGCCAGCAGGTCGGCCGGGTACTCGCCGCGCAGGATCGGGTCGAGGAAGACCCGGTTCTGCAGCGCGTCGATCCGGCGGGCGGCGTCGACGTCCACAGGGTCGTCCGGATCGGCCGGCTCGGCGTGCGTCAGGTTGAGCGTGATCCCCAAGGAGGCGTCGGGCTGGCGGCGACGCAGCTCCTGCACGGTCAGGCCGTGGGCCAGGAGCAGGTGGTGGGCGGCCACCAGGCCCGCGCCACCCTCCTGGCGTCCCGGAGCGTGCTGCCCGCCGGAGTAGCCCAGGAAGGCCGAGCACCAGGGTTCGTTGAGGGTCGTCCACACACTGACCCGGTCCTTCAGGGCGTCGTGCACCGTGAGGGCGTACTCGACGAAGCGGTCCACGGTGTCGCGCGAGGTCCAGCCCCCCTTCTCCTCGAGGGCCTGGGGCAGGTCCCAGTGGTAGAGGGTGGTCCACGGAGTGATGCCCTGGGCGAGCAGCTCGTCGACGAGCCGGTCGTAGAACGCCAGGCCGCGCGGGTTCGCGGCGCCCCCGTCGGGTCGCACCCGCGGCCAGGCCACGGAGAAGCGGTACGACCCGAGGTTCAGCGACTTCATCAGGGCGACGTCGTCGCGCATCCGGTGGTAGTGGTCGTCCGCCACCGCGCCGGAGTCGCCACCGAGGACGGCGCCGGGCACGCGGCAGAACGCGTCCCAGATGCTGTCGGTCCGGCCGTCCTCGTGGATGGCGCCCTCGATCTGGTACGACGCAGTGGCGCTACCCCAGAGGAAGTCGGGCGGGAACTGCACGGAGGCGGTGAGGTCTGTCCGGGTCGACGGACTGGTGGCGGGGGTCATCCCTTGACTGCTCCTTGCATGATGCCGGAGACCAGGTGGCGGCCGGCGAAGATGAACAGGATGAGGAGCGGCACGGTGGAGAGCACCGCTCCGGCGAGGACCAGGCTGTAGTCGACGTAGTAGCCGCTCTGCAGCTGTTGGAGGGCGATCTGGACGGTCGGATTGCCGGCGGGGAGCACGATCAGGGGCCAGAAGAAGTCGGTCCAGGTGGCCATGAAGGTGAACATGCCGAGGATGGCCATGGCCGGTCGTGCCGCAGGGACGGCGACGTGCCAGAACGTCCTGATCATCGAGCAGCCGTCGACGCGAGCGGCCTCGATCAGCTCGTCGGGCAGCGCGTCGACGAGGTACTGCCGCATGAAGAAGACACCGAAGGCGGTCACCAGCCCGGGAACGATGACGGCCCACAGGGTGCCGGTCCAGCCGAGCTTCGCCATCACGATGAAGAGCGGGATGATCCCGAGCTGGGTCGGCACGGCCAGGGTCGCGACGACGAAGACCATCATCGGGTCCCGCCCGCGGAACCGGAGCTTGGCGAAGGCGTACCCGGCCAGCGTGGAGAAGAAGACGACCGAGGCGGCCACCACCGTGGAGACGATGAGGCTGTTCGTCATCGCCTTCCAGAACTTCACCGAGGAGAAGACGCGCTGGGCGTTGTCGATGAAGTGCCCGCCGGGCAGGAGCGGCGGCAGCTTGCTGTTCATCACCTCGGAGGTGTGGGAGCCGACCAGGAAGGACCAGTAGAGCGGGAACATCGAGCCCAGGGCGAAGGCGATCAGCAGGCCGTAGACGACGAATCCGGGACGCCTGTTCATCGTCGTCCTCCCGCGGTCGCGATGCGACGGGTCAGGTAGAGGTTCACCAGCGCGAAGATCACGATGATCAGGAAGAGGATCCAGGCGACGGCGGCCGCGGTGCCCAGGTTGCGCACCCGCCAGCCGAGCTCCCAGAGGTACATCGTCACCGTCTGGTACTGCCGGTCGGATCCGCCGAGGCCGGCGCTGTCGAAGAGCCGGGGCTCGGCGAAGATCTGCAGGCCGCCGATGGTCGAGGTGATGACCACGAAGATGATCGTCGGGCGCAGCATCGGCACGGTGATGGAGATGAACTGCCGGATCCGGTTCGCGCCGTCGATCGCGGCGGACTCGTAGAGGTCGCGGGGGATCGCCTGCATGGCGGCCAGCAGGATCAGGGCGTTGTAGCCGGTCCAGCGCCAGTTCACCATGGTCGCGATCGCGAAGTGGCTCGGCAGGGTGTCGACGTGCCACCGGATCGGGGAGAGTCCGATCGCCTGCAGGCCCTCGTTGATCAGGCCGTAGCGGTCGCCGAACAAGTTGCCGAAGATCAGGGCCACGGCGACCGGGGCCACGACGTACGGCACCAGGACGCCCATCCGCCACAGGGTGCGGGCCCGCAGCTGGCTGTCGAGCAGCGCCGCCAGGCCCAGGGCGATCAGGATCTGCGGGACCGAGGAGAGCAGGAAGATGCTGAACGTGTTGCGCAGCGAGTTCCAGAAGTAGCGGTCCTCGAACACCGAGCGGAAGTTCTCGAGCCCGACGAAGTCGCCCTGGCCGCCGATGAGGTTCCACTCGTGGACCGACACGTAGGCGGTGTAGACGAGCGGGAACAGCCCCACCAGGGCGAAGAGCAGGAAGAACGGTGAGACGTAGAGGTACGGCGAGAGCCGGAAGTCCCACGTCGAGAGGCGCTGACGGCGGGTCAGGCCCGGGGGCCGACCGCCTCCGCCGGACCCGCCGTCCGCCACAGGGGCGGTGCCGGCGGTCCCGACGGGTCCGGACGGAGCGGTCGACATCGTGGGTCAGCCCAGACGGTCGACGTCGGACAGGAACGAGCTCCAGGCCTCGTCGGGCGTCTCCTTGCCCTCGTCCACGCGCTGGAGGGCCTGCTGGAAGGCGACGTTGATGTCGGCGTAGCGGGGGCCCTTGTGCGGGATGAACTCGACGGCCTCGGCGCGGTCGGCGAGGATCTCGCCGGTCGGCGCGTCGTTGAAGAAGGCGTTGGTCGCACCGGTCAGCGTCGGGTCGCTGAGCGCCTCGACCTGGCTCGGGAAGGTGCCCTTGGCCTCGAACGCCTTGATCTGCTGCTCAGGCGCGGTCAGCCAGGCCGCGAGCTCGCGGGCCTCCTCGGGGTGCTCGGACTGAGCCGGGACGGTCAGGTAGGACCCGCCCCAGTTGCCGCCACCGCCGGGGAAGACATTGGCGATGTCCCAGCCCTTGACGCCGGAAGCGTTGCCCTCGATCACACCGAGCATCCAGCCGGGGCAGGCCATGGTGGCGAATCCGTCGTCCTGGAACGCTGCGGCCCAGTCCTCGCTCCACTGCGTGAGCTTCGTCGACAGGCCGGCCTCCGACTGGGTCGTCACGGTGTCGAAGACCGCCTTGACCTCCGGGTTGTCGGCCGCGATGACGTTGTTGTCGGCGTCCTCGTAGGAGTACTCGATCTGGTTGATCATCGCCTGGGCGGTGGCGCCCGAGGCGTCGTACCAGGCGGTGCCTGGAACCTTGGCGGTGAACTCCTCGCCGGCCTCGAAGTAGTCGTCCCAGGTGGTGAAGAGGCCCGCGACCTCGTCACGATCGGTGGGCAGCCCGGCCTTCTTGAACAGGTCGGCGCGGTAGCAGATGCCCTCCGGACCGATGTCGGTCCCGTAGCCGATGAGCTTGCCGTCGTCGGTGGTGGCTGCCTCGGTCTTCCAGTCGAGCCAGCGACCCTCGACCTCGGGGTCGCTCAGGTCGACGAAGGCGTCGGACTGCTCCATCAGGGCGGCGAGCCAGTCGACCTCGATGGCCTCGATGTCGGAGAGACCGGTGCTGGCCGCGAGCTTCGTGTACAGGTTGTCCTGGTGCTCGTTGGCGGTACCGGACTTCCGGTGCTCGATCTTGATGTCCGGGTTGAGTTGCTCGTACTCCTTGATCAGCTCCTCATACCCGAACTCGTTGAAGGTGGCGATCGACAACGTGATCGTGCCGTCGGCATTGGTCGAGTCGGAGTCGCCGCCGCAGGCCACGAGCGAGCCGAGCGTCAGCGCGGCAAGGCTGGCCAAGGCCGCGGGGCGGCTGTTCCGGATGGGGTTCTTCACGGTGCATCTCCTCGGTCGGTGGGCTTCCGTGCCCGGGTTGAGCAGGTGCGGAAGTCCCTCGGCGACGCGACAGGTGTGAGAGCGCTTCCACTTTTTGACCTCATGAGGGTGACACGGGTCATATGCAGAGGTCAATAGCCTCGGAAGACTGGCCGGGCAAAGAGTGAGAGCGCGTCCACTGAAGGGACCCCAGGTGGCCCGGAGATCGACGGGTTCACCGCTCGGCGAGCAGGAAGACCGGGATCGTGCGCGCGGTGCGCTCCTCGTACTTGGCGTAGTTCGGCCAGGTGCGCAGCATGACCTGCCACATTCGGGCTCGCTCGTCGCCGGAGAGCTCGCGAGCGGTCACCGGCACCGTGCGTCCATCGACGCCGATCTCGGCCTCCTCGGCGGCGCGCAGGTTGACCACCCAGACCGGCGCCTTCTCGCCCCCGAAGTTGGAGCCGGCGATCAGCCACCGTCCCTGGTACGGCACCGCGAGCAGCGGTGTGGTGCGCGGCAGACCGCTCTTGCGACCGCGGACGGTCAGGGTGACGTTCGGCAGGCCCGCGATGTCGAGCAGGGTGAGGCGCCCGCGCGAGAGCCGCTGGATCAGTCGGTCGATCGCCACGATCTGCGGCAGGAACCGGGGGAGCCACGAGAGTCCGCCGAGCCAGACCGCGATCGGCGTCAGGAAGCGCATGGGCGGGAATCTACAAGGCTCAGGGCCCGGTCTCACACCCGTAGGCGAACTCCACGTCGCAGCTGTCGGTCCCGGCGCCCCCGTCGGCGATGTCCGTGCCGTCCCCTCCTTCGGCCGTGTCGTCGCCGCCGCGCAGGTCGAGGACGTCGTCACCGGGGCCGCCGCGGATCACGTTGTCCTCGCCGTCGCCGCGCAGGTCGTCGCCGAAGACCGAGCCCCAGATGTTCTCGATCAGGATCAGGACGTCGTTCCCCGATCCCTCCGAGGTGCCGGCCATCAGGTCGGCGGTGACCCGTCGCGGGGCGTCGGTGAAGTCGACCGTGTCCACGCCCGGGCCGCCGGACAGGAAGTCCTGGCGTACGTCGGAGCCGCCCCAGAGCACGTCGTCGCCGCCGCGTCCCTCCACCTGGTCGAGCCCCTTGCCGGACTCGAGTCGGTTGTCCTCGGCGTCGCCGCGGATCCGGTCGTTGTAGGCCGTGCCGATCACGTTCTCGATCGTGCTGACCGTGTCGGCGTCCGGGCCGCTGTCGGCCGTACCGGCCGCGAGGTCGATGTCCAGGTCTGCGCCGGCCAGGTCGTAGTCGATGGTGTCCACGCCCGGCCCGCCCTGGTGGCTGTCGCTGCCGGGCGTCCCCCAGATGTGGTCGTCGTCCGCGCCGCCGTTCGTGGTGTCGTCGCCGTCGCCGGCGTCCAGCACGTCAGGTCCGGCGCCGCCGGACAGGTCGTCGTCGCCTCGGCCGCCGAGCAGCTGGTCGGCTCCGCCCTCACCGCTGAGCGCGTCGTCGCCGGAACGTCCGTCCAGCACGTTCGGCCCGGCGTCACCGGTCAGGTCGTCGTCGAACAGGGTGCCGGTCAGGTTCTCGATCCCGGTCAGCGAGTCGACGCCCTGGCCGAGGGCCACCCCGAGCTCCAGGTTCGCCTGCACGCCCTCACTGGCCAGGTTGAACTCGAGCAGGTCGACGCCGTCGCCTCCGTCGAAGTGGTCGTCCCCGGAGCTGCCCTCGAGCTCGTCGTCGCCGCCGCGGCCCTCGATGGTGTCGTCGCCGGCGTTGCCGTTCAGCTCGTTGGGCTGGTCGTCGGCGCGGATCACGTCGTCGAACGGCGAGCCGACCACGTCCTCGACCCGCAGCAGGGTGTCGTTGCCCTCGCCGACGGCCGTGCCCGCGGCCAGGTCGACCACGACCGGCACCTCGGAGGTCGAGAAGTCGATCAGGTCCCGGTGGTCCGGGTCGAACTTGCCCAGCCCCAGGTCGTGGCCGTCGATCAGGTCGTCGCCCGGGCCGCCGGAGAGCCGGTCGACACGGTCGGGCCGCTCGGAGTTGGTGCCGCCGCGCAGTACGTCGTCGCCGGCGAGACCCCGGAGGGTGTCCTGGCCGCCCATCCCGCGCAGCTCGTTGGGGGCGTCGTTTCCGGTGAGCACGTCGTTGCGGGCCGAGCCGGTGAGGTTCTCGATGGAGTCGAGCCGGTCGATCCCGGTGGAGCGGCTGGTGGCCAGGCCGCTGAGCAGATTGGCCGTGACCCGGCGCCGGGTGTACTCGAAGGTGATCGTGTCGGACCCGGGGCCGCCCTCCACGCTGTCCGGCCCGGGGGCCGCGAGGAAGGTGTCGTTGCCGCCGAGCCCCTGCTCGACGTCGGCGCCGACGCCGGAGTAGAAGGTGTTGTCGGCCGACGAACCGACCAGGACGTCGTCGTGGTCGCTGTACGCCGTGACCGACTCGATGCTGGCGAGCCGGTCCGCGCCTTGGCCGCGGGCCGCGCCGGCGCCGAGGTCCACGGTGATGTTGCCGGTGGCGTCGGGGTGCCGCCACAGCTCGATCTCGTCGGAGCCGGGGCCTCCTCGCAGGACGTCCTTGCCCGGTGTCGCGGTGCGCGGCGTGAAGAGGTCGTCGCCGGTCAGTACGTCGTCGCCGGCGCCGCCCGCGAGCTGGTCGTGGCTGCGGCCACCCCGGAGCACGTCGTCACCGGGACCGCCGCGGAGCCGGTCCTTGGCCTGCGAGCCGTCGAGCACGTCGTCGCCGGCATCCCCGTCGATCCGGTCCTTGCCGTTCTCGCCGTCGATGCTGTCGTCCCCGTCGCCGCCGCGCATCCGGTCCCGGCCGCGGCCGCCGCGCATCCGGTCGTTGCCGTCGCTGCCGTCGACCCGGTCGTCGCCGTCACCGCCGTCGACGTAGTCGTTGCCGGGGCCCGCGTCGAGTCGGTCGGCGTGGTCGTCGCCGACCACCGCGTCCGCTCCCGGCCCGCCGTGGAGCCGGTCGCGGCCGTTGTTGCCCCGGACGTAGTCGTTGCCGGGGCCTCCGTCGATCCGGTCGTCGCCGTTGTCGCCGCGCAGCTCGTCGCGGCCCTTGCCGCCGCAGATCAGGTCGTCACCGCCGCGCCCCTCGACCTCGTCGTCGCCTCCGAGGGCGACGATCACGTCGCGCCGTTCGGTGCCGTGCAGGTCGTCGGCGCCGCGGGTGCCCACGATGGTGGCCCGGGCTCCGAAGCAGGTGAACCCGGCGGCGCTGGCCGTGGGTACCGGCCCGACCCAGGCGCTGAGCAGGAGGGCCCCGACCCCGAGACTGATGACGGATCGCTGCAACTGCATGACGCACTTCCGATCTACCGAGCTCGTCGGGCGTCTCCCGAGGTGCCCGACGCTACGCCTCGGATCCGGGGGCGTCTGTCGAACGCGCTGACCTCAGGCGCTGGGCAGGATCCGTCCGCTGACCTCGCCCAGGGAGATCCGGCCCCCGCCGGCTCCGGGTGCGGTGTAGCGCAGCACGACCTCGTCACCGTCCTCCAGGAAGGTGTGATCGCCGGCGAACGGCTCCGTGCCGCCCCAGCTGAGCTCCAGGAACGAGCCGCGCTGCTCGGGCTCCGGCCCGCTGATGGTGCCGGAGGCGAACAGGTCGCCGGTGCGGACCGAGGCGCCGTTGACGCTGAGGTGGGCGAGCATCTGGGCGGGCGACCAGTACATCGTCCGGTACGGCGGGGTGCTGACCAGCTCGCCGTTGAGGAGCACCTCCACGTCGATGTCCAGCCCTCGGGGCTGCTGCTCCGGGTCGGACGGCAGCAGGTACGGCAGCGGCGCCGGGTCCTGACCGGGCAGGTCCACCCAGGCGGCGTCGAGCGCCTCGAGGGGCGTGACCCAGTGCGAGATCGAGGTGGCGAAGGACTTGCCGAGGAAGGGGCCGAGCGGAACGTACTCCCAGGCCTGGATGTCGCGGGCCGACCAGTCGTTCAGGCCGACGACGCCGAAGACGTGGTCGGCGAAGTCGTCGTGGGCGACCCGGTCGCCCAGCGAGGTGCCGGTGCCGACCACGAAACCCAGCTCGGCCTCGATGTCGAGCCGGGTGCTGGGTCCGAAGCTGGGCATCTCGTCGGTCGGGGCCTTGCGCTGGCCGCACGGTCGGGTCACCGCAGTGCCCGAGCCCACGACCGTGCCGGCCCGGCCGTGGTAGCCCACCGGCAGGTGCTTCCAGTTCGGCAGCAGGGGTTCGCCGTCCGGGCGAAACATCCTGCCGACGTTGGTGGCGTGGTCCAGGGAGGCGTAGAAGTCGACGTAGTCGGCCACCTCGATCGGCAGGTGCAGGGTGACGTCTGCCAGCGGCACGAGGTGGGGCTCGACCAGGTCGCGCTCGGCCTCCTCGGTGAGCAGGCCGATCACCCATCGACGGATCGACTCGCGGACCTGCCGTCCCTCGGCCATCAGGGAGTTCAGCGACCCCTCCTGGAAGACGTGGTGGGCGTCGAGCATCTCGGCGGCCGCGACCGGCGACAGGTCGAGCACGAAGTCACCGATCCGGACGCCGACGCGCGGCTGGTCCCCGGCGCGGGAGAACACGCCGTACGGCAGGTTGTCCACGTCGAACAGCGATCCCGCTGCCCCGTCGACCCAGGTGGTGGTCATGGTCGCTCCGCTCCGGTCGGCACCAGGCCGAGGGTGATCAGGTCGTCGAGGGGTTCGCTCACCGAGCAGGAGCCGAACGAGGTGAACCAGCGGCGCGCGCCGGCGAGATCGGCGGCGCGGCACTCCTCGGCCAGGGCCTCGGCGTCGCGGCGCTCGAGGGTCGCCACCACGTCGTCGCGACCGGCGCCGTCGAAGGCGTGCCGAGTGGCGAGCAGGACGTTGAGGAAGCCCTGCTGCTCGAACCCCTCGGGGCTGGTCTGCCGGACGGCGTGGTGCAGTCCGGCCGTGCACTTGAACGGGGTCTCCCGGTCGAGTGCGGCGTCGATCCAGGTGGCGAGGGTGGACGCCGTCGGGAAGAGGTGGGGCTCCTCGCCGCCGGTGCGGAACTTCAGCCGCAGCTCGGCCTCGGCCACGACGTCGGCCGCCGCCAGCCAGGAGGCCGACGGCTCGACCGCGGGCAGCTCGACGTAGACCGGGGTCTCCTCGTCGAGCAGGCCCTCGGCGCGCGCGGCATCGGTCGCGGCGAGCACGCGGCGAGCGTTGCCGACCAGGTCGTCGGGGTCGCGCAGCGCGATCTCCAGACCGGCCAGCCGGGCAGGGGAGCGGTCGGCCAGGCGCAGGGCCCCGGCGACGGCGCCGGCGCCCCCGGTCACCACGACCGAGAGCGGCAGGTCGCGGTCGACCTCGGGTACGCGCACGTCGGTGACCACGAACGACGCCACGAGGTCGGCCTCGGGTCGCTCGGCGCGCTCGGCGTACGCCGTCAGGGCGCTGGGCAGGGGGCTGTTGCCGGGCGGGAAGATCGCGGCATCATCGATCAGACCGACGTACGGCGCAGGGACTCTCGTTGACACGCGGGCTACTCTAACCAGAGACGAATAGCGGACGTAGACGTCCGATTATCGACCCTCAGGAGTGGTGATGGCCTTCTACCGACAGCAGGGCGAGGTGCCCCCCCAGCGGCACACCCAGTTCCGCGACGAGCAGGGCCGGCTCTACCGCGAGGAGCTGATGGGCGAGGAGGGCTTCTCCTCCGACTCCTCGCTGCTCTACCACCGGGGCGTCCCCTCCGCGATCGTCGCGGCCGAGGTGTGGGAACTGCCCGACCAGAGCCGCACCCCCAACCACCCGCTCAAGCCGCGCCACCTCAAGCTGCACGACCTCGCCACCGGGACCGACGCGGTCACCGACCGGCGGCAGGTGCTCGGCAACAACGACGTCCGGATCTCCTACGTCGTGACCGGTACGGCGCCGTCGGCGCACTACCGCAACGCGATCGGCGACGAGTGCGTGTACGTCGAGTCCGGCTCCGGGTCGGTGGAGACGATCTTCGGCACCCTCGCCTACCGGCCCGGCGACTATGTCGTGATCCCGCGTGCGACCACGCACCGCTGGGTGCCCGCCGAGCCGAGCCGGCTGTATGCGATCGAGGCAAACAGCCACATCGCTCCGCCCAAGCGCTACCTGTCGCGCTACGGCCAGCTGCTCGAGCACGCGCCGTACTGCGAGCGGGACCTGCACGGTCCCGACGGTCCGCTGCTCGTCGAGGGCGAGGACGTCGACGTGCTGGTCAAGCACCGGACCTCGGCCGGGATCGTCGGCACCCGGATGACCTACGCGACGCACCCCTTCGACGTGGTCGGCTGGGACGGCTGCCTCTACCCGTACACGTTCAACATCGACGACTACATGCCGATCACCGGCAAGATCCACCAGCCGCCGCCGGTGCACCAGGTCTTCGAGGGGCACAACTTCGTGATCTGCAACTTCCTGCCCCGCAAGGTCGACTACCACCCGTTGGCGATCCCGGTGCCGTACTACCACTCGAACGTCGACAGCGACGAGGTCATGTTCTACGTGGGCGGGGACTACGAGGCCCGCAAGGGGTCGGGCATCAACATCGGCTCGATCTCGCTGCACCCGGGCGGCCACGCGCACGGGCCGCAGCCCTCGGCGATCGAGGCGTCGTTGGGGGTGGAGTACTTCGACGAGTCGGCCGTCATGGTGGACACCTTCGCGCCGCTGGAGCTAGGCGAGGGTGGGGTCGCGTGCGAGGACCCGGCGTACGCGTGGACCTGGGCGGGGCGTGGACCGGACGACCCGGCGATCTTCTCGAACTCCTGACACAGCCCCCTGCTGCGCAGTTCCATCACGGTATGCAGCCGAACATGCGGTTCCCACGGTGTGCAGAGCATGGGAACCGCGGGTTCATCATGGGAAGACGAGGCGACCGATCGTGACGCACGCGTGGGCGTTCGAGGCCGAGATCTGGGAGGCCGACGCGATGGCGGCCTGGGCGTTCGTCACCGTCCCACCCGAGGTCGACGACGAGATCCGCCTCTTCTCCGGCCCGCCCCGCGGCTTCGGCTCGGTACGCGTCGAGGTCACCCTCGGTGACTCGACCTGGCGCACCTCGGTCTTCCCCGACAAGAAGCGCGGCTTCGTGCTGCCGCTGAAGAAGTCAATACGCCGTGCCGAGTCCCTCGAGATCGGGGACCCGGCACAACTGCGACTGGCCCTGCTCGAGGACTGAGCCGCTCGAGGACTGAGCCGCTCGCCGCCCGAGCCGGCCACTCAGGCGGCGACCGGCATCCCGTTCAGCGTCCGGTACGTGTACGCCGTCCCGATGATCACGATCGGGACCGTCACCAGCAGGCCGATGCCACACACGATCGCGCCGGCTCCGCCCACCAGCGCGGCGATGATGTACCAGACCAGCACGTTGGCGAAGTTCGCCTTCACGAACTCGAAGCTGGCCCGGATCGCCGCCATCGGCTCGAGGTCCTTGTCGAGCAGGAAGAACAACGTGTACTGCGTCAGGAACGCCACCACCAGCCCGGGCAGGTAGCACAGCAGAGTGCCCACGAAGGTCGCTGCCCCGATGATCAACGAGGCGATGAGCACCGGGACGACCTTGTCGAAGCGGAAGATCGCAGCGACGTCCAGCTCCTTGCCGTCGGTGATGTCGAGCGCCGCCCGGACGAGGAGCGAGCCGAGAACGGCCGCGACCACGAAGTAGAGCGCGCCGAACAGGGCCGCGAGCACGAGGCCGGCGAGGAAGGACCCGCCGCCCGTGGTCTCGTAGGTCCCGGTCTCGGGATCGAAGGTGATCGTCGAGGTGCCGATCACGGCCGACTGCACCGCCAGGAACAGCACGGAGAGCACGGCGAGTCCGGCGACCACCACCAGGGCGGCCAGGACGATCGGGACTGCGTTCTTCTGGAACTTCGCCCAGCCGTAGGACAGGGCGTTGCCGACGTTGTAGGGCGGGGCGGGAGGCGGTGCGGCCGGATCGTTCATCGACATCGGGACTCCTTGGTTCGCGCACGGATGCTTCCGACGTCGCGAGCTCCGCGGTGGTGGAGTCCGCGATCGTCTCGAAAGTAGCGGCACCGGGCCGCGCGGCGCGGGAAATCGGGTACGACGAGTGTGGTGGGGCCGCGACCACTCGAAACCGTGGTCCGATGGGGACAGGGTTGACCGCGAGCGTCAGGATGGGCCACATGATCCGCAAGGCACCCCGCAAGGACATCGACGAGAGCGAGCTCAAGGTCGAGGACTCCTCGCACGCGGTCGCCGGGGCCACCGCGGTGGCGGTGTCGATGAAGCGCTCGATCGAGCAGATGGGCGTCGTACGCACGGCCCAGACCCTGCTGAAGCTCAACCAGGTCGACGGCTTCGACTGCCAGGGCTGCGCGTGGCCGGATCCCGACCCGGCGCACCGGCACACGGCCGAGTTCTGTGAGAACGGCGCCAAGGCCGTCACCGAGGAGGCCACGCTGCGCCGGGTCGGCCCGGAGTTCTTCGCCGAGCACTCGATCGAGGAGCTGCGCGACCGTACCGACTACTGGCTGGGCCAGCAGGGCCGGATCATCCATCCGATGGTGCTGCGCGAGGGCGCCAGCCACTACCAGCCGATCACCTGGGACGACGCCTTCGCCCTCGTCGCGGAGCGGCTCAATGCGCTGGCCTCGCCGGACGAGGCGATCTTCTACACCTCGGGCAAGACCTCCAACGAGGCAGCATTCAGCTACCAGCTCTTCGCTCGCGCCTTCGGCACGAACAACCTGCCCGACTGCTCGAACATGTGCCACGAGTCGACCTCGGTCGGGCTCGCCGAGGTGATCGGCATCGGCAAGGGCTCGGTCAGCCTCGACGACCTGCACGCCGCCGAGCTGATCGTGGTCGCCGGCCAGAACCCGGGGACCAACCACCCGCGGATGCTCTCCGCGCTCGAGACCGCCAAGCAGCGAGGCGCGAAGATCATCTCGATCAACCCGTTGCGCGAGGCCGGGCTGGTCCGGTTCAAGAACCCGCAGACCGCCAAGGGCCTGGCGCTCGGCACCGAACTGGCCGACCTCCACCTACCGGTCCGGATCAACGGCGACCTCGCCCTCTTCCAGGCCATCGGCTCGTTGCTCCTGGAGTGGGGTGCGCTCGACCGCGACTTCATCGAGCAGCACACCCACGGCTTCGAGGCGTGGGCCGAGCACGTGCGCGGCCTGGACTGGGATGTCGTCGAGCGCTCGACCGGGCTGGGCCGGGCCGAGATCGAGGCCGCGGCGCGGATGTTCCAGGCCTCGGACGCCACGGTCATCTGCTGGGCGATGGGCATCACCCAGCACCGCAACGCCGTCGCCACCGTCAAGGAGATCGCCAACGTGGCGTTCCTCCAGGGCAACATCGGCAAGCCCGGCGCCGGGCTGTGCCCGGTCCGTGGCCACTCCAACGTCCAGGGCGACCGGACGATGGGCATCTGGGAGCGTTCGCCGGACCACTTCCTCGATGCGGTGCGCGACGAGTTCGGGTTCGACCCTCCGCGGGAGCACGGCTTCGACGCCGTCGCCTCCATCCAGGCCCTGTACGAGGGCAGGGCCACGGTCTTCTTCGGCATGGGCGGCAACTTCGTCTCGGCGGCACCGGACACCGTCGTCACCGAGGAGGCCTTCCGGCGAGCCGACCTGACCGTCCACGTCTCGACCAAGCTGAACCGCTCGCACGTGGTCACCGGTCGCGAGGCCCTGATCCTGCCCGCTCTCGGGCGCAGCGAGAAGGACCCCACCGGCCGAGGCAACCAGCGGGTCACCGTCGAGGACTCGATGTCGGCGGTGCACGCCTCCCAGGGACCACTGAAGCCGGCGTCGAAGCACCTGAAGTCGGAGGTCGACATCGTCTGCTCGCTGGCCGAGGCGACCCTGGGGGAGCGGCACGACCTGCCGTGGGCCGAGTTCCGTCACGACTACACCGAGATCCGGCGCCGGATCGCGCGCGTGGTGCCCGGCTGTGCGTCGTACGCCGAGAAGGTGGACCAGCCGGGCGGCTTCGTGCTGCCTCACCCGCCCCGGGACAGCCGTACCTTCCCGACCGCCCACGACCGGGCCGTCTTCACGGTCAGCCCGGTGGGGGTGCTGCACGTGCCCGAAGGGCGGCTGCTGCTGCAGACGCTGCGCTCGCACGACCAGTTCAACACCACGATCTACGGCCTCGACGACCGCTATCGCGGGGTGTCGGGCGGGCGGCGGGTCGTCTTCGTGCACCCCGACGACATCGAGGCGCTCGGGCTCGAGGACGGCGGGTACGTCGACCTGGTCAGCGAGTGGCCCGACGGCTCCACCCGCCGGGCCCCGCAGTTCCGGGTGGTGGCCTACGACCAGCCGCGTGGCTGCGCGGCCGCTTACTACCCCGAGACCAACCCGCTGGTGGCGCTGGCGTCGACGGCCGAGGGCAGCAACCAGCCGGCGTACAAGTCGGTGATCGTGCGGCTCGAGCCTGTCGACACGACCGGCAGCCTCGAGGCCCGGGCCAGCGACGCGGGCCGGATGGTCCCCGGTGGCCGCGGCGACGAGGCGAAGCGGACGGTCGAACCCGAGCAGCTGAGCTGAGGTCTGCGGCACCATGTGTCGATGAGCAACCTCGAGAAGGATCCGGCGGAGGTCGACTGCAGCAGTGCGCCGGCAGCGGGCGTCGAGACGATGGAGCCGCGCGACGTCCCGCTCGGGGGACCCCGCGCCATGCGGGTCCGTCGCACGCTGCCCGCGCGGCACCGGTCCCTGATCGGTGCCTGGTGCTTCGTCGACCACTACGGTCCCGACGAGGTCCGCGACGGGCCGGGGATGACGGTCGCCCCGCACCCGCACACGGGCCTGCAGACGGTCAGCTGGCTCTTCTCCGGCGAGGTCGCACACCGTGACAGCGCGGGCCACGAGGCGCTGGTCCGGCCGGGCGAGGTGAACCTGATGACCGCCGGCCGCGGGATCAGCCACTCGGAGGTCTCCACGCCGGCGACGAACTCCCTGCACGGCGCCCAGCTCTGGGTCGCGCTCCCGGACGAGAGCCGGCACGTGGAGCCGGCGTTCGCGCACCACGTGCCCGACCTCGTCCGCGGGGAGGGCTGGGAGGCTCGGGTCTTCCTGGGGTCGCTGCTCGGCGAGACCTCACCGGTGACGACGTACACCCCCCTGCTCGGGGCCGAGCTCTCGCTGGCTGCCGGTGCCGAGCTGCGTCTGGACGTGGACCCCACCTTCGAGCATGGGGTGCTGGTCGACACCGGATCGCTCGCGGTCGAGGGTGAACGCGGCGCCGAGCACCATCTGGTCTACGTGCCGCCGGGTCGGTCGACGTTGCGGCTCGCGGCGTACGACGAACCGGTGCGCGTGCTGCTGCTCGGCGGCCCGCCGTTCGGCGAGTCGATCGTGATGTGGTGGAACTTCATTGGCCGCTCCCACGAGGAGATCGTGGCGTTCCGCACCGAGTGGCAGGCGCAGATCGCGCCCGACGGCGCGGTGGTCGCGGACTCGCAGGAGGTGGCCGAGGGGCGCTTCGGGGTGGTGATCGGTGATCACCTCCCGCCGATCCCGGCGCCTGAGCTGCCGAACGTGCGGTTGCGGGTGCGGCGCTGACGGGCGTCGGGCTGACGGGCGTTGTGCTGCCAGGCGGTCGGCGGCACAGTGGAGCGCATGACTGCCGAGCCCGACTTCAGCGGCCTGAAGGCCACCTTCCTCAACTGCACGCTCAAGAAGAGCCCGGACCTGAGTCACACCCAGGGACTGGTCGACGCGAGTGCGGCCGTGATGCGCAAGCACGGTGTGGAGGTGGACTCCTACCGCCCGATCGACCACGACATCGCGACCGGCGTCTACCCCGACATGCGCGAGTACGGCTGGGAGAGCGACGAGTGGCCGGACCTCTACCCCGGGATCCTGGAGAGCGACATCCTGGTGATCGCGGGCCCGATCTGGCTGGGGGACAACTCGAGCGTGACCAAGCGGATCATCGAGCGGATCTACGCGCTGTCGGGGATGACGAACGACAAGGGTCAGTACCTCTTCTACGGGCGGGTCGCCGGCTGCTTGATCACGGGCAACGAGGACGGGATCAAGCACTGCGCCCAGAACGTGCTCTACAGCCTGCAGCACGTCGGCTACACGATCCCGCCGAACGCCGACGCGGGCTGGATCGGTGAGGCCGGGCCGGGGCCGTCGTACCTGGACGAGGGCAGTGGAGGGCCGGAGAACGACTTCACGAACCGCAACACGACGTTCATGACGTACAACCTGATGCACCTGGCGAAGATGCTGAAGGACAACGGGGGAGTGCCGACGTACGGCAACCGGCGTGCCGCCTGGGACGACGGCGAGCGGTTCGAGTGGGAGAACCCCGAGTACCGCTGACGTCGCGGACCTCACCCAGGAAACCCGCACTTCACCCGGGGAGTTCTCTGGGTGAAGTGCGGGTTTCACTGGTTAACCAGTGAATCTGACCCTCAGGCGGCGACCAACGGCCGGCGACCGGTGAAGGCGACCAGCCGCTCCATCGCGGAGGCCTCGCCGTCGACCTCGATTTCGGGCCCGAAGGCGGCCCCCCGGGCGCCGGGCACGATCTGCTCGGCCAGCCCCAGGACGTACGACGCGAGCTCCTCGGAGACGTTCAGCTCCTGGCCGCTGGCCTGGGCGAAGTCCCAGGCGTGCAGCAGGAACTCCAACGACAGGATGCTGATCGCGGCCACGGCCGGGAAGTCGGGTGCCGGCCCCTCGACGGTGCCCTCGATGCCGCGGGCGCGCCACGCGGTGAGCGCGGTGTCGGCCATCACGGCGACCCGGTTCTCCAGCGAACCCTCCTCGGGGTTCACGACCTCGACCTCGGCCCAGCCGCCGACCGTGACGATCGAGCCGAACAGGTGCTCGGCGAGCGCGTGGCAGTCGTACTCCTCGCACGGGGTCTGCTTGACCTGGTCCTCCCGGGTCAGCCGGAGCAGCACGCCCTGGAGCACGGCCAGCGAGGCCTCGGCGCTGACGATCGGGTCGAGGTTCTCCGGTGCCGCGGCCCACTCGTCCGGGCCCGCGTCGGTGTCGACGGCCGCCTTCTCCAGGCGGGCGACGTAGTGGTTCCAGCCCTCGGCGTGCATCGCGGCCTGCTCCTCGCTCAATCCCTCGTGCACCAGGGTCAGCTCGGTGCCGCCGCCGACGGGCGACAGTGTGATGGTGACGGTGCTGGAGTCGGGGGCGACCTCGTCGCTTCCGTCCCAGCCCCACCCGAAGACGATGCGCTTGCCGGGCTCGACCTCCGTGAAGGTGCCGGAGGCCAGGTGGCCCGGGGTGACGGTCCAGCGGAAGGTGCCGCCGGCGCGGAGGTCGACCTGGGCGGAGACGGTCTGCCAGCGCCGCAGGCGCTCGGGCTGGGTGATCAGGGCGAAGGCCTCGTCGACGTCGACGGGCAGGTGAACGGTCTTGGTGAACGTCATCGGTCTCTCTCGTTCCGTGGGGGGTGCAGGGCATGGGCGTCGGCCACGAGCTGGTCGAGCTCGTCGGTCCAGAAGCGGTCGATCTCGGCCTGGAGACTGCGCAGACCGGCCGGCCGAACCCGGTAGATCCGCTCTCGGCCGACCTTCTCGGCCTCGACCAGCCCCACCTGCGCGAGCAGCAGGAGGTGCTGGGAGATGGCCGACCGAGTGACGGTGAACTCCCCGGCGATCGCGGTGACCGTGCGGGGGTGCGACGCCAGGAGCTGCAGGATGCGTCGCCGGGTCGGCTCGGCTGCTGCGGAGAGGGCGTCGGTCACCTGCAATACGTTAGCGACGACTAACGCATAACGCAAGTGCGTGGGCTGTGAGTGCGGTTGGATGTCGCCATGACGAACGGACTGACACTCCCGGCGACGAACGGAGCGGTGATCGGCGAGGACGGTGTTGCGCGGTGCCCGTGGGCAGGCGGTCCCGGAGTGATGCGCGACTACCACGACACCGAGTGGGGGACTCCGGTCACGGGGGAGTCGGCGTACTTCGAGCGGCTCACCCTCGAGGCCTTCCAGTCCGGCCTCTCCTGGTCCACGATCCTCAACAAGCGCGAGGCGTTCCGCGAGGTCTTCGCGGGCTTCGACCCCGAGGCCGTCGCGGCGTACGACGAGACCGACGTGCTGCGGTTGATGGACGAACCCCGGATCGTCCGCAACCGCCGCAAGATCGACGCCACGATCACCAACGCCGGCGCGGTGATCGACCTGCGAGCGCACGGCGGCCTGGAGCAGTTCGTCCTCGGCTTCGCACCCGACGTGCCGCCCGCGCCGGCCACCCTCGACGAGCTGGCGACCACCTCGCCCGATTCGGTGGCGCTGTCGAAGGCGCTGAAGAAGCACGGCTTCGTCTTCGTCGGCCCGACCACGATGTTCGCCCTGATGGAGGCGTTGGGCATCTTCGACCCGCACCTGGTGGGCTGCCACCGTCGGGGGTCGGGGAGGATCGAGGGGTGACCGAGTCCGAGCCCCGCCCGCACCGCCCGCGGCGGCACCTGATGGACCCGGCCAACCCGCGCCGTCGGTCCGCGCCCGCGATGAGCATGACGTCGGTCCAACGCTGGGTGATGTCGGTGCTGGCCGTCACCACCGTCGGCCACTTCGCCGGCGGCCTCGTGGTCGCGGCGGTCTTCATCGACCCTGCCCGCCAGGGCGCGCGGATCGGCCTGACGGTGATCGCCGGCGTCGTCGGGGTGCTCGGCATCGCCGCCGCCTTCCTGATCCACCAGCGCAACCCGCTCACCCCGTGGCTGGTCGCCGGCCTGCTCCCGGCGGTCGTCGGCTTCGTGCTGATCCTCGGCTGAGCCGCACCTGCGAGGATGCCGCCGTGATCACCGGACTGACCTGGCTCCTGGGCTGCCAACTCCTCGGCGAGGTGTTCGTCCGCCTCACCGACGCGCCCGTGCCGGGTCCGGTGGTCGGGATGGTGATCCTCTTCGTGCTCCTACAGGTACGTCGCTCCGGTGACGACGCGACCGTCGTACGCGCCGCGCACGGGCTGTTGCGCCACCTCCAGCTGCTCTTCGTGCCCGCCGGGGTGGGCGTCGTGGTCTACCTGACCCGGATCCGTGAGGACGCGCTCGCCATCACCGTCGCGCTGGGCGTCGCCTGGCTCCTCGGTATCGCCGTGGTCGGCTGGAGCACCGTGCTGCTCGAGCGCTGGGGGGCCCGGCGATGAGCGAGAGGCTCCACGAGACCGCCGAGTGGCTGCTGCACTCGCCGCTCTTCTTCGTGCTGCTCACCCTGGCGGCCTACCGGGTGGGCCGCGAGCTCAAGGACCGCACCGGCGGCCACGCCCTCGCCCAGCCGGTCCTGGTCGCGATCGTGATCGTGGGCGCCGTGATCTCCGCGCTCGGGGTCGACTACGCCGACTACCGCTCCGGCACCGAGCTGATCGCGTTCTGGTTGGGCCCGGCCACGGTCGCCCTGGCCGTCCCGCTGCACCGGCAGGCCCACCGGCTCCGCGGTTTCGTCGTCCCGATGCTGGTGGCGATCCCGCTGGGTGCGGTGGTCTCGGTGGCCAGCGCCGTGCTGATCGTCCAGGCCTTCGGGGGTGACGAACTGCTGGTCAAGACGGTCGCGCCTCGATCCACCACGACGCCGGTGGCGATCGGGATCGCCGAGACCATCGGCGGACTGCCCCCGCTGGCGGCCGTCTTCGCCATCGTCGTCGGCATCCTGGGGGCGGTCGCCGGGCCGGCGGTGCTCAACCTGCTCCGGATCCATGACCGGCGAGCCCGCGGCCTCGCCCTGGGTGCTGCCTCGCACGGCATCGGCACCTCGCGGGCGCTGGTCGAGGACGAGACCGAGGGCGCCTTCGCCGGCCTCTCAATGGGACTGACCGCCCTGGCGACCAGCATCCTGCTGCCGATCCTGCTGGTCCTGCTCACCTGAGGCCTCTCGCTCAGTAGCGTGACCGCCATGACCCGTGTGCACGCCTTCACCGACGACGCCCTGGGCGACCTCGACGCGGTGGGGGTGGTCGACGCCCTGCTGGCGGGGACGATCTCGATGAGCGAGGTCGTCGAGGCTGCCATCGCCCGCGCCGAGCGGGTCGATCCGCACCTCAACGCCCTCGCCCACCGTGCCTACGACCGGGCCCGCGCCGACGTCGCCCGGCCCCGGGGCGGCTACTTCGCCGGCGTGCCGACCTTCCTGAAGGACAACGTGGACGTGGCCGGGATGCCCACCCAGCAGGGCACCGACGCGTACGTCGCGTCCCCGTCCGCCCGGGACGGGGACTTCGCCCGGATGTTCCTGGCCACCGGACTGGTGCCCCTGGGCAAGACCAGCCTGTCGGAGTTCGGCTTCAACGCCACCGCCGAGCATCCCCGGCTGGGCGCCGTGCCCTCGCCGTGGAACGTCGGCCACACCGCGGGCGCCTCGTCGTCGGGATCCGCCGCAATGGTGGCCGCCGGGGTGGTGCCGCTGGCACATGCCAACGACGGCGGCGGCTCGATCCGGATCCCGGCCTCGGTCAACGGGCTCGTCGGGCTCAAGCCGACCCGGGACCGGTTCGCCCAGGACAGGCTGATGCGCGAGATGCCGGTGCGGATCATCTCCGACGGCGTGCTGACCCGGTCCGTCCGCGACACCGCAGCCTTCGTCCGCGAGGCGGAGCGGGTCTACCGGTCCCTGCGGCTGCCGCCGATCGGAGCGGTCACCCGACCCGGCCGGAGAAGGCTCAAGGTCGCCGTGGTGACCGACGGGATCCGGGTGTCGGCCTCGCCCGAGGTCGCCGATCTCACGTTGAGGACGGCGCGGAGGCTGGAGGAGCTCGGACACCACGTCGAGCACGTGGCGCCGCCCGCGCACGAGTCGCTGGCCGACGACTTCCTGCTCTACTGGGCGGCGCTGGCCCTGGTGATGGTGCGCACCGGGCGGGCCCGCCACGGTCGCTCCTGGAACCCCGCGCGGCTCGACAACCTGACCCTCGGCCTGGCCCGGCATGCCCAGCGCAACGCGCACCGGATGCCTCGCGCCGTCGTCCGGCTGCGTGGGGCGCGTCGTACCTCCGCGTCGTTCTTCCGCCGCTACGACGTGGTGCTCAGCCCCACGCTGGCCACCGAGACGCCGCGGCTCGGCCACCTCGACCCGACCCGGGAGTTCGACGAGGTGCTGGAGCGGATGCTCGAGTGGGTGGCGTTCACGCCGCTGCAGAACGCCACCGGTGACCCGGCCATCTCCCTGCCGTTGGCCACCACGGCCTCGGGCATGCCGCTCGGGATGATGTTCGCCGCCGACGCCGGGCGCGAGTCGACGCTCCTGGAGCTGGCCCACGAGCTGGAGGAGGCCCACCCGTGGGGGTCGATCCACCGGGCCGGCCCGGCGTCCTGACCACTCAGGGGCGGCCCCGTTTAGGTCCACGTCGCAGGGGTCGCTAGGCTCCTCGTCGACGCCGAGAGGCCGCTGAAATCGGGCAGGTTGGGCCGATTTCGGTTTCACACGAAGCCGTGTGTATCCTTTCTCGTCGCTTGCCCCTTTAGCTCAGTCGGTAGAGCGTCTCCATGGTAAGGAGAAGGTCTACGGTTCGATTCCGTAAAGGGGCCCTGGGAACGGGTTGTGCAGCCAGTTAGTATGGCAGCACAACCCAGCCCGTGGCGGGGTAGCTCAGGTGGTTAGAGCACACGACTCATAATCGTGGTGTCGCGGGTTCAAGTCCCGCTCCCGCTACTCATCTCGACCGGCAGCACCGCACCACCCAGCACCACCCGAATCGACAAAGGACTTCCCGTGGCCAGCAAGAGCTCCGACGTTCGCCCCAAGATCACGCTCGCCTGCGTGGACTGCAAGGAGCGCAACTACATCACCAAGAAGAACCGCCGCAACGACCCCGACCGGTTGGAGCTGGCGAAGTTCTGCCCGCGTTGCCGCACCCACAAGGCGCACCGCGAGACCCGCTGAGCCCAGCACTCTTCAGCGCTGAGGGCAGTCACCCCACGGGGTGGCTGCCCTCGCGCCATTTCGTCCCCGATCCCGCCACTAGGGTGGACGCCATGCCAGTCGACCAGTCGCTCGTGGGGCGGGCCTTCCCGCCGACCAGGCCGTACGCCGTCTCCGAGGAGAAGGTGCGCGAGTTCGTGACCGCCACCGGCGGCACGTACGCCGGTGGGCCGGCGCCCGCCACCTTCCCGATCGTGCTCGCCTTCGAGGCGATGAACGCCTTCCTCGCCGCCGAGCAGATCGACCTGTTCCGCATCGTGCACGGCGAGCAGAAGTTCTCCTACGAGCGCCCGATCGTGCCGGGCGACGTGCTCACCGCCATGCTGAGCGTCGCGAGCCTGCGCCAGATCGGCGGCAACGACATCATCGGCACCACCAGCGAGATCACCGACGCCGACGGCGCCCTGGTCTGTGCCACCTCCGCCACCCTGGTGCACCGGGGCGAGGCATGAGCGCCCTCCAGTCGGGCGCCGAGCTCGCCACCCAGCGCTACGTCGTACGACGCGCGGACCTGGTCCGCTACGCCGGTGCCAGCGGCGACTTCAACCCGATCCACTGGTCGGACCGGGTGGCCACGGCCGTCGGACTGCCGGGCGTGATCGCGCACGGCATGTTCACGATGGCGCTGGTCGCCCGCGCGGTGGACCTGTGGGCCGACGGCGCCGAGGTCGTCGAGCTCGGCTGCAAGTTCACCAACCCGGTCGTCGTGCCGGACGACGACGAGGGCGTCGAGGTCGAGGTGGCCGGCGTGGTCAAGGACGTCGCCGAGGGCCGCACCACGATCGCGCTCACCGTCACCTGCCAGGGCCAGAAGGTCCTCGGCATGCCCAAGGCCGTGCTGCGTGGCTGAGTTCCTCCGCGAGCACACCACGCTGCGGCTCGGCGGCCCGGCACGACACTGGGTCACGGCCACCTCCGAGGACGAGCTGGTCGCTGCGGTCTCTGCAGCCGACGAGGCGGGCGAGCCCGTGCTGGTGCTCGGCGGCGGCAGCAACCTCGTGGTCGGCGACCAGGGCTTCTCCGGCACGGTCGTGCAGATCGGGACCCGCGGGATCGACGCCGATGTCGAGGCCGGTGAGGGCGCCTCGTGCTCGGGTGCCACCGTGACCGTCGCAGCCGGAGAGCGCTGGGACGACCTGGTCGCCCACGCCGTGGACGCCGGCTGGACCGGGATCGAGGCGCTCTCGGGGATCCCCGGCCAGGTCGGCGCGACGCCGATCCAGAACGTCGGCGCCTACGGGCAGGAGGTCGCCCAGACGATCGCGTCGGTGCGCACCTGGGACCGGCACGACCGCGCGCAGCGGACCTTCGCAGCGGCCGACTGCGGCTTCGGCTACCGGACCAGCCGGTTCAAGGCCGAGCCCGGCCGCTACGTGGTGCTCGCCGTGACCTTCCAGTTCCGCCAGGGCACGCTCGGCGCTCCCGTGGCCTACGCCGAGCTCGCCCGGACCCTCGGCGTCGAGCAGGGCGAACGGGCCCCGCTGACCGCGGTGCGACAGGCCGTGCTGGGCCTGCGCGCCGGCAAGGGGATGGTGCTCGACCCGGCCGACCACGACACCTGGAGCGCCGGTTCGTTCTTCACCAACCCGGTGGTCGCCCCCGACGTCGTCCCGCCGGGGGCGCCGGCCTGGCCTCAGCCCGACGGCAGCGTGAAGACCAGCGCCGCCTGGCTGATCGAGCACGCCGGCTTCGCCAAGGGGCACGGCAACGCGGCGGTCAGTCTGTCCACCAAGCACACGCTGGCGCTGACCAACCGGGGGCACGCCACCGCCGCGGACCTGCTGGCGTTGGCCCGCGAGGTCCGCGACGGTGTCGAGCAGCGCTTCGGGATCCGGCTCGTCAACGAGCCGGTGCTGGTCGGCTGCGACCTCTGAGGCCCGGCGGCCGTCCGCCGCCCGGGTGCCTCAGGGGTAGGTCGTGATGGACGTCGTGCTGGTGCCGATCAAGGCGATGCTGATGATCGCGAGGATGGCGAGCACGCCGAGCGCCAGCAGCACGGTGCCGATGATGCCCATGATCTTCCCGGCGTTGGCCATGTCGCGGCCGCCGTACATGCCGGGGGAGGCGTCGATCTCGCGCACGGCCTTGGCGCCCGTGGTCCAGGCGAACGGCGAGAGCACGAGGGTGAGGCCGCCGCAGGCCAGGATCCCGATCAGGCCGACCAGGCCCAGCACCAGCGCGGTGGTGGCCGATGGGTGGTTCGGCGGTGTGGCGCCCGGCGTCTGCTGGCCGTAGGCGCCCGGCTGCTGGCCGTACGCGCCGCCCTGAGGTGCACCGTACGGCGAAGCCGGGGGCTGGCCGTACGGGTTCTCCTGCGGCTGGCCGTAGGGATTCGGCGTGGCCGGACCCTGGCCGTAGGGGTTGGGCGGTGTCGGGCTCTGGCCGTACGGGTTCGGCTGCTCGGGCTGCTGGCCGTACGGGTTCTGCTCCGGGTTCTCCGGTGAGTCGGGCGTCGTCATGACGCCATCGTGGCAGGCTCCGCCGCCAGCCACGCATCAACCTCGCCGATCCAGCCCGTGACCAGCTCCGCCGGCGCCCGCGATGCTCGGAACGACATCCGGGCCAGTTCGGCCAGTCGGGCGTCGGACAGGTCGTGGGCGGCGCGCATCGTGGCGTACTGGCCGGCCAGGCGGGAGCCGAAGAGCAGCGGGTCGTCGGCGCCCAACGCCACCGTCGCCCCGGCCTCGAGCAGGGTGGGCAGCGGCACCGAGGTCAGGTCGGAGTAGACCCCGAGCGCGACGTTGGAGACCGGGCACACCTCCAGGGCCACCCCCGCCTGCACGATCCGGTCGAGCAGCTCGGGGTCCTCGGCCGACCGGACCCCGTGGCCGAGCCGGTCGGCGTGCAGCTGGTCGAGGCAGGCCCGGATGCTGTCCGGTCCGAGCAGCTCCCCACCGTGCGGCGCGAGCAGCAGCCCCGCCCGCTCGGCGATCGCGAACGCGGCCGCGAAGTCGCCGGTGGTGCCGCGCCGCTCGTCGTTGGAGAGCCCGAAGCCGACGACGCCCCGGTCGACGTACTGGGCGGCGAGGCGGGCGAGCGTTCGCGCGTCCAGGGGGTGCCGGGTGCGGTTGGCCGCGATCACGACCGCCATCCCCAGCCCGGTCGCCGCGGAGGCGTCGCGGACCGCGTCCAGGACGAGGTCGGTGAAGGCGGTCACGCCCCCGAACCTGGCGGCGTAGCCACTCGGGTCGACCTGGATCTCCAGCCACCGGCCGCCGTCGAGCACGTCGTCCTCGGCCGCCTCGCGCACCAGCCGGCGTACGTCGTCCTCGGTGCGCAGCACCGACCGTGCGACGTCGTAGAGCCGCTGGAAGCGGAACCAGCCCTTCTCGTCATGGGCCGACAGGGCCGGCGGCCACTGCGAGACCAGCGAGTCGGGCAGCGCGATCCCGTCGCGCTCGGCCAGCTCGAGCAGCGTCTCGTGGCGCATCGACCCGGTGAAGTGCAGGTGCAGGTGCGCCTTGGGCAGCTGGTGCAGGTCCCGCGGGACCGCGCCGGCCGAGGAGTCCTGGCCCACTCAGGCGAAGAGCTTCTGCAGCCGGGTGATGCCCTCGACCAGGTCGTCGTCGCCGAGCGCGTAGGAGAGTCGCAGGTAGCCGGGGGAGCCGAAGGCCTCGCCGGGCACGATCGCCACCTCCGCCTTGTCGAGGATGTACTCCGACAGCTGGGCCGAGGTCTCGATCAGGGTGCCCTCGTGCTCACGGCCGAGCAGCCCCTTGACCGAGGGGTAGGCGTAGAACGCGCCGTGCGGGGTGGGGCAGACGACGCCGTCGATCTCGTTGAGCATCGAGACCATCAGCTTGCGGCGGCGCTCGAAGGCCACCTTCATCTCGTCCACGGCGGTCAGGTCCCCGGAGACGGCCGCGAGGGCGGCACGCTGGGCGACGTTGGAGACGTTCGAGGTGGCGTGCGACTGCAGGTTGGTGGCGGCCTTGACCAGGTCGGTCGGCCCGATCATCCAGCCCACCCGCCAGCCGGTCATCGCGTAGGTCTTGGCGACCCCGTTGACGATCACGCAGTGCTCGGCCAGCTCGGGGCAGAGCACCGGGAGCGAGCCGGTCTCGACGCCGTCGTAGACGAGGTGCTCGTAGATCTCGTCGGTCAGCACCCACAGCTGGTGCTCCTCGACCCAGGCGCCGATGGCCCGGATCTCGTCGGCCGTGTAGACCGCGCCGGTCGGGTTGGACGGGGAGACGAAGAGCAGCACCTTGGTGCGCTCGGTGCGCGCGGCCTCGAGCTGCTCGACGGTGACCTTGTAGTCCTGCGTCTCGTCGGCGAGCACCTCGACGCTGACGCCACCGGCGAGCTGGATCGACTCCGGGTACGTCGTCCAGTACGGCGCCGGCACGATCACCTCGTCGCCCGGGTCCAGCATGGTCGCGAACGCGGCGTAGATGGCCTGCTTGCCGCCGTTGGTGACGAGGACCTGGCTCGGCTCGACGGAGAGGCCGCTGTCGCGCAGCGTCTTCTCGGCGATCGCCTTCTTCAGCTCGGGCAGGCCGCCGGCCGGCGTGTAACGGTGGTTCTTCGGGTCGCGGCAGGCGTCGACCGCCGCCTCGACGACGTAGTCGGGGGTGGGGAAGTCGGGCTCCCCGGCGCCGAAGCCGATCACCGGGCGGCCCTCGGCCTTGAGGGCCTTCGCCTTGGCGTCGACCTTGAGGGTGGCCGACTCGGCGATGGAGCCGATTCGCTGCGAGACGCGACGGTCGCGGGCTCCTGCGGAGGCTCCCGGGGTCGTGGTGGTGCCGGGCTGGTCAGGCGAGGTGGCGGTCATGGCACCATCGTAGAGGCGGCCTGCGGGAGCCGAGCGAGGTGTTTCACCTCGCCGGAACGTCGGGTGTCGGGGCCGGTTTGGACTCGACCTCGGTCTTCCCCGTAGACTCCACGTTTGGTGGTTTCCCACATGCTGCGGCATGCCCGGAACAGGGCGCGTCTCAGCGGGAAGTCGCGGAGGGCACTAGCTCAACTGGCAGAGCATCGGTCTCCAAAACCGAAGGTTGGGGGTTCAAGTCCCTCGTGCCCTGCACAACACAGCAAGACAACTGGTCGGGCCCGACCAGCTGGTCGGACGAGGAGAGGTGACGAGCGTGTCGGAGAGCAAGGCGGTCCCCGCGCGGGACGGCAAGACCGACAAGCGCACGCCGCCGCTGACCTTCTACCGCCAGGTGGTCGCGGAGCTGCGCAAGGTCGTCTACCCGACCCAGGAGCAGCTGGTCACGTACTTCATCGTGGTCATGGTCTTCGTCCTCTTCATGATGGCGCTGATCTCGGCCCTCGACCTGGGCTTCGGCAAGCTCGTCTTCGCGGTCTTCGCCGGCAACGGAGCCCAGTGACCACGTCCGGTTCGCCGGACCCCGTAATCAGCACCTCAATGCGACAGCGAAATGACGGAGCAACACGTGTCTGAGCAGTACGACTCGGTCGAGACCGAGGAGACCACCGACGTGGCCGCCCAGGATGAGGCGGACACGACCGAGGAGACCCCCGAGGTCGCCGAGGTCGAGACGGACTCCTCCGACGACGACGCCGCCGGGGAGGTGACCGACGCGGAGAGCTCCGAGGCCGAGACCGCCGGTGACGACGCCGAGGCCGACGACGAGGACCCGCTCGAGGCGTTCCGCCGCGAGCTGTGGGCCAAGCCCGGTGACTGGTTCGTGGTGCACACGTACTCCGGCATGGAGAACCGGGTGAAGTCGAACCTGGAGAACCGCATCATCTCGCTGAACATGGAGGACTACATCCACGAGATCGTGGTCCCCACCGAAGAGGTCGCCGAGATCAAGAACGGCCAGCGCAAGATGGTCAAGCGCACCGTTCTCCCCGGGTACGTCCTGGTCCGGATGGACCTGACCGACGAGTCCTGGGCCGCTGTTCGGCACACCCCCTCGGTCACCGGCTTCGTCGGTCACAGCCACCAGCCGGTGCCGCTGAGCATGACCGAGGTCGAGAACATGCTGGCGCCGGCCGTCGTGGCTCGCGCCGAGGCCGAGGCGGTCGCCGCCGGCACCTCGACCCCGTCGAGCGGTGGCGCCACCAAGCGGACCGTCGAGGTCGCCGACTTCGACGTCTCCGACTCGGTGATGGTGGTGGACGGCCCGTTCGCCACCCTGCACGCGACGCTCACCGAGATCAATGCCGAGTCGCAGAGGGTCAAGGCCCTCGTCGAGATCTTCGGCCGGGAGACCCCGGTCGAGCTGAGCTTCAGCCAGATCCAGAAGGTCTGACGCTCACCGCACCACCGCACGATCGCACCACCCAGCAACACCCAGATGGATCGGGACGGACGCTCCGGCGTACGCCCCGAGATCAGGTGGCAGAGCAGAGTCCCGGCCCAGGCCGGCGGCCGAGCTCGTCGAGACCACGAAGCAGCCAAGTTCAAGAAGGACCCACGAATGCCTCCCAAGAAGAAGATCGCTGCACTCGTCAAGGTGCAGCTGCAGGCCGGGGCAGCCACTCCCGCTCCGCCCGTCGGTACCGCTCTCGGTCCGCACGGCGTGAACATCATGGAGTTCTGCAAGGCCTACAACGCGCAGACCGAGTCGATGCGCGGGAACGTCATCCCCGTCGAGATCACGATCTACGAGGACCGCTCGTTCACGTTCATCACCAAGACCCCGCCTGCCGCGGAGCTCATCAAGAAGGCTGCTGGCCTGAAGAAGGGGTCGGGCGTTCCGCACAAGGAGAAGGTCGGCAAGCTCACCAAGGACCAGATCCGCGAGATCGCCACCACGAAGCTCCCCGACCTGAACGCGAACGACATCGACGCCGCGATGAAGATCGTCGAGGGCACCGCTCGTTCCATGGGCGTCACCACCGACTGACCTCGCCGTCGACCGGAGTCGTTCCGGACAGGCATTCAGCACACACAGCACCTGTGGCAGGGCCGCGCTGGCCCATCGAAGACCACACCTGGAAGAAGAGAGACCAGACATGCAGCGCAGCAAGACCTACCGCGAGGCGGCCAAGTCGTTCGACAAGGACGAGCTCCACGCCCCCCTCGCCGCGATCAAGATCGCCAAGACCACCAGCAAGAAGAAGTTCGACGAGACCGTCGACGTCGTCATGCGCCTCGGGGTCGACCCGCGCAAGGCCGACCAGATGGTCCGCGGCACCGTCAACCTGCCGCACGGCACCGGCAAGACCGCTCGCGTCCTCGTGTTCGCGAACGGCGAGAAGGCCGAGGCCGCTCGTGAGGCCGGCGCCGACGTCGTCGGTGGCGACGAGCTCATCGAGAAGGTCAACGGCGGATGGCTCGACTTCGACGCCGTCGTCGCGACCCCGGACATGATGGGCAAGGTCGGCCGCCTCGGTCGCGTGCTCGGCCCGCGTGGCCTCATGCCGAACCCGAAGACCGGCACCGTGACCACCGACGTGGCCAAGGCCGTCTCCGACATCAAGGGCGGCAAGATCGAGTTCCGCGTGGACCGTCACGCCAACCTGCACTTCATCATCGGCAAGGCCTCCTTCTCGGAGAGCCAGCTGGCCGAGAACTACGCCGCTGCCCTCGAGGAGGTGCTGCGGCTCAAGCCGGCCAGCTCCAAGGGCCGCTACCTCAAGAAGGTCACGTTCTCCACGACCATGGGCCCCGGCGTCCAGGTCGACCCGAACCGGGTCAAGAACGTCGCCGTCGAGGACGAGGCAACCGCCTGATCGTCCCCTGACGACTGCAGCGTCGACCCGCCCCGGACACCGGGGCGGGTCGTCGCCATTTCGGGGTGGGTCCGGCTGCCCCGGCTCAACCCGCCGGTCGTACGTAGGTACGGTCGCGGATCGAGCCGACGCCGTCGATGACGACCAGCTTGCCCTGGGTCAGCACCCGGATCGTGAACTTCCCGTCGCGGGGCGGACCGCCCGGCACTCCCGGCGCTGCCATGGCCCGAACGGGCCACTCGATTTGGCGTGAGCTGCGGCGAGGGCGTACTGTTCCGCGAAGAAACCAGAGACCGCCGGTGATCGTGTCGCATCAGCAACACGTTCGAAGGTTCCGCGAAAGCGGACGGCCAGCGCAGGTGCCAGAGCAGAGCCACTCACGTGGTGTCCACGCCCTGAGCCACTGCGCTCGGGGCGTTCGTCTTTCTCCGGGGCTGTGCGGTGGTCTCCCAGTCCGGAAGGAGACCCATGGCGCGGGCAGACAGGCAGGCCGCCGTCGCGGAGATCGTTGAGCACTTCAACGACGCCGACGGCGCCGTACTGACCGACTACCGCGGTCTCACCGTGAAGCAGCTGCAGGACTTGCGGCGCTCTCTCGGTGCGAACGCCAACTACGCCGTGGTCAAGAACACGCTGGCCAAGATCGCCGCCAATGAGGTGGGCATCTCCGGCTTCGACGACCTTCTCACCGGCCCGACTGCCATCGCCTTCATCAACGGCGACGTGGTCGAGGCGGCGAAGGGTCTGCGTGACTTTGCCAAGGCCAACCCCACCCTGATCATCAAGGGTGGTGTCCTGGACGGCAACATCCTCGACGCTGCACAGATCGCCAAGCTGGCCGATCTGGAGTCGCGCGAGGTGCTCATGGGCAAGCTGGCCGGTGCGATGCTCGCGTCGCTCAGCCAGGCCGTCTACCTGCTCAACGCCCCGCTCGCACAGGCTGCCCGGCTCGCCGGCGCCCTGCAGGCGAAGGCCGAGCAGGACCCCTCGATCCTCGCAGGTGGTGCCGGTACGCCGGTCGCCGCCGAGGAGGCCCCGGAGGCTGCTGCAGCCGACGAGGCTCCCGCTGACGAGGTGACCGAGGCCCCCGAGGCCGAGGCCACCCCCGAAGAGGGCGAAGCAACCGAGGCCTGACCCAGGCCGACGTACCCACCACCTGTCACCTCGACCCGCGGATGCTCCACGGGTCACAGATTGGAAGGAAACGCCACCATGGCGAAGCTCACCACCGACGAGTTGCTCGACGCGTTCAAGGACATGACGCTCATTGAGCTGAGCGAGTTCGTCAAGCAGTTCGAAGAGACCTTCGGCGTCACCGCCGCTGCCCCCGTGGCCGTTGCTGCTGCGCCCGCCGCTGGCGGCGCTGCCGGCGGCGACGACGCTGTCGACCAGGACGAGTTCGACGTGATCCTGGAGTCGGCCGGCGACAAGAAGATCAACGTCATCAAGGAGGTGCGCGCGCTCACCTCCCTCGGTCTCAAGGAGGCCAAGGACCTGGTCGAGGCCGCCCCCAAGGCGATCCTGGAGAAGGTCGACAAGGCTGCGGCCGACAAGGCCAAGGAGGCCCTCGAGGGCGCCGGCGCCTCGGTCACCGTCAAGTGACCTCACGCTGAACCAGTCGCTCAGGGCGGCCACTTCTTCGGGAGTGGCCGCCCTGAACGCATTTCTCACGGCTCCCCGCATCAGCCGATCGGCGGAAATCGGACACCCGGTCGCCCCGATGGCCCCCTAACATGTGACGAGGCTCGCGGGGTCGCGTAACCTCACCGCGGGAGTCGCGTTGTTACTGGTCAGTGGGACAGGTAACAGTGCGCCCGTTGACTGGCCCGGGGCTTCTGGCGCGGGTCCGAATCAAGTGCTGGGTCGAAGGGGAGTTCTGACAGATGGGCGTAGAGATCAAGGTCGACGACCTCTCCAAGTCGTTCGGCAAGCAGCTCATCTGGGGTGACGTCACACTGACCGTCCCCGCGGGCGAGATCTGCGTCATGCTCGGCCCGTCGGGAACCGGCAAGTCCGTCTTCCTGAAGACCCTGATCGGTCTGCTCAAGCCCGACAAGGGCTCGATCATCATCGAGGGCACCGACATCGCGAGCTGCTCCGAGAAGGAGCTGTACGAGATCCGCAAGCTGTTCGGCGTGCTGTTCCAGGACGGCGCGATGTTCGGCTCGATGAACCTCTACGACAACGTCGCCTTCCCGCTGCGTGAGCACACCAAGAAGACCGAGTCCCAGATCCGCGACGTGGTGATGGAGAAGATGGACCTCGTCGGTCTGATCGGCGCCGAGGACAAGCTCCCCGGCGAGATCTCCGGCGGTATGCGCAAGCGCGCCGGCCTGGCCCGCGCCTTGGTCCTCGACCCCGAGATCGTGCTCTTCGACGAGCCGGACTCCGGCCTGGACCCGGTGCGTACGTCGTTCCTGAACCAGCTGATCATCGACCTGAACGCGCAGATCGACGCGACGTTCCTGATCGTGACCCACGACATCAACACCGCCCGGACGGTCCCGGACAACATCGGCCTGCTCTACCACAAGCACCTGGCCATGTTCGGTCCGCGCGAGATGCTCCTCTCCTCCGAGGAGCCCGTGGTCCGTCAGTTCCTCAACGCCCAGCGCGTCGGCCCGATCGGCATGTCCGAGGAGAAGGACGCCGACGAGCTCGAGGCGGAGAAGGACCAGGAGCTGCCGCCGCTTCCCCCCATCCCGCTGCAGCAGGAGCCCTCCAACGGCATCCCGCGTCGCAGCCAGCGTGAGCCCGGTGCCTGGTGTCGCGAGAACGGCGTCACGCCGCCTCCCGGCTCGTTCACCGAGGGCATGTCCATGGCGATCGGCGGCTGACCGGGTGGCCACACTGACCGCCAGCCGGGCCCTCGCTCCGGTGGGGACCGCTGGCAAGCTCTTCGCCTTCGGGCTGGACGTGGGACGCAGCCTCTTCAAGCGGCCCTTCCAGACCCGCGAGTTCCTCCAGCAGGCCTGGTTCATCGCCTCGGTGACGATCATCCCGACCGCTCTGGTCGCCATCCCCTTCGGCGCGGTCATCGCGCTCCAGGTCGGTGGACTGATCAAGCAGTTCGGCGCCCAGTCCTTCACCGGCTCCGCCGCGGTGCTGGCGGTGGTGCGAGAAGCGGGCCCGATCGCCACGTCGCTGCTGATCGCCGGCGCCGGCGGCTCGGCCATCGCGGCCGACCTCGGCGCCCGCAAGATCCGCGAAGAGCTCGACGCCATGATGGTGCTCGGCATCGACCCGATCCAGCGCCTCGTCGTGCCCCGCGTGCTCGCCTGCATGCTCGTCGCGTTCTTCCTCAACGGCCTGGTCAGCGTCGTGGGTGTGGCCGGTGGCTACGTCTTCAACGTCGTGTTGCAGGACGGCACACCAGGGGCCTATCTAGCGAGCTTCACAGCGCTCGCACAACTACCAGATCTGTGGCAAGGCATGGCGAAGGCGCTCGTCTTCGGTCTGATCGCGGCCATCGTCGCCTCCTACAAGGGGATGAACGCCGCGGGCGGTCCGAAGGGCGTCGGTGACGCCGTGAACGAGTCGGTCGTCATCTCCTTCCTCCTGCTCTTCGTCGTCAACTTCGTGATGAGCGCGATCTACTTCCAGCTCGTTCCTCCAAAGACGGGTTAGCGCGATGGCCAACCTCAAGGCGGTCTACGACCGCCCCCTCAAGACTCTCGACACCCTGGGTGAAGAACTCGCGTTCTACATCCGGGCTCTGGCGTGGACCCCGCGCACGATCCGCCGGTACAAGAAGGAGATCCTGCGGATCCTGGCCGAGGTCACCCTCGGCTCCGGTTCGCTCGCGGTCATCGGTGGCACCGTCGGCGTCATCACCGCCCTGTGCTTCTTCACCGGGACCGAGGTCGGCCTCCAGGGCTACGCAGCCCTCAACCAGATCGGCACGGCTGCGTTCTCCGGGTTCGTCTCGGCCTACTTCAACACCCGTGAGATCGCCCCGCTGGTCGCCGGCATCGCGCTCGCGGCCACCGTCGGCTGCGGTTTCACCGCGCAGCTGGGCGCCATGCGGATCTCCGAGGAGATCGACGCGCTCGAGGTGATGGCGATCCCGTCGCTGCCCTTCCTGGTGACCACCCGGATCATCGGCGGTCTGATCGCGATCATCCCGCTGTACGTCGTCGGCCTGCTGTCGTCGTACTTCGCCACACGCCTGACCGTGACGCAGTTCTTCGGGCAGAGCACCGGCACCTACGACCACTACTTCAACCAGTTCCTGCCCCCGGGTGACGTGCTGTGGTCGTTCGGCAAGGTCCTGGTCTTTGCCGTCGTCGTCATCCTCATCCACTGCTACCACGGCTACACCGCCTCCGGCGGTCCCGCCGGTGTGGGCGTGGCGGTGGGTCGCGCCGTGCGAACCAGCATCGTCGCGATCAACGTCATCGACCTGTTCCTGTCGATGGCCATCTGGGGCACCACCACGACCGTGCGATTGGCCGGGTGACCCATGCGTCCCATGCAGAGCCACAAGATCCTCGGCATCGTCTTCCTGGCGATGCTGATGGGTGGGGTCTACCTCACCTACGGAATCTTCTCGAAGAAGTGGGTCGACTACGAGCGGGTGACGCTGCAGAGCTCGAACATCGGGCTGCAGCTCCCCGAGCGTGCCGACGTCAAGATCCGCGGCGTCATCGTCGGTGAGGTGCTCGACTTCACCAGCACCTCCGACGGTGCCGAGCTCACCCTGGGCATCTTCCCCGACGAGCTGGACACCATCCCGGAGGACGTGACCGGGTCGATCATCCCCAAGACGCTCTTCGGCGAGAAGTTCGTCTCGCTCGAGATCCCGGACGACTCCGGCGACGTCGAGCCCATCGAGGCCGGTGCGGTCATCCCGCGCAGCGAGGTCTCGATCGAGGTCGAGAAGGTGCTCGCGGACCTCTACCCGTTGCTCCGTGCGGTGCAGCCCGCCGAGATCAACGTGACGCTCAACGCCATCGCCACCGCCCTGGAGGGGCGCGGCGACCTGATCGGTGAGAACCTCGAGACCGTCGACAGCTACCTCAAGCGGTTCAACCCGCAGGTGCCGGCACTGATCGAGGACCTCCGCCTGACGGCGCAGGTCTCCGCGACGTACGCCGACGTGCTGCCGGAGATCGCCACGATCCTGCGCAACACCATCACCACGACCGGCACCCTCGAGGAGCGCGACGTCCAGCTGCGCGCCCTGTACACGAACGTCGCGTCCTTCTCGGGGACGGCCAAGCGGTTCCTCGACGACAACGGCGACAACCTGATCCGGCTCAGCGACGTCAGCGCCGCCCAGCTGAAGGTCTTCGCCAAGTACGCACCCGAGTTCCAGTGCCTCACCCGAGGCATCGTGAACGCCGGCAAGCTGCAGGCCGAGGCGTTCCGCGGGTTCGAGCTGCACATCGTGCTCGAG
>NZ_JBFIKK010000014.1:0-38848 GCF_041600255.1 Nocardioides sp. | reverse complement strand
CTGGTCGTCTCCATCGCGCGCAAGTACGGTCGCGCGCAGATGCCGATGCTCGACCTGATCCAGGAGGGCAACACCGGCCTGATCCGCGCCGTCGAGAAGTTCGACTACGCCAAGGGCTACAAGTTCTCCACCTACGCCACCTGGTGGGTCCGCCAGGCGATCACCCGCGGCATCGCGCAGCAGGCCCGTGTCGTCCGGCTGCCCGTGCACGTGGTCGAGGAGCTCAACCAGGTCGGCGGCGCCCGCCGTACCCTCGAGCGCCAGCTGGGTCGCGACCCCGACCCCCGCGAGATCGCTGCCGAGCTCGGGATGGAGGTCGACCGGGTCCTGGACCTGATGGCCTGGGGACGCGAGCACGTCAGCCTCGACACCCCGGTCGACGAGGACGGCGACACCTCGCTCGGCGACCTGATGGCCCAGCAGACCACACCCGGCCCGGACCTGAACGTCCTCGACGTCGAGTCCCGCGACCGGCTGAACAGCCTGGTCGGCCTGCTCGACGACCGCTCGGCCGACATCATCCGGTCCCGTTACGGGCTGGTCGACGGTCGCCAGCACAAGCTGGCCGACATCGGCGTCAAGCACGGCATCTCCGCCGAGCGGGTGCGCCAGCTCGAGCGGGAGGCGCTGCAGAAGCTCCGTCGCTTCGCCGACCCCGACCTCGCTGCCTGACTCACCGACCGCTGGACAGCTCCTCGAAGACCTCCGTCACCCGTTGACGGAGGTCTTCGAGCGTCCCGTCGTTGTCGATGACGTACGTCGCCACTGCGCGCCGCTGCTCCCGGGTCGCCTGCGCCGCGATCCGGGCGTCGGCCTCCGCACGACTCCAGCCGCGCTGCTCGACCATCCGGGTCACCTGGGTCTCGACCGGCACGTCCACCACGACCACCGCGTCGAAGACCCCGGCGGCACCGGGATGCTCGGCCAGCAGCGGGATGTCGTGGACGACGACCGCCTCGGCGGGAGCGGCGGCCTCCAGCGCGGCACTCCGAGCCCGCACCAACGGGTGGACGATGCCCTCCAGGACGCGACGGCGCTCCTCGTCACCGAAGACGATCGCGCCCAGCGCGGGTCGGTCCAGCTCGCCCTCGGGGGTCAGGATCTCCGGGCCGAACGCCTCGACGACGGCGGCGTGACCCTCGGTGCCCGCCGCGACCACCTCACGGGCCAGCAGGTCCGCATCGATCACCACCGCACCCAACTCGGCCAGGATCGCCGACACCGTGCTCTTGCCCGACGCCACACCGCCGGTGAGTCCCACTCGCATGCGCTCACCGTATCCTCGGCCGCATGGACCACGTCGAGCTGCACGAGGGCTCGCGCGTGGCCCTCCTCGTCCCCAGCTCCTCGGACCTCCTGGATGTCGCCATGTCATTGCTGGCGGCGGGGATGTTCCCGATCCCGCTCGACCCGAGATTGACCTCGCGCGAGCGCGAGCGGATCCTGGCCGGCCTCTCCCCCGACCTCGTGGTCGACACCGAGGAACAGCTCGCCTCGATGGTCCGGCGCACCCCCGACGAGTACCGCTGGGGGCTGCCTCGCGCCCGACCGATGCACGTCACCAGCGGCACGACCGGGACGCCCAAGGGCGTCTACAGCGGTCTGCTCACCGAGGAGCAGGTGAGGGCCCTGCTGGCCGACGAACGGGACCTGTGGGGCTTCTGCGCCAGCGACGTCAACCTGGTGCTGAGCCCGCTCTACCACTCGGCGCCGCTGCGGTTCGCGATGGGAACCGTGCTGGCAGGCGGCCGGGTGGTCGTCCCCGGAGCCTTCGACCCCGCGCTCGTGACCGCCGCGATCGAGCGCGAGCGCCCGACCACGATGTTCTGCGTGCCGACCCACCTGCAGCGGCTCTTCGCGCACTGGGACGAGGTCGGCACCCCGGACCTGTCCTCGTTCCGGCTGGTCGCCCACGCCGGGGCACCCTGTCCGGACGCGGTCAAGCGCCGCCTGATCGCGCAGTTCCCGGCCGGTTCGACGTGGGAGTTCTACGGGTCGACCGAGGGACAGTTCACCGCCTGCCGGAGCGAGGAGTGGCTGGAGCGCCCCGGCACGGTCGGGCGAGCCCGTCCGGGCCGGGTGCTCAGCGTCGACCCGGACGGAACGATCTGGTGCACCGTGCCCGAGCACGCTCGGTTCCGCTACTTCGGCGACGACGCCAAGACGTCCGCGGCCTGGCGCGAGACGCCGCACGGGCCCGCCTTCACGGTCGGCGACCTGGGGCGGCTGGACGAGGACGGCTACCTGTACCTCGACGGGCGTCGCGAGGACCTGATCATCACCGGGGGTGTGAACGTCTACCCGGTGGAGGTGGAGCACGCACTGCGCGAGCACCCCGGTGTCGTCGACGTCGCGGTGTACGGCGTCCCCGACGAGCAGTGGGGCCAGCGCGTCTGCGCCGCGGTGGTGGGCAGGGCGACCGCGGAGGACCTGGCCGCGCACGCCCGCGCCCGGCTGGCGCCCCCGAAACGACCCAAGACCTGGCACCTCGTCGAGGACCTCCCGCGCACGCTCACCGGCAAGGTGGTGAAGGCCGAACTTCCCGGGGCCGAACTTCCTGAAGCCTGAGCCGACCTCAGCAGGCGAACTGGCGGCGGTACTGCTGCGGGGTCACCCCGCGCACCCGCGCGAAGTGGTGGCGCAGGGTGGCGGCGTTGCCGAACCCGACCTCGGCGGCGATCCACTCCACTGGACGACCGGTCTGCTCGAGCAGCTGCTCGGCCCGTAGCACCCGCTGACTGGTGACCCAGGCGTGCGGAGTCACCCCGGTCTCCGCCCGGAAGCGGCGGGCGAAGGTGCGCGGCGACATCAGCGCACGCCGGGCCAGCGTCTCCACGTCCAACGGCTCGGCGAGGTTCTCCACGATCCACTGCTGCAGCGGCCCGAGCGTCTCGGCGTCGCACTCCGGCACGGCGCGCGCGATGTACTGGGCCTGGCCGCCGTCACGCTGGGGAGGCACGACCATCCGGCGGGCGACCGCGCTCGCGATGCCGGCGCCGTACGCCTGGCGCCAGACGTGCAGGGCAGCGTCGAGGCCGGCTGCGCTGCCGGCGCTGGTGATCACCTGACCCGCATCGACGTAGAGCACCTCCGGGATCACGTTGGCCTGCGGAAAGCGCTCCGAGAGCTCACGGGTGTAGCGCCAGTGGGTGGTGCAGTCGCGACCGTCGAGCAGTCCAGCCTCACCGAGGGTGAACGCGCCGGAGCAGACGGACATCACCCGGGCGCCGTGATCGACCGCGGCCAGCAGGGCGTCGACGACCTCGCCGGGCACGTGGCCGGAGCGGGGCATCGCCGGGATGCCGATCAGGTCGGCCTGCTCGAGGCGTTCGAGGCCCTCCTCGACCTGGATGGAGAAGCCGACCGAGGTGGCCACCGGGCCGAGCTCGGGGCCGCAGACGGAGAAGTCGAGTCGCGGGATGCCCTCGTCGGAGCGGTCCACCCCGAACGCCTCGCACAGTACGCCGAGCTCGAAGGGGGCCACGCCGTCGTAGACGAGGGCGGCAACGTTGGTCAGCACCGGCCCAGCATGCCAGAACTCTGGCAGGAAATCGATGGACCCTGACGTTTCTGCCACTCGTGGCAGGATGTTCCTCGTCGCATGATTACTGCCATGACCTACGTATTCATGTTCGCCGTGATCGCGGCACTGCTCGCGTTCGAGGCAGTGCGCATGATGGTCCGGGACGGACGCGGCCCCCAGCGTCCCCCGTCCTCGCACTTCGAGGACCCCCGGTTCCACTCCCCCGGCGGTGTCTCCGGCCGACTCGGCTGAGGCGCCGCTCCCACTCCCTCCACCTCCTCCAGGAAACACACGAGGGCCCGGTCACCGTGCGGTGTCCGGGCCCTCGGGGTTGCTACGGGTGGTGAGCGATCAGCTCGCGCCGCCGGTCAGCTTCTCGCGCAGGGCCTGCAGGGCCTCGTCGGACGCCAGCGAGCCGCCGCTGGTGCCGGCACTCTCGTCGACGCCGGCCTCCGCCTCGTTGCTGCTGGAGTACGAGGTGGCCTCGCCCGCCTCGGCCTCGGCAACCTTCGCCTCGGCCTGCTGCTTGACGTGCTGCTCCCAGCGAGCGTGCGCCTTGGCGTACTGCTCCTCCCAGATCGCACGCTGCTCGTCGAAGCCCTCGAGCCACTCGCCCGTCTCCGGGTCGAAGCCGTCGGGGTAGACGTAGTTGCCCTGGGCGTCGTACGTCGCCGTCATGCCGTAGAGCGTCGGGTCGAACTCCTCGACGTCAGCGGCCGTGGCGGTCTCGTTGGCCTGCTTGAGCGACAGCGAGATCCGGCGACGCTCGAGGTCGATGTCGATGATCTTGACCATGACGTCGTCGTTGACCTGGACGACCTGCTCCGGGATCTCGACGTGACGCTCGGCGAGCTCGGAGATGTGCACCAGGCCCTCGATGCCCTCCTCGACGCGGACGAACGAACCGAAGGGCACCAGCTTGGTGACCTTGCCGGGCACGATCTGACCGATCTGGTGGGTCCGGGCGAAGTGCTGCCACGGGTCCTCCTGCGTCGCCTTGAGCGACAGGGAGACGCGCTCGCGGTCCATGTCCACGTCGAGCACCTCGACGGTGACCTCGTCGCCCACGGCCACGACCTCGGAGGGGTGGTCGATGTGCTTCCAGGACAGCTCGGAGACGTGCACCAGACCGTCGACGCCGCCGAGGTCGACGAACGCACCGAAGTTGACGATGGAGGAGACGACGCCCTTGCGGATCTGACCCTTCTGGAGCTGGGTCAGGAAGCCGTGGCGAACCTCGGACTGGGTCTGCTCGAGCCACGCACGACGCGAGAGCACGACGTTGTTGCGGTTCTTGTCGAGCTCGATGATCTTGGCCTCGAGGACCTGGCCGACGTACGGCTGCAGGTCGCGGACGCGACGCATCTCGACGAGCGAGGCGGGCAGGAAGCCGCGCAGCCCGATGTCCAGGATGAGACCACCCTTGACGACCTCGATGACGGTGCCCTCGACGACGCCATCCTCTTCCTTGACCTGCTCGATGGTGCCCCAGGCGCGCTCGTACTGGGCGCGCTTCTTGGACAGGATCAGGCGGCCTTCCTTGTCCTCCTTCTGGAGAACGAGGGCTTCGACCTTGTCACCGACGGACACGACCTCGGAGGGGTCCACGTCGTGCTTGATCGACAGCTCGCGCGAGGGGATGACGCCCTCGGTCTTGTAGCCGATGTCCAGCAGGACCTCGTCGCGGTCCACCTTGACGATGGTGCCCTCGACGATGTCGCCGTCGTTGAAGTACTTGATGGTCGCGTCGATGGCCGCGAGGAAGTCAGCTTCAGAACCGATGTCGTTGATCGCGACCTGGGGCGCGTCGTAATCGGGAAGCGCAGAGATGGTGCTCGTCATAAGGGAGGTAATTCCTTGGATGGATGGAGTTGTGCGGGCACGCCGAGAAGTCCTGTTTCACTACCGGTGGTTCGCCCGGGGTCGCCCTGTCGGGCACACCGGGGGCAGATAGCGAGCCAGACCCCCCTAGGTCCGGGGGTCGGGCAGAGTTCTTGCGCACTGGCCAGCCTACGCCGCGCCGCCCGCAGGCGTCCAACCCGGGCTCTCCCCGGCAGGGACCACGGCTGCCAGCACCGGTCGTCTCCGTCGAACGGGTCGGATGGGCCAGTGACAGGTGTCCGATCGGCCACTTACCCGGACCCACCCGGGATCGGGCGCTGAAATCCACCGCCGAGAAGCGGCCGTCGACTTTACCGTCGTACAGCACGCTCCCCCTCTTGGTGTGCCCAGCCGGGGCCCGCCGTCAGACCTCGAAAGCATCCCCCATGCGCAATCGGTCCCCCTTCACCGCACTGCTGGGGGTGTCGACCCTGGTGCTCTACTCAGTGGCCAGCGTCCCCACCCTCGCCTCCGCGGCTCCCCCGCCGCCGTCCTCCCCGACCAGCTCTGCCAGCGGCAAGGTGCTGGAGTTCGTCGCGCTCAGCGCCTCCCCGTACGGCACGTTGACCGACACCTCCGTCGGCATCACCAGCGGCGCCGTGCGTGACAGTGGTGCCGTACGCACCGTCGCCGACGCGCGCAACCTCGATGCGAAACTGGCCGGGCAGGCCGCGCCCGACCTGCTCTCGTCGGCCCATTCCGAGGCGCCGCCGGACAACACCCAGCCGGCCCTCAAGGTCACCCAGGGCGGCTCGATCCCGGGAGCCCTCTCGCTCGACGTCTCGACCTCCAGCGCTCAGGCCCGCTGGAAGGGCGGCAGCGGGCCCGACGAGGCCTGTGTGCCCGGCGCCTCGGCGCTGACCCTCTCGCGTGCCTCGACCGCCGACCTCAGCCTGCTGCCCGTTCCGGGAGTCGGCACCCTGCTCGCCCTGCCGGGCACGGTGTCCACGCAGCAGAGCACCCGACTGGTGCCCAACGCCGACCTGACGAACGACGGTCGCGACGTCGTGGTCACCGCCCAGGGCAGCACGGCCGACCTCCAGCTCTTCGGTGGCCAGCTCCAGGTCCGCGTGGTGACGCCTCCCAGGCTGGTCGCCACCGCGACGGGCCAGGCCGGCGGCGCCTCCGTCGCCTGGTCGGCCCCCGTGCTGACCGTCTCCGGTCAGGGCAACACCCAGACGATCCCGGCCGACGGCAGCCCCCTGGTCGTCGCCTCACCCAACAACCCGCTGCTCACCGTGGAGCTCTCCGCCGGCCAGCTGGCGAACAAGGTGACCGCAGCCGACGGCACCGCTGCCTCGGCCACCGCCACGGTCCTGCACGCGAAGTTCGCGCTGGGCTCCGCGGCCACGCCGGCCACGCTGCTCGAGCTCGATCTCTTCCCGCTCTCCGTGGCGGCCACCGCCCCGACCGGCGGACAGAAGTGCGCCGTACCGGACCCGGACACGGACGGTGACGGCCTGACCGACAGGTACGAGACCACCGTCTCCATGACCGACCCGCTCAAGCCCGACACCGACGACGACGGCCTCACCGACGGCGAGGAGATCGACACCGACGGCGACGGCCCTGACACCGGCACCGGCACGGACCCGCTGAAGCCCGACACCGACGGCGACGGCCTCCTCGACGGCGCCGAGGTCAACCCCCACCGCACGGACCCGCTCAAGGCGGACACCGACGGCGACGGCCTCACCGACGGCGCCGAGGTCAACACCCACCGCACGGACCCGCTCAAGGTCGACACCGACGGCGACGGCCTCACCGACGGCGCCGAGGTCAACACCCACACGACGAACCCCCGCGAGTGGGACACCGACACCGACAAGCTCTCCGACGGTGAGGAGGTGAAGACCAGCCTGACCGACCCGAAGGACGCCGACACCGACGACGGTGGGGTGACCGACCACGCCGAGCACGTCACGCGAGGCACCGACCCGCGCGACCCGAGCGACGACTTCAGCACCCCGGTCGACAACAACGACCCCGACGGCGACGGTCTGACCAACAGCCAGGAATGGGACCTGCGCACCAACCCGAACAACCGCGACACCGACGGCGACGGCCTCGACGACGGTGTCGAGGTGGACACCGACGGCGCCGGCCCGGACACCGGCACCGGCACCGACCCGAACCGGGCCGACACCGACAACGACGGGTTGAACGACGGCTACGAGGTCAACACCTCGACCACCGACCCGTTGAAGGCCGACACCGACGACGACGCCCTGACCGACGGCCAGGAGCTCGACACCGACGGCGTCGGCCCCGACACGGGCACCGGCACGAACCCGAAGAACGCCGACTCGGACGGTGACGGGCTGGGCGACGGCTACGAGTACTTCGTCTCCGGGACCGATCCGAACCGCGCCGACACCGACCGTGACGGCCTCGACGACGGCGACGAGCTCGACACCGACGCCGGCGGTCCGGACACCGGCACCGGCACCGACCCGAAGCAGGCCGATACCGATCACGACGGTCTCAGCGACGGCGACGAGCTCGACACCGACGGACCCGGGCCCGACACCGGCACCGGCACCGACCCGCTGGCCTTCGACACCGACGGGGACACGCTGGGTGACGGAGCCGAGATCAACCGCCACCGGACCGACCCACTCACGGCGGACACCGACGGCGACACGCTGGACGACGGTCGTGAGGTGACCACCACCCACACCGACCCGACCAAGGTCGACACCGACGGTGACGGCCTGCGCGACGGCTACGAGGTCATCACCTCGGCGACCGACCCGAACCGCGTCGACACCGACCACGACGGTCTCGGCGACGGCGACGAGCTCGACACCGACGGGGCCGGCCCCGACACCGGCACCGGCACCGACCCGCTGGTGCACGACACCGACGGCGGTGGCGTGGGCGACGGCGTGGAGCTCAGACGCGGGACCGACCCCACCCCCGGGCACGGCGCGGACGACTTCCCGCCGAGCGTGGACAACGGCGACGCCGACGGCGACGGCCTGACCAACGCCCAGGAGGACGCCATCGGCACCGACAAGTTCAACCCCGACACCGACGGAGAAGGCCTCTCCGATGGTGACGAGGTGGACATCGACGGCAACGGTCCCGACACGGGCACCGGCACCGACCCGCTGGCTGCCGACACCGACGGGGACTCTCTGGACGACAAGCGTGAGGTGGGTTCGGCGACCGACCCGCTGCGCTCCGACACCGATCGCGACGGCCTGAACGACGGTCGCGAGGTCAGCACGCTGACCACCGACCCGACCAAGTTCGACACCGACGGGGACTTCCTCGGTGATGCCTACGAGGTCGACGTGGCCGGCACCAACCCGAAGGCCAAGGACACCGACGGCGACTCCCTCGCCGATGGCGGCGAGGTCGCGGGCTTCCGCACCGACCCGACCAAGGCCGACACCGACGGTGACGGGCTCAAGGACGGGGTGGAGATCACCACCACCCGGACCGACCCGCTGTCGGTCGACACCGACGGCGACGGCTTCAGCGACGAGGAGGAGGTCACGACGCACGGGACCCTGCCCACCCGGGCGGACTCGGACCTCGACGGTCTCAACGACCGCAACGAGCGCTTGGTCACCGGGACCAACCCCATGGTCGCCGACACCGACCAGGACGGGCTGACCGACGGGGCGGAGATCGGGATCCACCTGACCGACCCGCTCAAGACCGACACCGACGGTGGCACGGTCAACGACGGCCAGGAGCTCCAGAACGGGACCAACCCGCGGGCAGGTTTCGCCGACGACGACGTCGTCATCCGTACCGATGACGACGACCGCGACGGCCTGACCAACGAGCACGAGATCAGGATCGGCACCGACCCCCGGGACCCGGACACCGACGACGACGGTCTCGAGGACGGCGTGGAGGTCAAGCAGTTCAAGACCGACCCGCTGGACCGCGACACCGACGACGACTGGCTCGGCGACGGCCGCGAGGTCAACAAGTCCCGGACCGACCCGTTGAAGAAGGACACCGACGGCGACCGCCTCAAGGACGGGCGCGAGGTCAAGAAGGTCAAGACCAACCCGCTGGTCCGCGACACCGACCGTGACCGGCTCCCCGACGGCCGCGAGCTCAGGATGAAGACCAACCCGTTGAAGAAGGACACCGACGGTGACCACCTGCGCGACGGGTACGAGGTCAAGAAGTGGAAGACCAATCCCCTGAAGGCGGACACCGACGGTGACGGCCTCAAGGACAAGAAGGAGGTCCGCGGAGTGCCGCGGGAGCGCTACGGCCGCTGCACGACCGACCCGCACCGCAAGGACACCGATCGGGACGGTCTGAAGGACGGCGAGGAGGTGTTCAAGTACCGGACCAACCCGTGTGACGCGAACACCGACGGCACCGGCAAGAACGACGGCGCCGAGGTCAAGGCCGGCACCGACCCACTCGGGCCGGTGCGCAACGGACGGCACCGCAACGCAGGGTCGGCCCGACCCTGAGGTGATCCACCCGCACCATGACGAGCCCCCTCCCTGCCGCGTCGGCAGGGACGGGGCTCGTCCCATGTTCGGGCCCGGACACCTGACCGTTCGGTCATTTCGGGTCCGACTCACCCGATGACCGCGCGTCGGCCGGGGAAGTTGCCTACCCTCGTAGACGTGTCCCCCGCACGCAGTGTCGCCCTCACCGTCGCCAGCCTGCTGGTGCTGGCCGCTGCCGGCGCGCCGGGAGCCGCCACCGCCACCCCCGCCCCCACCGGGGCGATGTTCGGCGAGAGCCTCACCGACAGCGACGGGGACGGCCTCAGCGACACCCAGGAGCTCATCCTCGGCACGAACCCGCAGAACCCGGACAGCGACGACGACCGGCTCAAGGACGGCGTCGAGGTCAACGCCCAGCGCACGGACCCGTTGGACCCCGACACCGACAACGACGGGCTGAGTGACGGGCGCGAGGTTCGCAAGCTCAAGACCGACCCGCTCGACACCGACACCGACGACGACCGGCTCAAGGACGGCCGCGAGGTCACCCGCTTCCGAACCGATCCGCTCAGCAAGGACACCGACCGCGACGGGCTCAGCGACCGGCGCGAGGTCGTCTGGCTCAAGAGCAACCCGCGGCGCAAGGACACCGACCGTGACGGACTCGACGACCGGCGCGAGGTCACCGACCTCAAGACCGACCCGCTGAGCAAGGACACCGATGGCGACGGACTCAGCGACCGCCAGGAGATCACCGGCTGGGCGAACCGTCGCTACGCGCGCTGCGCGACCGATCCCCGGCAGGCCGACTCCGACCGGGACCGGCTCAGCGACGGCGTGGAGGTGCTCGAGCACCGGACGAACCCGTGCGCCCGCGACACCGACGGCGACGGCCGCAGTGACCGCAAGGAGATCAAGAAGGGCACGAACCCGCGCAAGGCCACGTCCAAGCAGGGCGCCAAGGCCGAGGACGAGATCAGCTGAGGGCGTGCACGTCGCCGGACCGGGCGATCGCCCGCAGGAGCGCGTCCGCCTGATCGGCCACCGGGTTCTGGCCGCGGCGCGTGGCCAGGTCCACCAGCGCCCAGAGGTCCGCCGCCCGAGCCAGCCCGAGGACCTCGGTCTCCTCCCCGCCGCGCCGTGCGACGTACGACGTGAGGACAGCGCGGGTGAAGGCGTCGTCGCGCTCGAACCGCAGCAGGTTGCCCAGGTCCGTGAACGGGTTGCCGGCGTGGGCGAACTCCCAGTCGACCAACCCGGTGATCGCCAGGGTCTCCGGGTCGACCAGCAGGTTCTTGGGGTTGAAGTCGCTGTGCACCAGGCAGTGCCGGGTGACGGTGTCGAGACCGGCCTGCGCCCGGACCGCGACCGCGCGCAGGCCGTCCAGCTCGGCCGGCGTCCACCAACCCAGGGACGGCTCGGCCAGTTCGACGAGGCCGGGCAGCCCGTCGACCCGGTGGCCCGCCACCTCGAAGGTGCCGATCGAGAGGTCGCCGTCGACGAAGGGCCCGGTCCTGAGCATCGGCATTCCCCCCAGGTCTGCCAGCAGTCCGCCCAACGCCGCACCGAGCCGCTCACGCTCGGCAGCGCGCAGCCCGGGGAGGACGAGGTCGGCCCGGGTGCCCGGCAGGAACGACGTCACCAGCAGGGCCGGCAGGCCCGTCGCCGTGTCGGCCCGTCGTACCTCCACCACCTCGGGCACCGGCAGCAGACCCCGCACCAGCCGGTGCAGGGCGGCATCGACCTCATGGGCAGCGGCACCGCGCTCGGAAGGGCGCGCGTAGATCCGCACCACCGTGCGCTCGCCGGCCACCTCGGCCAGGAAGGTCTCGCCCGACCAGCCGCCCTCGAGGGGCACCAGCCCGGCCAGCGGGGTCTCGTCGTCCACGGGACGGATCCTGTCACCTCGCCGGGCGCGCTAGCGTCTGCGCCATGGACCTGGCGAGCTTCGTGTTCCTGCCCGTGCGGGTGGCGGTCGCCGCCACCCGGACCACCCTGGCGCTCGGCGTCCTCGCCGACCCCGACGGTCCGATCCGCCGGCCGGGCGGTTACGCCGACCTGCTGCTGCGGGTGATCGGCGAAGGCGGGCACGCCGACGAGCTGATGAACCTGCTGACCGACGACGACGGGCCGATGCGCCTGGCCGCCACGATCAACGACCTGACCTCCCCGGATCGACCGCTGGGCCGGATGCTCGCCCGGGACGGCGTGCTCGACCGGCTACTCGCCGAGGACGGGCCGCTGGCGCGGCTGAGCGCACCGGACGGCCCGCTCGAGCGGCTGCTGGCCGAGGGCGGGGCTCTCGAGCAGCTGGTCGCACCCGAAGGTCCTCTGGATCGGCTGCTCGCCGTCGACGGCGCGCTCGACCGGATCACCGCCCCCGACGGGGTGCTCGACCGGCTGCTCAGCCCGGGTGGGCTGCTGGACAGGGTCCTCACCGAGGACGGCTTCTTGGAGAAGCTGGTCGCCGACGGGGGCACCCTCGACCAGCTCCTGGCACTCGGGGACACCTTGGAGGCGATCCAGCCCCGGCTCACCGAGCTGGCGGCCGTCGTCCCCGCACTGTCCGCCGCGGCCTCGGACCTGGGCCGGGCCGTGGGCCCGCTCGGCGAACTCGCCGGCCGCCTCCCCCTGAGCCGCCGTCGCGCCCTTCCCGAGGCGCAGTAACCTCCAGTCGTGCAACCTGAGCAGTCCCACCCGCCGGTGCGGGTGGAGCGTCGCCCCGTCGACGAAGCCGAGTCCCGCCACGCCAACGGGCCCGACTGGGACCGTTACGCCGACGAGTACCAGTCCACCCACGGCGAGTTCCTGGGAGATGCCGGCTTCGTCTGGGGGCCCGAGGGGCTGACCGAGGCCGAGGCGCGGGTGCTGGGTGAGGTCAGCGACCGCGACGTCCTCGAGGTCGGCTCCGGGGCCGGTCAGTGCTCTCGGTGGGTACGACGCCAGGGCGGCCGGGCGATCGGACTCGACCTCTCGCTGCGCCAGCTGCAGCACTCGAAGCGACTCGACGAGGAGACGGGGACCTCGGTCCCCTCCGTGCTGGGCACGGCGACCGCGCTGCCCTTCGGCGACGACCGCTTCGACGTGGTGTTCTCGTCGTTCGGGGCCCTGCAGTTCGTGGCAGACATCGACGTCGCGCTCCGCGAGGCGGCTCGCGTACTGCGCCCGGGCGGGCGGTTCGCGTTCTCGATCACGCACCCGACGCGCTGGATGTTCCCCGACGATCCCACCGAGGCCGGGCTGGTGGCCAGCCAGTCGTACTGGGACCGCACGCCGTACGTCGAGGTGGACGATGCGAGCGGTGTGGTGGCCTACGTGGAGCACCACCGCACACTCGGTGACTGGGTCGGCCTGCTGTCGGCGGAGGGCTTCAGGATCACTCGGCTACTCGAGCCGGAGTGGCCCGAGGGTCATGACCGGGTGTGGGGCGGCTGGTCCGCCGCCCGGGGGCAGTACACCCCCGGGACGGCGATCTTCGTCAGCCAGTTCGTGGGCTGAGCCGCACGGCCCAGCCCACGAACGGGGTCAGAGACCCAGGCGGCGACGCAGGCCCACGAGACCGAAGCCGGCACCCAGCAGGGCGAGCCCGCCGAGACCGCGCTGCCAGTTGCGGGAGCCCTCGCCGTCCGCACCCTGGAGGTTGAACGAGTAGGCCGTCAGACCCATCGCCTGCTCCGGAGCGCCGTACGCCATCTTCTCCTCGTCGGCGCGCTGGGCACCGGCCGACATCACCGAGTACAGCTCGCCGTAGTTGAGGGCGGTGTCGCTGCCGGCCTCGACCAGCTGCGACATCCCCTCGACCGAGAGCCGCTGGGCACCGTCGCCCAGGGCGGGCGCACTGGCGGCCGCCTTGCTGAGACCGTCGGCGAGCCGACCCGAGCCGTCGGCCGCAGCGCCGAGACCGCCGGCCAGTTCCTCGGCACCTGCCGCGAGCAGTCCCGAGCCGTCGGACGCGGTGCCCGCACCGGCCGCCAGCTCCTCCGCGCCGGCGGCGAGCCGACCCGTGCCCGCAACCAGGTCACCCGAACCAGCAGCCAGGGCGCCCGCACCGGCGTCGAGCAGGCCGAGTCCGTCGACGAGGTCGCCCGAGCCGTCGACTGCGGCGTCGGCACCGTTGGCGAGCTGCAGCACGCCGCTGATCGCCGAGCCGAGACCCGCCTGGAGCTGGTCGAGCCCGGCGCTGACCTCCAGCACACCCGCCTGGAGCCGGCCGGCCCCGGCCTTCGCCTGCGTGGCACCGGCCAGGGCGTCACCGAGTCCCGCGTTGATCTGTCCGGCACCGGGGATCAGCTGGGTGTCGAGCGCACCGATCGCCTGTCCGAGCCCGCCGGAGACCTGCTTGAGCCCGACATTGCCTTCGCCGAGGGCGGCCTTGTTGCCCCGCACCTGGTCGATGATCGCGGCCAGCGTGGGGCCACAGGCGCCGGTGCAACCGACTCCGACCTGCACGCCCTGGAGGGCGCCGACGAGCTGGTCCAGCGAGCCGCCGTCCTTCACCGCGGCGTCGAGACCGGCCTGCACCTGGTCCACGCCGCCCTTGGCGGCGACGAGGCCCGGGTTGCCGGCGCTGCCGTCGCCGCGCAGCTGGCCGAGGCCACCGGCGAGCTGGGCAGATCCGGTGCGGAGCTCGCCGAGCCCGGCCTCGAGTCGTGCGAGTCCGTTGAGCAGGGTGCCCGACTGGGACGTGGTCCCGAAGCCGGCCAGGATCTGGTCGACGCCGGCCTTGAGAGCGTCGATGCCCGCGTTCGCGGCGGGCAGCCCGGTGCCGGCATCGGCCAGCTGGTCGAGTCCGCCGCTGATCTGCTGCAGACCGGCCGAGAGCTTCTTGCCACCGGCCAGCGCACTGGTCGTGCCGTCGGACAGCTTGCCGGCCCCGGCGCCGAGCTTGCCGGCTCCGGCGTCGAGGTCACCGGCGCCGCTGCTCAGAGCACGGGCTCCGGCATCGAGACGGGTCAGACCCGCGTCGAGGTCGCCCGCTCCGGCGGCGAGCCGGTCGGCCCCGGGGGCCGCCTTGCCCACGAGTCCGGCCTCGAGCTCGTCGGCGCCGTCACTGAGCTGGATCAGGCCGGCGAGCAACGTGCCCGCGCCGTCACGCAGCTTGAGCAGGTTGGTGTCGATTTCGGTGGCCCCGGCGACGAGGTCGCGGCCGGTCTCGGCCCCGCCCTGGTAGCTCTCGCCGGCCGCCTTGAAGGAGGGGCTGTCCAGCGGGTTCACCGGCAGGACCGTGACGGCCGCCTCGGGGACGATCCCGTCACGGATGTCGGCGGTGTAGCCGAAGACGGCCGTGTCCGACCCGATCGGCGGGAAGAGCGTCATCGTGAACGAGAGCTTGGTGCCGCCCTTGCCGTCGCCGGCCATGTTGGCCTGGTCCGAGCGGACGTCGGTGAACGCCGCGGGAGCAACGGTCGTGAGCGATCCGACCAGCGGGATCGGCACCACCGCGGTGGAGGTGACCGGGTTGCCCTCCCCGTCCGGGTAGGTGATCTCCTGCGGCACCCCGGTGACGTTCTTGACCGTGTAGGTGACGGTCAGGTTGCCGGTGGCACCCACGACGTCGCCGGGCTGGACGGCAACGCCGTCGAGCAGGTAGTCGACACCGATCTCCAACGGCAGGTCGCGGGTGTAGGTGCTGACCGAACGCACGTGCTCGGCACCGTCGACGTCGACGGTGGTGGTCTGCACCCCGTCGGTCACGTCGTAGCCGCCGAACTCGTCGAGGTTGCGCAGGCCGGACTCCTCGATGGGGTTCTCGACCGTCACCTCACCGATGCCGGTGAAGCTGAGCTGCTCGTAGACACGCGCGCTCTCCACGTCGCCCAGTGGCGACAGGTAGACCGACACGGTCTCGGTGTTGACCACGGCGACCGAGCCCGGCCCGGAGTTCCGGGGTGCGGCCTGGGCTGCCGAGTTACCGATCAGGGCCAGCACGGCCAGGCCGGCACCGGCGACGAGCGCGGTTGAGCGGGTGGTGCGGTTCAGGTGCTTGCTCGTGGGCGCGCTCATCGGGCGTCCTCCATCATCTGCTCGAGGCGCACGTTGCCGGGCTGCTTCGCGGTGGGCTGCTGGGCGGTGGGCTGGTGGGCACGTGTCCGACGCTCGCTCGAGACGAGCAGGGCGGCGATGAAACCCAGGGCCACGGTGAGGACCAGGCTGGTGGCGGCGCTCACGGAGGTGTCCAGCACCTCGGTGGGCGCAGCCGCGTAGGTCAGCTCGTAGACAGCGGCGAAGCCGCCGGCGCCCAGGAGAAGTGCCCAGAACGGCAGGCGCTGGACGCTCAGCACCACGACGCCGGCACAGAGCATGATGACCAGGGCCATGGCGACGGCCCGGCCCGAGGCGCTGTCCGGGAGCAGGGCAGCGCGGACGAGATAGCCGAGCAGGGCCACGGCGAATCCGGCAGCGAAGCCGGCGAGCCGGCGAGCGGCGGTGGTGTCGGGCACGAGCGCCACGACGGCGCCGAGTGCCAGGCCTGCGAACAGGACCGAGGTGAGGCCGAGATCGAGGGCCTCGTTGAGAGCGGTCGTCACGACGGCTCCCGAAGCCAGAACGGCTCCAGCGAACAGAGTTCTCTTCATGTAGTTGTTCCCTCCCAGAAACACCGGCCCTCCCGGCCGGACGGCACCCCGTGACCGGTGCGCCGAGAGAACTGTACGTTCGGTCAGTCGGATCGTTGCAATCGCGACCACCGCAGACCGGACGGAGACGTCCGCGGGCGTCCTCTAGGCTCACCGCGTGACGTCCACCCGTGCCTCCTCGGCGGCTGACGCGACGGGGCTGCGACGGCTGCTGCGGGGCAGCGCCGGCATCGCCCTCGCGATGGCGGTGATGAACGTCGCCACCTACGCGTTCCAGATGGTGGCGGCCCGCCTGATGGGCCCGACCGCGTACGGCGCCATCGCCAGCCTGATGGCCCTGATGATGGTCATCGCCGTGCTCCAGCTCGGCCTGCAGGCCACCGCGGCCCGGCGGATCGCCGCCAGTCCGCAGAACGTCGCGCAGATCGAGCGCGTGATGTTGCTCACCACCTACCGCGCGGCCGCCGCGCTCGGCGTGCTGATGCTCCTCGCCTCGCCCGCGGTGTGGCTGCTGCTGCGGCTCGACAGCGTCGTACCGGCCTTGCTGCTGGCGGTGGCCGCGGTTCCGCTGACGATCATGGGCGGCCAGGCCGGCATCCTGCAGGGCGAACGGCGCTGGCAGGCGCTCGGGCTGCTCTACCTCGGGATGGGTGTGCCCCGGTTGGCGATCGGGACCTCGTTCATCCTGTGGCGGCCGACGGAGACCAGCGCCATGTTCGGCGTCATGCTCGCCATGTTCGTGCCCGCCGTGATCGGCGCGGTCGCACTGCGCCATGGCCGAGCGCACGGCGAGAGCAGCGACGACCACGCCCTGCGCCCGGTGGGACACGAGGTCCTGCGCAACTCCACGGCGTTGCTCGCCTTCTTCGTCCTCTCCAACGCCGACATCGTCGTGGCCCGCAACGTGCTGGACTCGCACCAGGCCGGGCTCTACGCAGGCGGGCTCATCCTGACCAAGGCCGTCCTGTTCCTGCCCCAGTTCGTGGTGGTGATCGCCTTCCCGTCGATGTCGTCGCTCGGCGAGCGACGACGCGCCCTGGTGCACAGTCTCGCCCTCACGATGGCCCTGGGCGGTGCCTGCACGCTGGCGGCCCTCCTGGTGTCGCCGCTGGCGATGCAGTTCATCGGTGGCGCGGAGTACGCCGAGGTGGAGGACAGGCTCTGGGCCTTCGCGGTGCTGGGCACCCTGCTCTCGGTCCTGCAGCTGCTCGTCTACTCGGTCGTGGCACGCCAGGGCACCAAGTCCACGTACGTCGCCTGGCTGGGCGTGGCGGGCCTCGTGCTCGGGGCACCCTGGATCGCCACGCTGGACCGACTGCTGACCACGGTCACGGTGATCGACGCCGTCCTGTGCTGTGCCCTGCTGGCGCTCAGCGCCTGGCGGCTGCGGCCCGCGACGAGCCAGGCCGGCACACTGCCTGGCGCACCGCCTGGCTGACCGTCAGTGCGCCGCCTCGTGCCAGCTGCGGCCGGTGCCCACCGAGACGTCGAGCGGCACCGCCAACTCGGCCGCGGAGCCCATCTGTTCGCGCACCAGCGCCTCCAGGGCCTCCCGCTCACCGTGAGCCACCTCGAAGACGAGCTCGTCGTGCACCTGCAGCAGCATCCGTGAGGCCAACCCCGCCTCGGCGATGGCGCCCTGGACGTTCAGCATGGCGATCTTGATCAGGTCCGCGGCGGAGCCCTGGATCGGGGCGTTGAGCGCCATCCGCTCGGCGATCTCGCGCCGCTGCCGGTTGTCGCTGGTGAGGTCGGGCAGGTAGCGGCGACGACCCCGGATGGTCTCGGTGAAGCCGGAGAGCCGGGCCTCGTCGACGACTCCGGCGAGGTAGTCGCGGATCCCGCCGAAGGTCTCGAAGTACTCGTCCATCAGGCCTCGGGCCTCGCCCGGCTCGATGCCCAGCTGCTGGGCCAGGCCGTAGGCCGAGAGACCGTAGGCCAGGCCGTAGTTCATCGCCTTGATCTTGGCCCGCATCTCGACCGTCACCGCGTCGGCGTCGACGTCGAAGACGCGCGCGGCGGTGATCGAGTGGAAGTCCCGGCCGGACCGGAACGCCTCGATCAGCCCGGCGTCCTCGGAGAGGTGCGCCATGATCCGCATCTCGATCTGGCTGTAGTCGGCCGTCATCAGGCAGTCGAACCCGGGCCCGACCACGAAGCCCTCGCGGATCCGGCGACCCTCCTCGGTGCGGACCGGGATGTTCTGCAGGTTCGGGTCGGTGCTGGAGAGCCGACCGGTGGCGGCGATCAGCTGGTTGAACGTGGTGTGGATACGACCGTCCGAGGCGACGGTCTTGAGCAGCCCCTCCAACGTCTGACGCAGTCGGGTGACGTCACGGTGTCGCAGCAGTGCCAGCAGGAACGGGTGCTCGGTCTTCACGTAGAGCTGCTGGAGCGCGTCGGCGTCGGTGGTGTACCCGGTCTTGGTGCGCTTGGTCTTCGGCATGTCGAGCTCGTCGAAGAGCACCACCTGCAGCTGCTTGGGCGAGCCGAGGTTGATCTCCTTGCCGATCACCGCGAAGGCCTCGTCGGCCGCCTTCTTGACCTCGGTCGCGAAGTGGCTCTCCAGCGACTCGAGATGTTCGACGTCCACGGCGATCCCGGTGCGCTCCAGCTCGGCGAGCAGGTGCACCAACGGCAGCTCGACCCGGGTGAGCAGCTCGGCTCCCCCGTGCTCCTCGACGGCCGTGTCCAGCGCCTCGGCGAGATCCAGCACCGCCCGGGCCTGCAGCATCGCGGTGTCGGCGGCGCCCGAGTCGCCGCCTTCGAGGGAGTCGAAGTTCAGCTCACCCTGCCCGGCGTCCTGAGCCGCCGACCCCTGGCGCAGCTCACGCTTGAGGTAGCGCAGGGTCAGGTCGGCCAGGTCGTAGGAGCGTTGGTCGGGGCGTACCAGGTACGCCGCGAGGGCGGTGTCGCTGACCAGCCCGGCCAGGGGCCAACCACGGGCCGCCAGCGCCAGCATCGGGCCCTTCGCGTCGTGCAACACCTTGCCGATCGCGGGATCGCCGAACCAGGCGACCAGGGCGGCATCGTCCTCGGGGGTCACCTCGGTGACGTCCAGCCAGGCTGCGGTGCCGTCCTGGGCGGCCAGGGCCAGCGACCAGACCTCGCCGGTGCCGGCCCGCCAGGCGCCCTGGACCGAGACTCCGGTCCGATCGCCGGCACCGTGCTCGGCCAGCCAGTCGGCGACCTCACCGGGCGCGAGCGTGGCACCGGCCATCTCGAAGCCGGAGTCGTCGATCTCCTCGACGGACTCCAGGGTCTCGAAGAGCCGGTCGCGCAGCACGCGGAACTCCAGGCTGTCGAAGAGGTTGTGCACCTCGTGGCGGTCCCACGGCTGGACCACCAGGTCCGCCGGCGCGAGGTCGAGGTCGAGGTCGCGCACCAGGGCGTTGAGCCGCCGGTTGCGGATCACGTCACCCAGGTGGGCGCGCAGGTTGTCACCGGCCTTGCCCTTGATCTGGTCGGCATGGGTGATCACGTTGTCCAGGCCGTCGTACTGGGTGAGCCACTTCGCGGCCGTCTTGGGGCCGACGCCGGGCACTCCGGGCAGGTTGTCGGAGTCCTCCCCCACCAGGGCCGCGAGCTCGGGGTAGCGGTGCGGCGCGACGGCGTAGCGGGCCTCGACGGCCTCGGGCGTCATCCGGGCCAGGTCCGAGACCCCACGCATCGGGTAGAGGATCGTGGAGCGGTCGGTGACCAGCTGCAGAGAGTCACGGTCGCCGGTGAGGACCAGGACGTCGATGTCGTCGGCGAGCGCCCGGGTGACCAGCGTGGCGATGATGTCGTCGGCCTCGTAGCCGTCCTTCTTCAGGAACGGGATCCGCAGCGCGTTCAGCACCTCCTCGATCAGCGGCAGCTGGCTGCTGAACTCGGCGGGGGTCTTGTTCCGCTTGGCCTTGTACTCCGGGTACTCCTCGAGGCGGAAGGTCTGCCGGGAGACGTCGAACGCCACCGCGACGTGGGTCGGCTTCTCGTCGCGCAGCACGTTGATCAGCATCGAGGTGAACCCGTAGACGGCGTTGGTGTGCTGCCCGGTGGTGGTGGAGAAGTTCTCCACCGGCAGCGCGAAGAAGGCACGATAGGCCAGGGAGTGGCCGTCGAGCAGGAGCAGGCGTGGGCGCCCTCCGTCGGGCGTGGGCGTGGCGGCGGTCGGGTTCACGTCTGGCACCCGGCGACTCTATCCGCCCGCGCCGATGCCTCCGCGGTCGGTGACAATGTGCGCATGACCGACGAAACCGCTGCCTCCCCCACAGCTCCGCTCTCCGTCGACGAGGTGCTCGCCGGCATGCCGGCAGGCATGGGCGCGCTCAGCGACAAGATGGGCATCACCCTGCTCGAGGTGTCCGCCGACCGCGTCGTCGCGACCATGCCGGTCGAGGGCAACACCCAGCCCTACGGCCTGCTCCACGGCGGCGCCTCGGTGGTGCTGGCCGAGACGCTGGGGTCGATGGGATCGGCCGTCCACGCGCATCCGGACAAGCTCTCGGTGGGCGTCGACATCAACGCCACGCACCACCGCGCCGCGACCGACGGGATCGTCACCGGCGTGGCCACCGCCGTCCACCTGGGTCGCTCGATGACGACCTATGACGTGGTCATCACCGACGAGCGCGGCAAGCGGGTGTGCACGTCGAGGATCACCTGCTCGCTGATCCCCCGCGAGCGCTTCAGCCTCTGAGCCGGGCGAGCTCAGCTCGAATGGCTCTGCTGGCGACGCTGGGACCGCCGTGCCGCCAGGACCTGCGTCAGCTGCCGCCCGCTGCGCTCGAGGGCAGGGCGTCGCGCGGTCAGCTGGGCACGCACCGCATGGGTCGAGGCGACCCGCAGCACGGCCTGGGAGCCGAAGGCCAACCGAGCCATGAACCGGTTCGCGTCCCGCGAGCCGGACGACGCGGCGGTCGCCAGGTGCCCGATGCCGCGCTCCTCGGCGAACCCGACGGCCGCTTCGATCAGGGCGCGACCGATGCCGTGGCGGCGGTGTCGCGGCAGGACGTGCGGGGAGATCACCTGGACGGTCGGCTCGAGGTTGATCGCGGTGAGGGTGGTCGCGCGCAGGTGCACCGCACCGGCGACCTCGCCGTCGCACTCGGCCACCACGATCCGCTGGTCCTCGTCGGCGGCGGCATCCTCGATCACCTCCAGCACGTCGGAGAGGAGCTGGCGGTGGTCGGCCCGACGCATGACGTCGGCCCACAGTTCGACGAGGACGGGCGCGTCACCCGCCTGCGCGCACCTGAGGGAGACGGAGAATCGACCCATCACCGTGTCGCCTTTCGGAGTTCCAGCTGGCCCCGCCGACGACCTGGGTCCCCCGAATCGCGACGTAGGCGACGAGACTACGCTCAGCCCTCCCGCCCTGTCAGAGGAGTGTCGTGATCCCCGGTATCGGTACGGCCGTGAACGTGGTGACGGTGCTGCTCGGCTCCGGCACCGGAGCGGTCCTCGGCAACCGGCTCTCCACCCGGACCCGTGACGTCGTCACCGACGCGCTCGGATTGGTGACCCTGCTGATCGCGGGCACGTCCGCGATCGCGGTGCTCGATCCGGCGCTGGCCCGCGAGGTCGGCACCAGCGCTCCGATGCTGATCGTGCTCGGCTCGCTGCTGATCGGTGGGATCGCGGGATCGCTGCTGCGTCTGGAGCAACGGGTCGAGGAGTTCGGCGGCTGGCTGCAGTCCCGCCTCTCCTCACAGACCGACAACGCGGAGCGTCACCGCTTCATCGAGGGCTTCGTCACGGCCTCGTTGCTGTTCTGCACCGGCCCGCTGACGATCCTGGGCTCCTTGAACGACGGACTGGGCAACGGCGCCGACCAGCTCCTGCTGAAGTCGGTCCTGGACGGATTCGCGGCCATCGCCTTCGCGGCGTCGTTCGGCTGGGGCGTGGCCGCCAGCGCTCTCACGGTGCTCACCGTCCAGGGCAGCCTCACCGTGGTCGGGTTCGTTTTGGGCGACGTGATGCCCGACGCCCACCTGGCCGCGCTGACCGCGACCGGCGGGCTACTGCTGGTGGGCGTCGGGCTGCGGCTCCTCCGGATCCGGGAGATCCCGGTCGCCGATCTGCTCCCGGCTCTGCTGGTCGCACCTGTTCTGGTCCAGCTGGCGGCTCTGGCTCACTGACGTAACGGTTCGGCAACGACACGACTCGCTGTGAGCCAGCACACTCACCGCACACCTACGGTGGCAGGGCTATGCCTACCCTCGGGGGCCGGGCTGCGGTGAAGTGCTCAACGCGACAGAAAGGTTCACCCAGTGAATCGCTCCAAGACCGCCACATGGACCAAGCTGATGGCCGGCACCGCCGTCCTCGGCCTGGCCCTGACCGCCTGCGGTTCCGACTCCTCGGAACCCGATTCCAGCAACACGGACGGCACTGCCACGACGGGCAGCACGTCCGAGACGTTCACCAACGACAAGTGCAAGGCTGCGCAGACCAGCGCGGACGCCTTCAAGGTCGGTGGCATCCTGCCGCTCACCGGTAACCTCGCCTTCCTCGGCCCGCCCGAGGTCGCAGGTGTGGGCCTCGCGGTCTCGGACATCAACGCGGCCGGAGGTGTCGACGGCACCAAGGCGTGCCACGACATCCAGGACTCCGGCGACTCGACCGACATGTCGGTCTCCACGTCGTCGGCCGGCACGCTCGTCGCCGGCAAGCCGTCCGTCGTGGTCGGTGCCGCTTCGTCGAGCGTCTCGCTCAACGTCGTCGACACCTTCGCCGACAACAAGATCGTCGAGGTCTCCCCGGCCAACACCGCGGTGGACCTCAGCGGCTACTCGCCCTACTACTTCCGCACCGCTCCGCCGGACGGCATCCAGGGCAACGCCCTCGGTACGCTGATCAGCACCGACGGTTGGAAGAAGGTCGCGTTCCTGGTGTTCAACGACACCTACGGCACCGGTCTGCGCAACGCGGTCCAGGACACGATCGAGGCCGCCGGCGGCCAGGTCGTGTACGGCGGCAAGGGTGACGGGGACGAGTTCCCCGCCGGCCAGACGACGTTCTCGGCCGAGGTCGGTGGCGCTCTCGCCGCCAAGCCCGACGCCATCGTCGTGCTCGCCTTCGACGAGACCAAGCAGATCGTTCCCGAGCTCGCCTCGCAGGGCTGGGACATGTCGAAGACGTACTTCTCCGACGGCAACACCGCCGACTACTCGAAGAGCTTCGAGAAGGGCACCCTGGAAGGCGCGCAGGGCACCATCCCCGGCGCCGACCCGGACGCCTCCTTCAAGGAGCGCCTGAGCGGCTGGCACGAGGAGGCCGAGGGCAGTGCCCTCACCGACTACGCCTACGGCGCCGAGTCGTACGACGCCGTCATCCTTGCCGCGCTCGCTGCGGTCAAGGGTGGCTCGACGGACTCGCAGACGGTGCAGGAGAACTTCGCTGCCGTCTCGGGTGCCACCGGCGGCGAGGAGTGCAACACCTACGCCGACTGCGTCGCCCTCCTCGAGGACGGCAAGGAGATCCAGTACGCCGGCCCGTCCGGCATCGGCCCGATCGACGAGGAGAACGACCCGTCCTCCGCGTTCGTCGGGATCTACACCTTCAACGCCGACAACAAGAACGAGCTGACCAGCTCGGTCGAGGGCGCGAAGGGCTGATCGCCTTCACAGCGTGACGAGAGGGGCCCCGGACCACACGGTCCGGGGCCCCTTTTCGCGCGCCCTCGACCGGCGGCCAGGAAGTCGATCGAGAGCCGGATGGTCGCGGTCCCCGTCGGGGTGACCCGGGGCGTCGTACGACTCGTCGACGAGCGCCGCTTCGACGTGCCCACCGTCCTGGTGTGTCCGGAGTTCACCCCGCAGCAGGCACGCGGCTGGATCGACGCGGGCGACTCCCCCGAGCTCGCCCGGGCCCGACACCTGGACCTGGTCGACATCGACTCCGGCCACTGGCCGATGTTCAGCGCGCCGGTCGAACTGGCCCGGATCCTCGCGAACGTCGCCGCCGGCTCCTGACGCCCGGGACAGCACGAGGCCCGCCCGAGCGGACTCGGGCGGGCCTCGTGATGGACGACGTTGCGGTCAGTCGGTGCCGTCGACGTCCTCGGCGAGCGTGCCCAGGTAGAGCTCGATCACCTTGGGGTCGTTGGCCAGCTCGCGACCAGTGCCCGTGTAGGAGTCCTTGCCCTGGTCGAGGACGTAACCGCGGTCGCAGATCTGCAGGCAGCGACGCGCGTTCTGCTCGACCATGACCACGCAGACGCCGGTCTTGTTGATCCGTCGGGTGCGCAGGAAGGTCTCGTCCTGACGCACCGGCGACAGACCGGCGGACGGCTCGTCGAGCAGGAGCACCGAGGGCTCCATCATCAACGCCCGGGCCATGGCGAGCGACTGGCGCTCACCGCCGGACAGGGCACCGGCCGACTGGTTGCGACGGTCGTGCAGCACCGGGAAGAGGTCCCACATCGCCGCCAACCGCTCGGACGCCTTCTTGGGGCGCATGTAGAGCCCCATCCGGAGGTTCTCCTCGATGGAGAGGCTCGGGAAGACGTTGTTGGTCTGCGGGACGAAGCCGACCCCCAGCTCGACGAGCCGGTTGGTGCGCATGTTGGTGATGTCGCGGTCACCGAGCATCACGCTGCCGGAGTGCACCTTCACCAGGCCGAACATCGCCTTGAGCAGCGTCGACTTGCCGGCGCCGTTCGGGCCGATGATCCCGATCATCTCGCCCGGGTAGGCGACCAGGCTGCAGCCGTTGAGGATGTTCACCCCGGGCAGGTAGCCCGCGACGACGTCCTTGGCCTCGACGACCGCCTGCCCCTTGTTCACCGGGGCGCTCTGGGTCTGGGTCTGCTCGCTCATGACTTCCCTTCAGCGTGGCGCTGGGCTTCCTCGGCGGCGACCTCGGCGGCCAGCTGCTGGGCAGCCTGGTCGTCGAGCAAGGAGTCGTCACCGAGGTCGGTGTCGTGGTGCGCGCCGAGGTAGGCGTCGATCACCGCGGTGTCGGACATGACGGTGTCGGCCGGTCCCTCGGCGACGAGGCGACCCTCCGCCATCACCGCCACCCAGTCGGAGATGTGCCGGACGACGTGCATGTCGTGCTCCACGAAGAGCACGGTCATGCCCTCGTCGCGCAGCGACTGGATGTGCCCGAGCAGGGACTGGGTCAGCGCGGGGTTCACGCCGGCCATCGGCTCGTCGAGCATGATCATCTTGGGGTTGCACATCAGCGCGCGCGCCATCTCGAGCAGCTTGCGCTGGCCGCCGGACAGGCTGCCGGCGTAGTCGTTGCGCTTCTCCAGCAGCTTGAACCGGTCGAGGAGCTCCTCGGCCTTGGCCTCGATCTCCCGCTCCTGCCGCGACCAGAGCGGCTTGAAGACGGACTTGAAGAGGTTCTCACCGGCTTGGTCCTGGGCGCCCAGCATCATGTTGTCGATGACGGTCATCCGGCTCAGCGCCTTGGTGAGCTGGAAGGTCCGCACCATGCCCGCGCGGGCCACGCTCGAGGCCGAGGTCTTGTCCAGCGTCGCACCGTCGAACTCCCAGTGCGCGCCGGTCTTGGCCGAGGTCGGCCGGTCGAACCCGGTGATCAGGTTGAAGAAGGTCGTCTTCCCGGCACCGTTCGGTCCGATCAGCGCGGTGATGATCCCGCGCTGCACCTCGAGGTGGTCGACGTCCACGGCGGTCATGCCGCCGAACTGACGCACGATGTTGTCCACCTTGAGAATCGGGTCGGGCTTCGCGGAGCCCGGCACCCGCTCCACGTCGGCCATCAGCGCGACGCGAGCGGCGGGGTCGGCGAGCGAACCCGTGGTCGTGCTCGTCATGTCAGACATTGAACCGGAGCTCCCTCTTGTCGCCGAGAATTCCCTGTGGCCGGAAGATCACGATCAGCATGAGGGCGACACCCACCACGATGAACGAGAACTGCTCGGTCTGCTGGCCGCTCATGATGTTGTCGGGCACGTAGCCGTTGGCGATGCCCTTGATCATGATGCGAGCGCTGTAGAAGATGATCGCGCCCAGCACCGGGCCGAAGATCGTGGCGGCGCCACCGATCAGCAGGGCGGTGTAGCAGAAGAACGTCAGCGATCGGCCCATCGAGTCGGGCTGCACCGAGGACGGCAGGACGTAGAGCATGCCGCCGAGGGCACCGAAGGCACCACCGATGACCAGCGCCTGCATCTTGATCGCGAAGACGTTCTTGCCGAGGCTGCGGATCGCGTCCTCGTCCTCGCGGATGCCGCGCAGCAGCCGGCCCCACGGGCTGCGCACGAGCAGCCAGACCACGAGCAGGCTGGCCGCGACGAGCAACCAGGCGATGGTGCGCACCCACCAGCCGTTGACCCCGGTGTTCTGGTAGGTCACCGGCATCAGGAAGAACGGCAGGAATGCGATCAGAGCGATCAGCAGGGTCAGCACGACCGGGCGACCGAAGCGGTGCATCGGGCTGGTGCTGCCCGGTCGCTTGTGCCGCAGCACCAGCACGAGGGCCACGATCGCCAACGCCAGGAGCAGCCAGGCGAGGCCGCGCACGAGCGTCGAGCCGTCGGCCACGTCCTTGTAGTTGAAGGCACTGAGCATGGTGCTGCCGTCCCCGAAGAACGACAGGTTCGTGAACGGGTCACGGTACGACTTGCCCTGCAGGCCCTGGGCCGCGCCGGTGAAGTCGGTCAGCAACGCCGACCGCCCGACGTACCGGATGATCTCGGCGGCCGAGATCGTCACGATGGCGAGGTAGTCACCGCGCAGCTTCAGCGTCGGCGCCCCGAGGACGAGTGCGAAGACCAGGGAGGCCCCGAAACCGATCAGGATCGCGATCGGGAGCGGAATCCCGTACCCGATCGAGATGGCGAAACCGTAGGCGCCGAGCAGCATGAAGCCGGACTGACCGATGTTGAGCAGCCCGGTGAAACCGAAGTGCACGTTGAGACCGATCGCCGCAATGGCGACGGCAGCAGTCTGCGGCGAGATCGCCTCGCGCAGCATGCTGTTCAGAATCGACTGGATGAGGTCCATGACAGCCCTTCCTTAACCGACCCGCTCGGGGCGACCGAGCAGACCTTGTGGTCGGACCAGGAGCAGAAGAATGAGGATCAGCAGCGCGGTGGCGTACTTGAAGTCACCGGGCATGCCGAGCACGGGCGAGATCTCCACGACCAGGCCGATGATGATCGACCCGACCAGGGCACCGAAGGCGGTCCCGAGACCACCGAGGGTGACGGCTGCGAAGAGCAGCAGCAGGATCTGCAGCCCCGAGTCCCACTTGATGCCGTTGGTGACCAGGGCGTACATGATCCCCGACAGCCCGGCCAGCGCCATGGCGACCGTCCAGACGAGCCGGATCACCTTGTCGACGTCGATCCCCGAGGCCGCGGCCAACGCCGGGTTGTCGGAGACCGCGCGGGTGGCGCGACCCACCCGGGTGCGCAGCAGCGCGAAGCCGACCGCGGAGAGCACCACGATCGAGATCCCCATCGCCGCCAGCGACTGGTTGGTCAGCACGACCGGACCGATCTCGCGGATCGTGGGGTTGTCCTGGATGACGCGCACGGTGCGGGCGCCGACGAAGAACTGGAACGAGTACTGCATCGCCAGCGACAGACCGATCGTCACGATCATCAGCTGGGTCAGGCCCAGACCTCGCCGTCGCAGCGGTTGCCACATCACCCGATCCTGGAACCAGCCGGTGAAGCCGCAGATCATGATCGTCAGCAGTCCACCCACCCAGAGGTTCATCCCCTGCAGGTTGATCAGGCCGTAGGCCACGATGCCGCCCAGGCCGACCTGTTCGGCGTGAGCGAAGTTGGACAGCCCGGTGGTGCCGTAGATCAACGAGAGCCCGACCGAGGCGAGCGCCAGGAGCAGGCCCAGCCGGAGCCCGTTCACCGAGCTCTGCATCATCTGGGCACCGAAGGTCTCGGACGCCTGGTAGTCGGCGGTGCGGACCTCGAGGATCGCGGGCGCGGTGCCGCCGAGCTTGACCTTGACCACCACCGCGTCACCCCCGACCAGCTCCTCGGAGAGGCTTCCCTCGACGAACGCGACGGTGTACTTGCCCGGCTCGGTGACCGAGAGGTTCCACTTGCCGGTGTCGCTGGTGGTGACGGTCTGTTCGACACCGTCGGGGCCGGTGATCGACAGGTCCACACCTGCCACCACTTCCTCCTCGGTGCGCACGGTGCCGGCGAGGCACGCAGTGGTCTCCGAAGGCAGGCACAAGGTGTCCACGGCCTGCGCGGCCGGGGCCAGGAGCAGGACCAGCGGGGCCAGCAGCAGCGTCAGGACCAGCCCGGCTGCACCTCTGCCCCGCGTCCGCTCGCGGACAACGAGTCGTGTCGTCAAGTTGAGTTCTCCTCCCGCGTACCCGGCTGGGTACGCCCCGGCAGTCTAGGGCGCAAAGACGTGGCGTGCGCCACATGGATAAGGACGGGTCGCGACGTTTTCCGGTCTTGACCCTCTCGTGACACGCTCGAGACGTGCGCGTGACCAGCCCCCGATGACCGCGTCCGGGCGGGAGGCTATCCGGTCAGGTCCGGGCCGTGCGTCACGACCCCCTCGGCAACCTGTCGCATCGAGAGTCGCAGGTCCATCGCGGTCTTCTGGATCCAGCGGAAGGCCTCGGGCTCGGAGAGCTCGAGCTGTTCCTGCAGCACGCTCTTGGCGCGGTCCACCGCCTTGCGGGTCTCCAGCCGCTCGGTGAGGTCGGCGACCTCCCGCTCCAGCAGCGAGAGCTCCGCGAAGCGGCTCACGGCCATCTCGATCGCCGGCACCAGGTCGCCCTTGGAGAAGGGCTTGACCAGGTAGGCCATCGCCCCGGCGTCACGGGCCCGTTCGACGAGCTCGCGCTGGGCGAAGGCGGTGAGGATCACGACCGGCGCGATCCGCTGGCTGGCGATCCGCTCCGCGGCCGCGATGCCGTCCAGGATCGGCATCTTCACATCGAGGATCACCAGGTCGGGCCGCAGGGTCTCGGCGAGCTCCACGGCCCGGGCGCCGTCACCGGCCTGGCCGACGACGTCGTACCCCTCCTCGGTCAGCATCTCGGCGAGGTCCATCCGGATGAGGGCCTCGTCCTCGGCGATGACGACGCTGCGGGGCACGGTGTTGGCAGTAGGGCTCACCGGGCAAGGCTATCCGGCGAGGATCGGGTAGCGTTTCGCCCCGCGCCCCGGTATCCCAACGGCAGAGGAAGCGGTCTCAAACACCGTCCAGTGTGGGTTCGAATCCCACCCGGGGCACCCAGCACCAGCATCGCCCGCCACGCGGGTCAGAACGGTCGGCGGTACGCCGGCGCAACGCCACGGATGGCGTCGCCCATCTGGTGGATGCGCAGGGCGTTCGTCGAGCCGGGGATCCCCGGCGGGCTCCCGGCGATGATCACCACCAGGTCGCCCTCCTGGACCCGTCCGATCTGGAGCAGCTGCTCGTCGACCTGACGGACCATCTCGTCGGTGTGGTCGACCGGCTGGGTCTGGAAGGTCTCCACCCCCCAGCTCAGCGCCAGCTGGGAGCGCACCGAGGCCTCGGGCGTGAACGCCAGAATCGGGATGGCCTCGCGCAGACGCGACATCCGGCGCGCGGAGTCGCCACTCTGGGTGAACGCGACGACGTACTTGGCGCGGACCCTCTCGGCCACCTCGGCGGCCGCCTTGGCGATCACGCCGCCCCGGGTGTGCGGGTCCCAGTCGATCTCCTTGACCCGCCCCAGCCCGTGCCGTTCGGTGGAGTGCAGCTCGGTGGCGGAGATGATCCGGGCCATCGTCTCGACCGTGTGCACGGGGAACTCCCCCACGCTGGTCTCACCGGAGAGCATCACGGCGTCGGCGCCGTCGAGGACGGCGTTGGCCACGTCGGAGGCCTCGGCCCGGGTCGGCGCCGGGTTGGTGATCATCGACTCGAGCATCTGGGTCGCCACGATCACCGGCTTGGCGTTGAGCCGGGCCTTCTCGATGATCTGCTTCTGCAGGAACGGCACGTCCTCGAGCGGGCACTCCACGCCCAGGTCCCCGCGAGCGACCATGAAGCCGTCGAAGGCCGCGATCACCTCGTCGAGGTTCTCGACCGCCTGCGGCTTCTCGATCTTGGCGATCACCGGCAGCTGCACGCCCTCCTCGCGCATGATCGCCCGCACGTCTTCGGCGTCGCGGGCGTCGCGCACGAAGCTCAGGGCGACGAAGTCCACCCGCAGGTGCAGGGCGAAGCGGAGGTCCTCGATGTCCTTCTCGGACAGCGCCGGCACCGACACGGCGACACCGGGCAGGTTGATGCCCTTGTGGTTGCTGACCTTGCCGGCCACCTCGACCTCGGTGTGCACGTCCTGCCCGGACACCGAGGTGACCCGCAGCCGCACCTTGCCGTCGTCGATCAGGATCGGGTCGCCGGCCTGCACGTCGCCGGGCAGGCCGGCATACGTCGTCCCGGCCTCGACCGCGTCGCCGGGCACGTCCCGGGTGGTGATCGTCCAGGCCTGACCTCGCTCGAGCAGCACCGGGCCGTTGGCGAACGTCGAGAGCCGGATCTTCGGGCCCTGTAGGTCGGCGAAGATCCCGACCCCCTTGCCGGTCTCGTCGGAGGCCGCCCGGACCTGCCGGTAGGCCTCCGCATGGTCGGCATGGCTGCCGTGGCTCATGTTCAGCCGGGCGACGTCCATGCCCGCGAGCACGAGCTCACGGACGCGACCTTCCGGGGCGGTTGCAGGGCCGAGGGTGCAGACGATCTTGGCTTTGCGCACCCGCTGAGCCTAGCGGACCCTTGGATCGATCCAACAACCGAATCGGCCCCAGGGTCGATCAGGCCAGCAGCGGACGCTCCGTGGGCGGGATGGGCGCCGGCAACGTGGTCGACCCGGTGAGGAAGGTGTCGACGGCCGCCGCTGCGGCCCGCCCCTCCGCGATCGCCCAGACGATCAGCGACTGACCACGACCGGCGTCACCCGCGACGAAGACGCCCGGCACCGAGGAGAGGTACGACGAGTCGCGGGCCACGTTGCCCCGCTCGTCGAGCTCGACCCCGAGCTGGTCGACCAGTCCGTCCTGCTCCGGGCCGGTGAAGCCCATGGCGAAGAGGACGAGGTCCGCGGGGATCTCGCGCTCGGTGCCTTCGATCTCGGTCAGCTTGCCGCCCTCGAAGACCACGTCGACCAGGCGCAGCGCCCGGACGTTGCCGTCCTCGTCGCCGAGGAACTCCTGGGTGGAGACGGCGTAGACGCGGTCGCCGCCCTCCTCGTGCGCCGAGGAGACCCGGAAGGTCATCGGGTAGGTCGGCCACGGCTGGTTCGCCGGTCGGCTCTGCGGCGGCTCCGGCATGATCTCCAGCTGGGTGATCGAGGCCGCCCCGTGGCGGGTGGAGGTGCCCAGGCAGTCCGCTCCGGTGTCACCGCCACCGATGATCACGACGTGCTTGTCAGTGGCGAGGATCTGGCCCTCGACCTCCTCGCCGAGCGCCGCGCGGTTCGCCTGCGGCAGGAACTCCATCGCCTGGTGGATCCCGGACAACTCACGCCCCGGGATCGGGAGGTCGCGGGCCTGCGTCGCGCCCATGGCCAGCACGATGGCGTCGTAGCGGTCGCGCAACTTGTCGGCGGTGAGGTCGGCGCCGACCTCCACCCCGGCCCGGAAGATGGTGCCCTCGCGGCGCATCTGGTCCAGGCGCTTGTCGAGGTGCTTCTTCTCCATCTTGAACTCGGGGATGCCGTAGCGCAGCAGGCCGCCGATCTTGTCGGCCCGCTCGTAGACGGCGACGGTGTGACCGGCACGGGTGAGCTGTTGGGCCGCGGCCAGGCCGGCCGGGCCGGAGCCGATCACGGCCACCGTCTTCCCGGAGAGCCACTCGGGCGGCTGGGGCCGCACGAAACCGGACTCCCACGCCTTGTCGATGATCGCGACCTCGACGTTCTTGATCGTGACCGGGTCCTGGTTGATGCCCAGGACACAGGCGGTCTCGCACGGGGCCGGACACAACCGACCGGTGAACTCCGGGAAGTTGTTGGTGGCGTGCAGGCGCTCGATGGCGCCCTCCCAGTCGTCACGCCAGACCAGGTCGTTCCACTCCGGGATGATGTTGCCCAGCGGGCAACCCTGGTGGCAGAACGGGATGCCGCAGTCCATGCAGCGTCCGGCCTGGGTGGTGATGATCGGCAGCAGAGCGCGGCCGATCCCGTCGGGGTAGACCTCGTTCCAGTCGTGGATCCGCTCCTCGACGGGCCGCCGGGGGGCGACCTCGCGGCCGTTCTTCAGGAATCCCTTCGGGTCAGCCATGGAGGGCCTCCATCATCGCGTGGGCGGTCTCGTTCTCGTCCAGGCCGGCCTCCAGGGCCTTGGCCTTCGCCTCAAGCGAGCGCCGGTAGTCGGCGGGCATGATCTCGGTGAAGCGGGTCAGGGAGGTCTCCCAGTCGGCGAGCAGCTCCTCGGCGAGCGTGGAGCCGGTCTCCTCGGCGTGGGCGCGGACGAGCTCCTCGAGCTCGACGGCGGCGTCGCCGACAACCGGCCCGAGCTCGACGAGCTCGCGGTTGACCCGGCCCTCGTTGAGGTCGAGCACCCAGGCGATGCCGCCGGACATGCCGGCCGCGATGTTGCGCCCGGTCTTGCCCAGCACGACCACCCGGCCGCCGGTCATGTACTCGCAGGCGTGGTCGCCGACACGCTCGACGACCGCACGGGCGCCGGAGTTGCGGACGCAGAACCGCTCCCCCACCCCGCCGCGGATGAAGATCTCGCCCGACGTGGCACCGTAGGCGATCACGTTCCCGGCGATGATCTGCTGGCTGGCGTCGAAGGTCGCCGTCCGGTCGGGACGTACGACGATCCGGCCGCCCGAGAGGCCCTTGCCGACGTAGTCGTTGGCGTCGCCCTCGAGGCGCAGGGTCATGCCGCGGGGCACGAACGCGCCGAACGACTGACCGGCGGAGCCGTGGAAGGTCAGGTCGATCGTGCCGTCGGGCAGGCCCTCGCCGCCGTACTTCTTGGTGACCTCGTGGCCGAGGATCGTGCCGACGGTGCGGTTGACGTTGCGGATCTCCACCCGCCCGCGCACCGGTTCGCCGTTCTCGAGCGCCGGCTGGGCCATCGGCACCAGCGTGGTCACGTCGAGCGACTTGTCCAGTCCGTGGTCCTGGACGGTGACGTTGCGCAGCGCCGCACCCTCGGGGAGCTCGGGACGGTGCAGGATCGGCGTCAGGTCGAGCCCGGACGCCTTCCAGTGCTCGACGGCGTCGACGATGTCGAGGTTCTCGACCCGCCCGATCGCCTCGTCCAGGGTGCGGAAGCCGAGCTGGGCGAGGAGCTCGCGGACCTCTTCGGCGACGTACTCGAAGAAGTTCACGACGTACTCGGCCTTGCCGGAGTAGCGCTCGCGCAGGACCGGGTTCTGCGTCGCGACCCCCACCGGGCAGGTGTCGAGGTGGCAGACCCGCATCATGATGCAGCCGGAGACGACCAGCGGGGCCGAGGCGAAGCCGTACTCCTCGGCACCGAGCAGCGCCGCCACCATCACGTCACGACCGGTCTTGAGCTGACCGTCGGTCTGCACCACGATCCGGTCCCGCAGCCCGTTGAGCAGCAGCGTCTGCTGGGTCTCGGCCAGGCCGAGCTCCCAGGGTCCGCCCGCGTGCTTGAGCGAGGTCAGCGGAGCCGCGCCGGTGCCGCCGTCGTGGCCGGAGATCAGCACGACGTCCGCGTGGGCCTTGGAGACGCCCGTCGCGACCGTGCCGACGCCGACCTCGGAGACCAGCTTCACGTGGACGCGGGCGCTCGGGTTGGCGTTCTTCAGGTCGTGGATCAGCTGGGCGAGATCCTCGATCGAGTAGATGTCGTGGTGCGGGGGCGGGCTGATCAGGCCGACGCCGGGCGTGGAGTGCCGGGTCCTGGCCACCCACGGGTAGACCTTGTTCCCGGGCAACTGTCCGCCCTCGCCGGGCTTCGCGCCCTGGGCCATCTTGATCTGGATGTCGTCGGAGTTCGTCAGGTACTCCGCGGTCACGCCGAAGCGACCGGAGGCGACCTGCTTGATCGAGCTGCGGCGCTCCGGGTCGTAGAGGCGATCGGGGTCCTCGCCGCCCTCACCGGTGTTGGACTTCGCGCCCAGCCGGTTCATCGCGATCGCGAGGGTCTCGTGCGCCTCCTTGCTGATCGAGCCGTAGGACATCGCCCCGGTCGAGAAGCGCTTGACGATCTCGGAGACCGGCTCGACCTCCTCGATCGGGATCGGCCCACGGCCGGTCGCGGAGGCGTCCTTGAAGTCGAAGAGCCCGCGCAACGTCATCAGTCGGGCCGACTGCTCGTTGACCCGCTCGGTGTACTGCTTGAAGACGTCGTAGCGCCCGGCCCGCGTGGCGTGCTGGAGCCGGAAGACCGTCTCGGGGTCGAACAGGTGCGGCTCGCCCTCGCGACGCCACTGGTACTCGCCGCCGATCTCGAGCTCGCGGTGCGCCGGCGCGATGCCGCCGCGGGGGTACGCCGTGGCGTGGCGCCGGGCGACCTCCTCGGCGATCGTGTCGAGCTCGATGCCGCCGAGCTTGGAGGTGGTGCCGGTGAAGTACTTGTCGACCACGCTCTGCGAGAGGCCGAGCGCCTCGAAGATCTGCGCCCCGGTGTAGGAGGCCACCGTGGAGACGCCCATCTTCGACATCACCTTGAGGACACCCTTGCCGAGCGCCTTGATCAGGTTCTTCACGGCCGCGTCGGGGTCGGTCTTGACGTAGTAGCCCTCCCGCGCGAGGTCCTCGACGGACTCCATCGCGAGGTAGGGGTTGACCGCTGCGGCGCCGTACCCGACGAGCAGCGCGACGTGATGCACCTCGCGGACGTCGCCGGCCTCGACCAGCAGGCCGACCTGGGTGCGGGTCTTCTCCCGGACCAGGTGGTGGTGGACGGCGCCGGTGAGCAGCAGCGACGGGATCGGCGCCAGCTCGGCGGTGGAGTGCCGGTCCGAGAGCACGATGATCCGCGCCCCGTCGGCGATCGCCTCGGAGACCTCCTGGCAGATCTCGTCGATCCGCTGGGCGAGGGCCGCGCCGCCACCCTCGACGTCGTAGAGGCCGCGCGAGACGTGGGTGATGAAGCCGGGCATGTCCCCGTCACGGTTGATGTGACGGATCTTGGCCAGGTCGTCGTTGGAGATCACCGGGAACGGCAGGACCACCTGGCGACACGACGCGGGCGCCGGCTCGAGCAGGTTGGCCTCCGGCCCGATGGTGCCGTTGAGCGAGGTGACGAGCTCCTCGCGGATGGCGTCCAACGGCGGGTTGGTGACCTGGGCGAAGAGCTGGGTGAAGTAGTCGAACAGCAGCCGCGGCTTCTCCGAGAGCGCCGCCACCGGGGTGTCGGTGCCCATCGACCCGAGCGGCTCGGCCCCCGAGTTCGCCATCGGGGTCAGCAGGATGCGCAGCTCCTCCTCGGTGTAGCCGAAGATCTGCTGGCGACGGGTGACCGAGGCGTGCGTGTGCACGATGTGCTCGCGCTCGGGGATGTCGTCGAGGTGGATCAGGCCGGCGTGCAGCCACTCGTCGTACGGGTGCTCCGCGGCGAGCGAGGACTTCACCTCCTCGTCCTCGATGATGCGGTGCTCGTCGGTGTCGACGAGGAACATCCGGCCGGGCTGGAGCCGGCCCTTGCGGACGATCGTGGCCGGGTCAAGGTCGAGCACGCCGACCTCGGAGGCCAGCACGACCAGCCCGTCCTCGGTGACCCAGTAGCGCGAGGGTCGCAGGCCGTTGCGGTCCAGGACCGCGCCGATCTGGGAGCCGTCGGTGAACACGACGCAGGCGGGGCCGTCCCACGGCTCCATCATCGCGGAGTGGAACTCGTAGAAGGCGCGCCGCTGGGCGTCCATCTCGGTGTGGTTCTCCCACGCCTCGGGGATCATCATCAGCACCGCGTGCGGCAGGGTGCGCCCGCCCATGTGCAGCAGCTCGAGCACCTCGTCGAAGGAGGCGGAGTCGGAGGCGCCGGGGGTGCAGATCGGGAAGAGCCGGTTCAGGTCGCCCGGGATCAGGTCGGAGTCGAGCAGTGCCTCCCGGGCCCGCATCCAGTTCCGGTTGCCCATCACGGTGTTGATCTCGCCGTTGTGGGCGATGAACCGGAACGGGTGCGCCAGCGGCCAGCTCGGGAAGGTGTTGGTGGAGAAGCGGGAGTGCACGACGGCCATCGCGGAGGCGATCCGCTCGTCGAGCAGGTCCGGGAAGAAGTTGTCGAGCTGGTCGGTGGTCAGCATGCCCTTGTAGGCCAGCGTGCGCGAGGAGAGCGAGGGGAAGTAGACGTCCGTCTCGTGCTCGGCCCGCTTGCGCAGGCAGAACGCGCGCCGCTCCAGGGCCATCCCGCTGATCCGGGAGTCGGCACCGGAGACGAAGAGCTGGCTGAACTCGGGCATCACGCCGAGGGCGGTGGCGCCGAGCACGTCGGGGTTGATCGGCACGGCACGCCAGCCGAGGACGGTCAGGCCCTCCTCCTCGGCGATCTCCTCGATCCGACGGCGGGTCTTGACGACCGCCTCCGCGTCACCCGGGAGGAACGCCGTACCCACGGCGTACGACGACGGCGCGGGCAGCTCGAAGTCCACGACCGCACGCAGGAAGGCGTCCGGCACCTGCATCAGGATGCCGGCACCGTCACCGGAGTTGGGCTCGGCGCCCGCGGCACCGCGGTGCTCGAGGTTGCGCAGGGCGGTGAGAGCTTGGGCCACGATGTCGTGGCTGGCAACGCCGGTCAGGGTCGCGACGAACGCCACGCCACACGCATCGTGCTCGTGGCGGGGGTCGTAGAGCCCTTGGGGCGGCGGGAATGCGGAGTGAGCAGGCACCGGGCATTCTCCCGTCGTCGTCTGTGCCCTCGTCCCAGCCGGAGCCGGGACGACGGGCAGGTCATCAGTGCAGTGGCAAGCAGGGGACGACATTGGCCCTAGCGAAGGGTCAGGCTATCACCGCCGTCGCCGGCGGATCCGGGACGACTGAGTCCCGGACAGTGGCTCAGCGGGCCGTCTCCGCCTCGGAGTCGTCGCCGGCGGGGGCCCGTCCCGTGAGATAGACCTCAGTCTCCCGGCCGGGTCGCAGCCGGGAGCTGACGACGAAGTAGGCCGCCGCCAGGAAGAAGAGCACGATCGAGGTCCAGACGTTGAGCCGCAGGCCCAGCACGTCGTCGAGCTGGACGTCGTCGATGCGCAGCGTCTCGATCCAGCCACGCCCCAGCGTGTAGGCCATCACGTACAGCGCCAGCACCCGGCCGTGACCGAGCCGGAAGCGACGGTCGGCCCAGATCACCACGGCGAAGGCGGCGAGGTTCCACCCGAACTCGTAGAGGAAGGTCGGGTGGAAGGTGGCGTACTCGAAGTAGCCCAGGGGTCGCAGGTCGGGCTCGATCTCCAGGCCCCACGGCAGCGTGGTGGGAGAACCGAAGAGCTCCTGGTTGAACCAGTTGCCCCAGCGCCCCAGCGCCTGGGCGACCAGGACACCGGGCGCCATCGCATCGAGCACCGGCAGGATCCGGATGCCCTTGCGACGAGCCCCGATCAGGACACCGACGGCCCCCAGGGCGACCCCGCCCCAGATGCCCAGCCCGCCACGCCAGATGTAGAGCGCCTCGACGGGGTTGCGACCGTCGCCGAAGTAGAGCGCGCTGTCGGTCAGCACGTGGTAGATCCGGGCGCCCACCAGGCCGAACGGAACCGCCCAGACGGCCAGGTCGCTGATGTCGCCGGACCGTCCCCCGCGAGCGACCCAGCGCCGCTCCCCGATCCAGATGGCGACCAGGATGCCCGCGATGATCGCCAGCGCGTAGCCGCGGATCGGCACCGGGCCGAGGTACCAGATCCCCGAGGAGGGGCTGGGGATGGACAGGGCGGTGAGGAGCGGGAGCATGTCAGCCCTTCTGGCCGAGGAGCTGGTGGATGTCACTGGCGAACTGGGCGGCCGAGGTCCCCTGGGTCCACACCACCGGCGCCTCGTCGTTGCCGTCGACGCCGGTCACGTGGGTGCCGTGGGTGACCTCGTACCCCCCGCTGGGCAGCTTCTCGCCCTGCTCGACGGCGACCGCGAGCGGCTCGCCGAGCGCGACGATCTCGTCCAGGTCGCCGGTCAGGCCGATGAAGGAGGGGTCGAAACGGTCGAGGTAGGTGCGCAGCGCCTCGGGGGTGTCACGCGCCGGGTCGGTGGTGACGAAGACGACGTCCACGCGGGCACGGTCGTCCTCGTCCAGCCGGGTCATCGCCGAGGCCAGCGAGGCCATCACGACCTGGCAGATGTCGGGGCAGTTGATGTAGCCGAAGAAGACCAGGGTGAGCGGCTTGTCGGTGTCGCGGGCCAGGGAGTACTCCTGCCCGGACGTGTCGGTCAGCGCGATCGGCGCGACTTCGTACGGCTCGGTCAGGACCGCGCCGCGGAACTCCTGCTCCGGGGTGGCGCCACCGCCGCAGGCGGTCAGCAGCAGCACGAGGGCGGTGCCGAGCGCGACCAGGACCGGGACCCTACGCACGGCGTACTCCCGCGGCCAGGTCGGCGGTCAG